>JAQXDW010000044.1 GCA_029251165.1 Myxococcota bacterium
GATCAGGCTGTGCTGGCCTGGAAGAAGGATGATCGCACCATCGCGCTGGTGGATGGGGCGTCCGCATCTGGGCTGGAGCGCGACAGTCTCACCCAGCTCGTGGTGAGCGAGACCGCGACAGCTTCCCAGGTCGCGGACTGGCTGAAGGACCATCTGTCGTAGTCTCTGTCTCTCAGTGAAGGTGTTGTCGTGCGCTTCTTGATCTCTTCGACGTTTACGAAGTCTCTCCAGTCGCTGTCCAGCGGTGAGCAGGCGCAGGCCAAGCTGGCGGCGTTCGACTTTCAGCTCAACCCTCGAAACCCGGGCTTTAAGTTTCACCGGGTCACGCGCGCCAAGGACAAGCGGTTCTGGACCTTCCGCATCACCCGGGACCTCCGCGCGGTCGTCCACCTCACCGACGACACCTTCACCCTCTGCTACGCCGATCACCACGACGGCGCCTACACGTGGGCCGAGCGCCGGCGCCTGGAGGTCCATCCGACCACGGGTGCCGTCCAGATCATCGAGACCCACGAGCACATCGAGGAGGTTGTCCGCAAGATCGTGCGCGAGGAGGTCACCGAGCCGCCGGCGTTTGCCCGCTACGAGGTCGGCTACCTCCTGTCTCTGGGCGTGCCGGTGGACTGGGTGCCCTGCATCCGCTCGATCACTGCAGATCAGTTCGTCGAGCTGTCTGCTCAGCTTCCAGAGGAGGCTGCCGAGCGGCTGATGCGCCTCGTCGAGGGAGAAGCGGTCGCGCCCCCGGTCCGGGCGAGCGATCCCTACGACAATCCCGACACCACCCGTCGCTTTCTTCCCGTCGCGGATGCCCGGTCCCTCAAGGCGGCCCTGGATGCGCCCTGGGATCGCTGGATAATCTTCCTCCATCCCGCCCAGCGCCGCATCGTGGAGACGGACTTTGCAGGACCCTCGAAGGTGTTCGGCGGCGCGGGAACCGGGAAGACGGTGGTCGGGCTGCACCGCGCGGCGTGGCTGGCGCGGAAGCATCCCGATGCCCGCATCCTGCTCACCACCTACACCAAGGCCCTCACCTCCCGCATCGGCCACCAGCTCGACCTCCTCATGGGGGCCGGAAATCCGGCGCGGAAGCGCATCGAGGTCAACCACGTCCACAGCGTCGCCACCCGGCTGTACAGGCGCGGCGGGAGGCCGCTGAAGCTGGTCAACGAGGCGGAGCTGCGCGAGCTGATCGACCGCGCCCGTCGTGCGCATGATGTGGCCTCCTGCTCCACGAGCTACCTGCTGGCGGAGTGGACCTCGATCATCGATCCGATGCGAATTCGAAGCTGGCAGGCGTACCGCAGTGCCCCGCGCCAGGGGCGTGGACGGGCGCTGGGCGGGCGGCAGAAGAAGCGCATCTGGAGCGCCTTTGAGTCGGTCCAGCAGCAGCTCGCTGCGACCGGAAGGCAGACCTGGGACGGGATGTTCTATGCCGTCATCGATCAGCTCAACGCCACCCCTTCCCTTCGCTACGATCACGTCATCATCGATGAGGCTCAGGACTTCGGACTCTGTGGACTGCGGCTGCTTCGGGCCCTCGCGGCTCCGGGACCGGGCGACCTCATGCTCTGCGCGGATGCCGGACAGCGGATCTACAAGGGACGGTTCTCCTTGGTCCGGTCGGGCATTGATGTGCGCGGGCGCTCGAAGCGGCTGCGGGTCAACTACCGGACCACCGAGCAGATCCGACGGTTCTCTGACCACATCGTGCCAGCAACAATCACGACCGAGGACGGCGAAGAGGATCGCAGCAGCAGCTCGCTGCACTCCGGTCCGACTCCGGAGCGGGCCGGCGGTGACACCGAGGCCGACGAGATCGCAGCCCTCACCCGCTGGCTCACGGTGCGGCTCAGTGAGGGAGTGAAGCCTGGAGAGATTGCGATCTTTGCCCGATCCCAGCTCATGCTGACCCGTCGGGCGCGTCCGGCGCTTCAGGCTGCGGAGCTGGCCTGGGAGATGCTGTCGAAGGACCCGCCGCTGACCCCCGACACCGTCACCCTCGCCACCATGCACCGCTGCAAGGGGCTCGAATTCAAGGCCGTGGCGGTCATCGGCTGTGATGCGGACGCCCTGCCGTCGAGGCGTGCGCTGGAGAGCGCGGCGGACGAAGGCGACAAGGACGCCATCCTCGCCCAGGAGCGCAGCCTGCTCTACGTCGCCTGCACCCGTGCCCGAGACCACCTCCTGGTCTCTTGGACCGGTGCACCGAGTCCCTTCCTCCACGACGAGCGCCCGCCCCCCGCTGTGGCTGTCGCGGCCCCGCAGCCCCGCACGACCACCGCGTTTCGACCCCAGGCGCCCTACCGCCTCAGTCCGTCGCGGGCCGCGCGCTACTTCCTCCACGACTGCGAGCGCTCTCTGCGGTTCGGCTGCGCTGCTACCGATACCCGGCGCAGCGCTGATGGTGTCCCGGAGTCCACCCCCGAGGCCAGCCCGCTGCTGGAGGCCATCTTCCGGCACGGCTACGAGTGGGAGAAGCTGGTGGTCGAGGGGCCGCTGCATGGACGGGTTCATGTGCCCGAGGGGGAAGCCCCCGTCGAGGAGCGGCAGTTCACCTATGACGAGACCGTCGAGTTGCTCCGGGTGGCCCGGCCGGGTGACTTCATCTACCAGGCCGTCTTCAGGGCCCCGAAGCGGTTCTACACCCGCTTCGGCATCGACGCTGACCTGCTGACCATCTCGACCAGCCGACCCGATCTCATCGAGGTCCTCCCCGATGGTGATGGCCGACTCTTCCGGATCATCGACATGAAGCGGGGCGACTCGCTTCGCAGCATCTATCGAATCCAGGTCCTGTTCTACGCCCTCGAGCTCGTCGACATTCTCCTCGAAGAGGGCATCACGGACGCCCGGGTTGATCTGGAGATGGGCGGGGTCTGGCTCGGTCACCAGTCGGAGTACACCCCCTGCACCCTCAGCGGCGTCCGGCCTCACCTGGAGCGCCTCCTCTCCGATGACATCGACCGCATCCTCACCACCCCCCCTGAGAAGGTTCGCTGGCACCTGACCGGACGCTGCGAGTGGTGTCCCTACTTTGAGCACTGCCGCACAGAGATGGTTCAGCGCGACGACCTCTCTCGCATCTCTGGCCTCACCGCCTATGGAAAGCGCCACCTCCAGTCACGGGGAATCACCACCACCGCGCAGCTCCAGGTGCTCCTCGCCGCACCGGAGGAGGCGGACGCGGTCCTCTCCAGCTGTGCCTCCCTCACCGGGCGCCGTCCGGACCTCACGGCTCGGGTCACTGCGCTGCGAACGGGCACCGTTCAGCTCCACGGCCGCTCCTCTCTCGCGCTCCCCCGAGCGGAGGATCTGGAGGTCATCGTGGCGGTGATGCTCCAGAAGGAGCCGCTGGGCAAGTCGCTGTATCTTGCCGGAATTCGCACGGACGTCGGCGAGCGGGTCCCTCGTCGCCTGCCGGGCTCGCACGGGGCCCGCGACAGCCGCATCTTCCTCGCTGAGACCCCTGAGCAGGTCCCGGCGGTGCGCCGTCAGCTCATCGGAGCGCTCTATGCACTCCTCCAGCGGGTAGACGCCTACAACCTCGATCGGGACTGGCAGGAGCAGCTCAGCCTCCAGGTCTATCTGCACACCAACCAGGAGCGCCGCGCCCTGCTCGACCTCCTCCTGGAGTCCCTCACCGAGCCTGAGCTGGTCGAGGCTGCGATCACCCTGCTGTTTCACTTCCAGGGGGAGCAGCTCCTCCGCGCCAAGGACCATCCTGAGGAGCAGGTCGCCTATCCGGCGGTGCCGCTGCTCTCGTCCCTGGCCAGCCTGCTCGCCCTGCCCATCGACGTCAGCTACACCCTTCCCGAGGTCCTCGATGCCCTGGGCTTTGACGGCTCCTACCCCCGCGAGGACGACCTGCACTTTCCGCTGGGTCACGGCCTGCGCGCAGAGCTGATCTACGAGACCTGGCACCACAAGAAGACCGAAAACCTCGACCGCCTTCGGCTTCAGGTCGACAGCCACCTCTCCGCAGTCCTCACGGTGCTCCATGCGCTCCGGGAGCAGGCCGACAGCCAGCTGTTCACCTGGGCTCCCCGCTTCGCGCTGCCCCCGCTCTCTCCGGTTCGTGACCCCTTCCTCTCTCGGCTCATCTTCCTCACCCGCTATGAGGCATTCCTCAGCTGCCAGGAGACCCGAGAGACCCGTCGAATCGCACGGGATGCGGTGTCTTACGCCGACGGCGTCTATGCGCTTGAGGCCGAGGCGGATGGCTGGATGCGGCTGGTGCCGGGGCCGGCGGCGCGCCTGGATGTCGACGACTTCCCCAACCGCCTGCTGGTGACCGACGACTCCGCAGGGCGAGAGGCGCAGCTGCGCTACGCCGACCATTCAAACCGCAAGGACTGGAGCGGCGGGCAGACGCACTCCGAGCACCGAATGGTGGTGAAGATTCCGGCGGTCGAGACCGACGACATGGGGCGGACCACCCGCATCCAGGTGACCGCGACCCGCAAGTGGCTCAAGCCGGTCTCGGGACAGCGCTACCTGCTCTACCCCCGGCACACCGACTTCACGACCGGCAACGTCATCGACTTTCTCGCCAGCCTGGAGGGCGCGCGCTCGCTGCTCGTCTCGCTGCTCCGGGATCCGACCACCTCTGTCGCCGGCACCCTCCACGCCGCGGTGCAGCCTCACCTCGACGCTGCAGCGGCACCGCTCGGGCTCACCGAGAGCCAGACCGCAGCCTGGCGGGCGGTCTGTTGCCAGCGCATTACTGCGGTCTGGGGGCCGCCAGGTACGGGAAAGACCCACTTCCTCGCCAGCTTGATCATCGGCCTTGCGTGGGCACATGCAAAGGCAGACCGACCGTTCTCGGTGGTGATCTCTGCGTTCACCAACGCCGCGATCGAGAACCTGCTCGCCAAGATCATCTCTCGCCAAGCCGAGCTTCCTGGCCTGAAGCTGAAGCTGGCCATCGGCAAGGCGAAGGGCTGGAGCGGCGAGAAGCTCGGAGTGGTGGTCAACCCGAAGAAGGCCGCCCACTGGCTACAGCGCAAGGCGCACGGTGTGGTCGGCGGCACGATCTACCAGCTCATCAAGGATCCGGCGCTGACCGATGTCGACCTCGTGGTGGTCGATGAGGCCTCGCAGCTTGAGGTGCCTCGAGGGGCGATCCCTGCCCACCTCATCGGCACGAAGGGACGGGTGGTGTTCGCCGGGGACCACTACCAGCTCCCCCCGATCATCAAGGGGGAGTACCCCGAGCCTGAGCCGGGCGAGCCGGTGCTGCACCGCTCGGTGTTTGAGGCTCTCATCGACATCCAGGGCGGCGGGCTGTGTCGGCAGCTCCTGGAGAACTTCCGCATGAACGCCACCCTCACCGCCGCATCTGCGGACCTGCTCTATGGCCCCCGCTATGTGCCCGGGAGCGACGCGGTTCGCGATCAGGTCCTCCCGTTCACTCCACCAGCAGGGCTCTCTGCGCTGGCCGATGCTGCGCTGGATCCGGCGTACTCGCTGGTGCTGGTGGTCCTCAACGGGGTGACCGCTGCCCGAGAGAACACCGTCGAGGCGGGGCTGGTCTCGGAGATGGTCTGTGGACTGCGGGATGGTCTGCGGGATGATGCTGGCGCGGCCTATGTCGACGACGCGGCGTTCTTCAAGCACGGCGTGTTCGTGGTCTGCCCCCACCACGCCCAGATCCAGCAGATCCAGCTCAAGCTTGCGGGAGAGCGTGACTGGAGCGTGCGCCCGTTCGTGGACACGGTGGACAAGATGCAGGGACAGGAAGCCCAGGCGGTCATTGTCGGCTACGGCGTCTCCGATCCAGAGTTTGCCCAGCAGGAGGCGCGCTTCATCTACAGCCGCAACCGCCTCAACGTCTCCATCACCCGCGGGCGTGCGAAGACGGTGGTCTGCCTGCCGCGTCCGCTGCTCGACGCGACTCCGGGAGTGCTGGAGGACGACGAGGCTGCTGAGGGACTGGCGTACATGCGCCGGCTGCTTCAGCGAATGGAGACGCAGGGAGAGGTGCAGCGCTTCCTGCTGGATGGCGGGGTGAGCGTGGATGTGTACCGGGTGGGCGCTGGGGGGTGAGGCGCGCCGCCGCTGGAGGGAGCCCGGTCTCCGCTGGTGCGGTGGAGACCGGGTCCGTCTGACGGCTCAGCGCCGTCGTCGTATTCCGAGCAGCGACAGCATCGCGACCAGCAGCGAGGCCCCCCCACCAGTGGCGCTGCAGCCGGCTGAGGAGGCCCCAGCCTGGCAGGGGTATGACTCCTCCCAGACCGACTCGCCGCTCGGACTGTGCAGGCTCACGGTGAGGCAGGCTTCCTCGCTGGCCTGACCCACCCGGCCCAGATCCAGCGTGATGTGCTGCTCGGTGTCCACGGTGTCGACGCCGAGCCAGCTGATGTGGCCGTCGCTGTCGTCGGTGATCTTGACTGCCCAGCCCGTCCCCTCGGCGGCTGGGACGTCGACATGGATGGTGCGGAGCAGGTGGCGGCGGTACATGTAGTCCATGCAGGCGGCAGTGTAGGCCTCGTTGACCCGCTGCACGTCGTCCTCGATCAGGATCAGCCCGGGAGCCTCCGGCTGCGGCACATCGACCTCATCGGAGACCATGATGCGGGTCCCGTTGATGCTGTACTCACCCGGCTCCAGGGAGACCTGCCAGGCGTCCTCGCCGGCCTCCGCGATGTCTTCGATGCGCACGCCATCCGGGGTCTCAATGGTCGGCTCCTGGGCGTAGCTCCTGCCACCGGCTCGGACGACAAAGCGTGTCGGAACGGTACCTTCAGCCGGAGAGACGATGGCCGCAGGCGCATAGACATATGAGCACGCCGAAGCGCGAAGCTCGAGTAGGATCAGCAGCATTGATTTTCCCGCGACGTGCCCGGCCTCTTGTACCGAGAGGGGGCAGCAGGTGTGACAGCGGGCCGGTGTGTCCGGTGCGCCTCGGCGGCCTGTTCATTAGGATCGCGGCGAGCTTCAGCGCTGCTCAGTCGTCTTCAATTTCCATTGATATAGTAATCACCGCCAATATTTTTTCCCCAATGATGTCGTCGACGAGCCACTCCGCCTCTGAGGTCGGGAGTGCAGCATTGTCGGTGATGGTGACGTCATCGATCACCTCACTCAGGTGCCTGAGCGCCTGCAAGCTGGTGAGGGAAGGGTTGTTGTGGATTCTGAGGTTCTCCTCGATGAGCACGAGGGTCTCCAGCCCGCTCAGGTCCGTGAGAGAATCATTGTCTGAGATTGAGAGGTTTTCGATGAGAGGCTGGAGTCTCATCAGCTCGCGCACGCTCATGAGGGAAGGGTTGTTGGAGATCGTGAGGTGATTGACGGTAAACTCGACGCCATCCAGTCCGCTCAGGTTGACGAGGGCCGGGTTGCTGTAGAAGCTCACGGACCCTCCGATGCTCTCCAGCTGCGGCAGCCCGCGC
The DNA here is from genome assembly GCA_029251165.1 of Myxococcota bacterium. Lineage (GTDB taxonomy): Bacteria > Myxococcota_A > UBA796 > UBA796 > UBA796 > JAQXDW01. The sequence goes on from JAQXDW010000044.1 coordinate 7,392, forward strand.
ACGCTGGTGAGGTTGACGTTCTCGCTGACCTGGAGGCCACCGTGGATCTCTCGAAGCCGCTCCAGTCCGCTCAGGTCGGTGAGGGAAGCGTTCTCAGCGACCTCGAGGTGGCCTCTGAGGCTCACGACCTGGCTGAGACCCGCCAGGTTGACGAGGACTGGGTTGTTGACGATCTCGATCGCATCGGTGCCGGTGGTCAGGCCCTCGAGCCCGCTCAGGCTGATGAGGTCCGGATTGTCGGTGATGACGAGCGCTTCTCCGATCATGCAGAGACACGAGAGGAGCGTGAGATCGCGCGCGTCGCTCTCCTGCACGAGGAGGCTTCCGGTGACGTGCAGCCCCCGCGCATCCTCACACGTGGACTCCGTCACGGAGGACCACTGGAGGTCGCCTTTCCAGAACCGCGCGGGCTCCTGGAGGCCGGGGTTCTGGTTGTTGCACTCCTCTTCGTACCCGTAGCCATCGCCGTCGAGATCATCGTCTAAGGTGGAGGCGTTGCAGTCGTTGTCGATGCCGTCGTAGGGAATCTCAGTGGCATCGGGGTTCACGAGCTCGTCCGTGTCGCCGCAGTCCGTCAAGGCTCCATAGCCGTCGCTGTCGCTGTTGACGTCGTCCGCGTCCCCATCGCGGTCGCTGTCGTCCGTGTCATCGTCGAGGTCAGCGGACCCTTCTGAGGGCATCATCATGTCGAGCAGCTCCATGGTGCCGCATCCCGTCATGGAGCCAATGAGTGCAAGCCATGCTGCCGAATTGATCTTGGTCTGTCTCTGCTTCCGGACAAGGGGGGAGCGTGGCCAAAGTAGGGGCTCTGGTCTGCTTGCATGCTGGGCTGCTCTGCGAGAGCCGTGTCGACTTTTCTGCGATGATGGTGCCCATGCTCTCTGTTCTTCTGCTCGCCTGTGATGCTCCCGCTCCTGACATCATCCCAGAGACGGCCTCTTTGGTAGCACCTTCCGCCGCTGTTGATCCCATTGCCGCGGCTTCCGATCCGGCGCGCTATGGCGATGCCTGGCTGGTGCTGCTGCAGTCGAGCACGGAGCTGGGGGTGGTCCCGGAGTCCTGGGCGGCGCTCTCGGATGCTGCGATTGAAGGTGTGGCTCCCGCGCGGCTGGACTCGGGACACTACAAGGGGCTGATGCCCTGCTACGAGATCGTCGTGGCTGCCGGGAGCTCGGACAAGGGCGCCATGGCTGCGATCTCAGCGGCGCTGAAGGCCGCGGGCGTCGACAACTACATGAAGAATGCCGGCGCCTACATCGGCACGGATCCACGCATCGAGGAGGCGTGCCGTGCGACGGTCTCCAGCGAGGCTCCGGCTGGGGTGCGCATCGCGGTCTCGCGGGCGGGGGCCCTTCGCCTGCCCCTGGAGCTGCCAGCGGTGGTCTCCGAGCGAGTGCTCAGCGGCCTCACGGTCTCCCCGCGCGGCGAGGACTTCTCAGCGTGGTACGCCCCCATTCCCGTGCAGACGATCGGCGCTGTGTCGATCGGGCAGGCCTTCACTGTTGCGGGTGATGGCGCGGCGCGCTCCTGCGCGGTGACGGGCTTTGAGGCCCTCCAGGAAGGCCAGCCGCACTTTGGCGACACCGCGCGCGGTCCGCTGAGCCGTCCGACGTGTGGGGAGCTGGCGGTCCATGCGGTGCTGGACTGTGACAGCCGCATCGGCGCTGCCCTGGTGGTCGAGGACGGCACCGCTGCGCCTGCGCTCCATGTCCTGCCGCCCCTCCAGCGCGCTGAGCTGACCCCGTCTGCTCGCCAGCACAGCAGCTTTGCCACGGTCCATGCTGCGCTGACCGCTCAAGCCCGAGACAAGGGCGAGCCCCTCGCAGAGGAGATCGCGGCCGCGGCCATCGGCGGCACCGGACTGAGCTGGGTGCGCGCACAGCTGACCACCGGTGATGGCATGGACACCTGCGGCGGCGACGACATCAACACTGTCCTGGTGGCGGCTGCGGGTGCCGATGGTGCGGTAACAACGCCGTTCGTCACCGCAGACTGGTCGACGCCCGTTGCCCTTGCACGCATCGGCGAGGCTGACCACTGGCTGATGCGGACCTGGGCGGACGCGTGGGTGCTCCTGTCGGCCGATGGAGAGGCGGTCTACCGCTGGGATCGGGCCTTCTGTGACTGCGCCTGCTGAGCTCAGTCCTCCTCAGCCCATGGACCCTGTGGCGTCCACGCCTTGAGCGCCTCGCGCTGCACCTGAAACCGTCGGCGGTGCTTGATGCTCTTGGTGGTCGCGCGCGCCCGCCAGCGTCGGAAGCTGCTCCGCTTTAGCGTGCGCCTCATCAGCGTGATGACCGCGGCCTCGTCGAGTCCGCTGACCTCTCGGATCTCCTCAAAGGTGATCCGGTCCGCCCAGGCCGCCCAGATCACCCAGTCGTCTGTCCCGACCGGTGGAACCGGGTTGACCGTGCGCGTCTTGGGCCAGACCTCAGACTTGGACACCGACACCTCCACCGGTCTGTCTAAGGCGACCCTGGTCTGCTGCCAGCGGTCTCTGGCTTCGACGCTGCGCCTCGCTCCGTCGCTCAGAGCGGGGTGAGGCGTCGGTCTGCCCGATGCGTGGGGGAGACGAAACATCCGTCTTTGCTGGACTGGAGGGTGGTCAGCGCTGGCTGTGTGTGTACCTGCTCTGAGTCCGTCAGAGCACCACTGCGCTTCGTTGTGAGCGGGGAGACAATCGAGATGACCTTGGCCAGCCATGACGACACCACACCCGCAGCGGCCAGCGCTGCGCTCGCACGGGCAGCGGCGGCCATCGCCCGGACCGTACACGGAAAGCCCGATGTCATCGAACTCGCCCTGGTCGCGGTCGCTGCCGGAGGGCATGTCTTGATCGAGGACGTGCCGGGTGTGGGCAAGACGACCCTGGCCCGAGCGGTGGCTGCAGCCATGGGCGGGCAGATGGCCCGGGTTCAGTTCACCAGCGATCTCCTGCCAGGGGACATCACCGGCGTCACGGTCTTGGATCGCGCGGGCACGTTTGGCTTTCGCCAGGGACCGGTCTTTACCAACGTGCTGCTGGCCGATGAGATCAACCGGGCCGGCCCCAAGACCCAGTCGGCGCTGCTGGAGGCGATGAGCGAGCGTCGGGTCACGGTCGACGGCACCTCTCATCCGCTTCCGGCGCCCTTCGTGGTCCTCGCCACCCAGAACCCCCTCGACTTTCATGGCACCTTTCCGCTGCCCGATGCGCAGCTGGATCGCTTCCTGGTCCGGCTGTCGATGGGCTACCCGGACCTGGAGGATGAGCGCGCGATCCTTCGCAGCGGCGGTGCGCGAGAGCGGGCTCCGGAGCCGGCGCTGAGCCTGTCGGAGATGCGCGGCATCATCAGCGCGGTGTCGCAGGTCACGGTTCATGTCGACATCGAGGACTACGTGCTGCAGATTGTGCGTCGCACCCGGACGGAGCCGAGCATCCTCCGAGGGGTCAGTCCGCGTGGTGCTGAGGCGCTGTATCGAGCCTCTCGTGCCCGAGCGCTGGTTGCAGGGCGGGACTTTGTCGTGCCGGAGGATGTCCACACCCTGGCCGTGCCCGTCCTGGCCCATCGGATCCGTGCACGGTCCACCGATGGTTCCGCTGCGCGGGCGGGAGAGGCCATCCTCCGCGAGCTCCTCGCCACGATCCGGCCGCCGGCTTGAGCCGTCTCTCGTCCGCTGCGCTGCGGCGATGGATGCCAGGAACATGGACCCATGTACGCCCGACACGCGAGGGGGCAGGGTTCTTGCTCGTGACCCTGGGGGTCATGGCCGCAGCAGTAAACACCGGAAACAACCTGCTCTACCTGGTCCTGGCCTGCCTCCTGGGCACCTTGCTGGTCTCCAACCTCCTGGCGGAGTGGAACATGCGGGGACTGACCGTGCACCGGGCGCTGCCCGCGGAGCTGTTCGCCCGACGTCCTGCGCTGGGGACAGTGGTGGTGGACAACCCGCGCAGGCTGGGGACCGCCTGGACGCTGCGCATCATCCAGCACAGCAGTGCGGGGGAGCTGCTGGCGGAGGGACGCCTGCTGAGGGTCGCGGCAGGGGCGAGGGCGGAGGTCTTCATGACGTGGTCCTTTCCCCGCCGAGGCATGACCCCTGTGGGGCGGCTCCGGGTGGAGAGCAGCTTCCCGTTTGGGCTCATCCTGCGGTGGCAGATGCTGGATGTGCCGACGTCGCTGCTGGTCTACCCGTTCCCGCTGCCCGGCGCGCTGAATGGACAGGCATCCGGCAGGGGACGAGAGACACCAGACCCCCACGGGCGAAGTCGTTCCGGGGATCTGATTGGCCTTCGACCGTATGTTCCCGGAGATCCCATCCGCGACGTCCACTGGCCCACCAGCGCACGCAGCCTGGTCCCCATGGTCCTGCAGCGGGATGGGCACCAGGATGCCCAGGTGGTGGTGTCGGTCGACCCCAGCGAGGAGCGTGAGCACGCCATCTCTCAGGCCACCGGTGCCGTGCTGGCGCACCTGGAGAAGGGCCACGCGGTCGGGCTCCGCCTCGATGGGGTCGTGTACCCTGCGCGCAGCGGCGTGGCCTGGCGGTCGCACCTCCTCCGGCGCCTCGCCGAAGCGCCGGTCAGGCAGCCATGAGCGCACCGACCCGACCGCTCCGCCGAAGGCTCCAGCTGGCGGCTGTGCTGGTGGGGCTGGGCGGCGTGGCCAGCACGGGCGGGGTCGGCGTGGTCCTCGCTGCGCTGAGTGTTCCCGCAGTTCTCTGGGGACTGCACCGAGACGCGCACGCATCCCCCAGCGCCCTTCGTGGGTGGCAGCTTGCCAATGCGGCGGTGCTCCTGGGAAGCACGGTCCTGGCGTTCTCTTCTCAGCTCCTCCTGGTGGGCATGGGGTTTGTCTGCTGGCTCCAGATCCACCGTGCGTGGACGGGGCGCACCGCACGAGATGGCCGTGTTGCGCTGCTGCTGGCGCTGCTGCACCTCCTCCTGGCCTGCATCCTGACCCTCTCGGGGTGGCTCGCGCCGCTGTTTGCGCTGTTTGCGCTGCTGCTGCCGATGGTGCTGCTGCTGACCCACATCGAAGACGGGGTGCCAGAGGGCTTGCTGGCATCGGAGCGGCAGCTGGGGCCGCTCTGGGCCGTGGCGCCTGGGGTCTTGTTCCTGACGGGCGTGCTGTTCCTGACCATTCCGAGGCTGGATGCTGGCGGCATCGGATCGGGGGCGGGTGCCCTGCAGGCGGGGTTCTCTTCGGAGATGTCTCTGGGAGACATGGGGCAGATCACCGGCAACCCCGAGATCGCGCTCCGGGCAACGGTGACCGATGCGCAGGGCGTGACGCAGCGGGGGCCGTTTTACTTTCGTGGGGCTGCGCTGGAGCGCTTTGACGGCAAGCGGTGGACGGCGCTCCCCAGCGGTCGGGTGTCCGAACCATGGGGGCCTGCTGAGCCCCGTGCCGGAGAGGCGTGGCTGCTGCAGCGCATCCTCCAGCAGCCCCAGGACGGAGGAGTCCTCTTTGCCATTCCTGCTGCTGCGGAGCTGGAGGCGGCATCGGGCAAGGTCTGGCTGGATCTGGACGGAAGCTGGCGCACCGAGCCATCCAGCAGTCCGGTGATGCTGACGATCCGCAGCATCGTGATCGACCCGCGCGGCGCGCCCCGTGCCGCGCCCACGCAGCGTCAGTCTCCAGGAGCGCTGGCGGAGTCCAGTCGGATCCGTGACGGGGAGCTGATCGGCCTCCCGGAGGGCCTCCAGGCGCGTCTCCTGCCGCTCGCTGCGGCCTACACCGCATCCCTGCCGGGGGAAGCCTCTGAGCTGGATCGGGCAGAGGCCATCGTCGAGGCCATGCAGGAGGACTTTGGATACACCCAGGCACCGAGCATCGACGCTGCGCAGGCTCCGCTGGAGGACTTCCTCTTCAAGACCCGGCGCGGGCACTGTGAGTACTTTGCCACCGGGCTGGCGGTCCTGCTCCGCAGCGAGGGGATCCCGGCACGGGTGGTGACCGGCTTCTACGGCGGCGAGTGGAACCGCTTTGGGGGCTACCTTGTCGTGCGTCAAGGAGATGCTCACGCCTGGGTCGAGGCCTGGATTGACGGGCAGGGGTGGGTGACGCTGGATGCCACGCCGGCCCTGGGTGTTCCCCCCGCGACCTCCATGGCGGCGGCGATCCTGGACTACAGCTCCGAGCGCTGGGAGCGCCTGGTTTTGGACTATGACCTTGCACAGCAGCTCACCCTGGTGCGTCAGCTCCTCGGCTCGCTTCAGCTCGCAGGCGGCGGGGGAGGGGCCTCGGCGAGCGCGGGAGGAATGACCGGTGCGGTGGTGCTCCTGGGTGGACTGGTCATCGCCGGTCGCCTGTTCTCCCTGTGGCTGCAGCGGCTGGCAGGGGAGTCCACAGGCGGTGCGCGCCCTACGACCATCCAGCGCGCGCACCGCCTGGGTCGTGCGGTGGTGAGGTGGCGCGGGTGGGAGCTCCCGGAGGGCCTGCCGCCGGTGTCGGCTGCGGAGTGGCTTGTGGCGCAGGCCGGGACGGCAGGACAGCCCATGCTGGACTTGGCCTGGATGCTGTACCGGATCCGGTACGGTGCCGAGAATGATGGGACACAGCGACGCGCGATGCTGGTCGCGCTGGGCATGCTGTGGCGGAGGCTGCCACGTCGATAGCGGCCTCCGCCTCTACCCCACCTCCACCGGGGGCTTGTCTCAGTCCTCCGCGCTGCTGGACTGCGGCTGCTTGTCGTGTGTGTGCTCACCGCTGAGGTGCCGCTCAACCAGCTCTGGATCGCAGGCCGCGACACGCACGGTCGCAGGTCCAATCGTCTTGTCGAGAGACCCCCCGATGGTCTCGTTGACCGCGACCTGAGCGAATGCCCGCACCACATCCGCTGGGCCCACCTGGAGCCGCGCGGCATAGCTGGTGTAGCCCCGCAGGTCCTTGAATTGGTCCATCGCCAGCATGAGGTAGGGATCTTGAACCAGGCCGGCAGGAATCTCGCGCGAGGCGACCAGCGGGTTGTCGATGAACTCGCGGACATCACGTCGCAGGCGATCATGGTACGAGCCGTCCTCGACGAGCGAGTCCAGCGACCGCTGGTGTGGGTGGGTTCCCTGGGCGAGCTGCTCCAGCTGCCGGTCGATGTCCTCCAGGCCGCCCCGGTGCCCCCGCAGGAGAACGAGATCGTAGGTCGCGTGGCGATGAAAGGTCTGCAAGACGTGCTGGATGATGGCGTGGTGTGAAGAAAACAGTCCCACGGGGTCCATCATGGTTGTCGGATAAGCAAAGAACCGGCGAACGTTGTGAAAGGTCCATGGAATGCCCTGGGCGCGGTAGAACGCCTTGGTGTCGGCTCCCAGGCTGAACGAGAGCTGATCGCGCGCGGCAACCAAGAGCTGCGACAGGGTTGGGCTCGCCTCGCAGTGTCCAAGCGCCCGGAGGCGCTCGAGCCGCCGATGGACCACAGCGGGACGAAGCACTGCACCGAGCATCCGGACAACATCGGCGATCTTGTCGCGGTTCTGGCGCCACCCGCCGATGACATCCATGCACAGCGCCCACTGAGATCGCCCCAGCCACGCGGGGGGCGTGTTGCGCTGTACCTGGTTCATTTTGTGTGCCATGGCCCTCAGCTTAGCCACTGCACGACGGCATGACCATGCTGTGCTGCCGCCTCCGGGCACCGCAGCATGGACGCTTTGAGGCACTCATTGGAAGGGTAGAGTTCAGGAAACAGGGGCGCTCTTTGTGGGCGGACCCCGTCACGACGCGCGCGGGCGAGGGGCAGGGATTCGCGGGCATTACGCGGGATGCTGCTGTGCGACTCCACCACCAGATCGGACCGCGACTTCTGGACTGGTGTGCTTGGATATGAAAGCATGAAGTTACGGAGTACGCCATGATGAGAGGCTGGTTGACAGGACTGCTGCTGGCTGCGTGTGTACCAGAGAATGAAGTGCTCAGCCAGGCGGCTTCCGAGCCTGGAGACACCGCTCCAAGTACAGCGGGCACACCTCCTGCAGACACCGCAGCACCGACAGACACCACGAACCCTCAAGACACCGGCACGACAGCAGAGAACCATCCTCCGGGAGCGCCGACCGTGGCCATCCAGCCCGCGACGCCGGCAGCCAACGACGATCTCGAGTGTGTCATCACCGAGGCTGCCGTCGATCCCGACGGCGACGCGCTGACCCATCAGTACACCTGGGAGGGGGGAGACCTCCTGGTGGCGGGTGCGGTTCTGGATCAAAGCCACACCGCCGAGGGAGAGACCTGGCGCTGTGTCGTCACCACCAGCGACGGGGTCCTCAGCGGTCCGGAGGCGTCGGCCTCGGCGGACATCGGAGCGGCGGTCTACTCCGAAGACCTCACCAGCGGACTGACCTACGATGCCAGCGACTGCGAGTACTGCCCAGAGCAGGACTGGTACATCCCAGACCGGGCGTTTGATGACAGCACCGGCACCAGCACGGACGGCTGGTATGTGGTCTGGAGCGGCGGTCCAGAGTGGATCTCGGTAGACTTTGGGGCCGGAAATGAGCGCGCCATCACCCGCTATGGGCTCATGGGCGCGGCCTTCCACGAGGGCTACAGCGCGCGCAGCTGGACCCTGCAGGGAAGCAGCGACGAGAAGACCTGGGCGGACCTGCACGCCGTCGCGGATGTGGAGCTGGAGTATGTGATGTACGGCGGCGAGCCGTTTGTCTACTTTGCGTTCCTCAACACCGTCGCCTATCGCCACTATCGGCTCTGGATCACCGAGAACAACGGCGGCCAGCCTCACCACGACTCGGTCGGAATCGTGGAGATCGAGATGTTTGAGGACGGCTGACCAGCCCGTCGCCCACTTGCTTCGCTGGATTCACTATGGGCCAGTGGGTAAGGGGTCTCTCCCCTCCGGTCTGGAGCGTGTCGTGTTCTCTTTCTTCTTTGAGCGATCCGATGGTCTGCTCCGGAGGCTGTCTGGGTACAAGCCTCGAAAGCCCAGCGCGGACCGGAAGCGGTTCGCCTCCAGCCGCCAGTCGATTCCGTCGCGGGTAGATCTGCGCGCCCACATGACGGCGGTTGAGGATCAGGGCGACACCAACAGCTGCGTCGCCAATGCCGTCGCCGGGGCCTACGAGTACCTCGTCAAGCGCCACTGGGGCGACGACAGCTACGACGTCAGCCGGCTGTTCATCTACTACAACGCCCGCCTCGTCGAGGACGACGACATCGAAGACGAGGGCAGCGTCATCGAGCACGCCATCGACAGCCTCTGCAGTCATGGTGCTTGCGCTGAGGCGTGCTGGCCGTTTGATGAGGACGCCGTCAACGATGAGCCCGACGAGGACGCCTATGAGGAGGCGTCGCGCTTTCTCGTCGAGGATGTCTCGGTGGTTCCGACCGAGCTGGATGCCTGGCGACGCTGTCTCGCCGATGGCTACCCGATCATCTTCGGCCTCCAGCTCTACCGCTCCTTTGACACCCACCGTCGCCGTGGGCTCGTCCCCGTCCCGACGCGCCGGGAGGTGTCGCGGGAGGATCACGGCGGCCACGCGATGCTCTGTGTGGGCTACTCCGATCGCGATCAGGTCTTCATCGTCCGCAATTCCTGGGGCGCGGACTGGGGCGATGGCGGCTACTGCTACATCCCCTATCGCTACATCATCAGCGACAAGTACAACGACGGAGACACCTGGGTCATCCGTCAGGTCGAGGCCCTGGAGACGGACGACACCACCTGGGACGAGGACGACGAGAGCATGCTCGAGGACGTCTCCACCGTCCTCGCCAACATGGACGACGACGCCTACGAGGAGATGCTCGATGCGATGGGTGAGGTGCCCGTCGAGCGTCGGATTGCCCTGCTGATGCTGTGGGCGGCGGATGCCGATGATGACCTCAGCGACGACGAGCGAGACGCCATCAAGGACTACCTCGGTGAGCTCCTCGACACCGTCGGCATCGATCGAAAGCCCAAGCGGGTCCTCAAGAAGGCCCGCAAGCTCTTGTACGACGAGGCGCTCCTAGAAGAGAGCATCGTCCTCCTCGGCACCCACCTCCCGCAGGAGGCCCTGGCCTCGCTCGCTGCGGATCTCATCCTCATCAGCGATGCTGACGAGCTGACGGAGTCCGAAGATGACTTCATCTACCAGGTCGTTCAGGCCTGGCAGGTCGAAGATCTCTTCGAGGAGTGAGCGGCACCGCAGCCGATTGGCGTGTGTCGCGGCGTGGCCGCTGGAGCAGCCCCCGCGCCAGTGCGGGGGCTCACGGTGAGGGCTGCGGCGGCCCGGCGCTCAGCTGTGTGGAGACCTCCTCCGCGCGCGCCGCAGCCCACAGCCGCATCGCGGCCTGCTGATCTCGGCAGCCGTAGTCACCCCACTCGCTGCGCGGATCGCTTCGGCAGTCGGACTCGATGGCCTTGGTCACCACTGCGACCTGCCCGGGGATGTCGAGGTCCTCCCAGAGCTGAAGCATGACCGCGATCCGGGCATCCAGCGCAGCGCTGCACTCCACGTCGTCGCGGCACGCCTCGGCCAGCCGTCCCTCCAGCGCGGTGTACACCGCGATGTCGCCGTCCTCGTCTTCCTGAAAGCACTGATCCACGCCCCAGGGCAGCATCGACCACCGACCGGCACGGCTGGGGTTGGCCAGCAGGTAGTTGTTGCCGTTGGTGGCGTAGGCGTCGTCGTTGGTGGTGAGGATCTCGATCGCCCACAGGTCCAGCAGTGCCTCGGCGTCAAAGTGTGTCGCCAGCAGCGCCAGGACGCCGTCGGGATTGCCCGCCTCGACAGCCTCAATCAGCGCCTCCAGATCGGAGATGTCCGCCTCGTCTCCCTCCTGAACCTCGAAGCGATCGGCTGCCCAGTCGAAGAGGTCTGCGCTGTAGCCGCCTTCGTACAGGGTGCCCTGTCCGTCGTCTCCGAGCGTCTGTGCCATGAACTGCGCATCGAGGGTCTCGACGATGCCGTAGAGACCAAACCACTCGTCGTTGACCCAGACCCGCGCATAGCCATGTCGAGGCGCGGGCAGCCCGGCGGACGCATAGAGCCTGTAGGCCATGTGCTCGGCGGCCATGGTCGGGTCCTGGATCATGTTGTTGAGCGTCAGCCGACGCACCCCGTGCAGTGTCTGTCCGTCGCTCCACTCCGCAAAGTCGATCTTGAAGGCGGCCTTCTCGCTGAGGTCGCGAAAGGAGGTTGAGCCCTTGAGGTGCACCCCGACCCGCCACTGGTGGCCGGAGAAGATGAAGTCGGCGATGACGTCTTCTCCGGGAGCCTTCTCCAGCGCTGCGATGCCGTCTTCGCTGAGGAGCAAGCAGACATCGAGGATGTGGGGGGCACCCTGGCTGCTGTAGAGAAAGGCGCCGTCGCCGCTGCTGGTGTCGAGGCCCTCCACGTCCGCTGCGCAGGGGCCCGTGATCACCGGGCCGGGAACGAACTCCAGTGGCGCACCACCGGTGTCGCTGCTGTCGCTGCTGTCGCTGCTGTCGCTGCTGTCGCTCGGGGCGGACGTCCCGGGTGTGGACGGGGTGGTGTCCGATCCATCGACAGGGAGCGCGCAGGAGAGCAGCAGCGAGAGGGCGAGTTGTGACACAGTGAAGTGTACCGTGTTGCTCTCTGCAGGTACACTGTATTGCTCTCTACGGATTGAATTGGCGGTAGAGAGTGTCTGTCCCGTGCGTCATCCTCGGGCTGTTTTCCTACAGCGTATCTCCCATCGAGGACCGCACCCCCGCCCCCCGACCACCGGCAGCAGTTACAGCCAGTGCGCCCGACAGGGGGGTGCCGGAGAAGGCGACAGAACCGGCCCCGATGAGCCAGCGTACAGGCTCGGGGGCGGGGAGGTGCTGGGTGGACCCGGCGTGGTGAACGATCCGGCCGGCCGCTGTGGCCTGGTGAGGAACAGCCTGCCAGAGCCCGCGCTGTAACTGCTGCGGATCGGTGCTGGCGGGGAGGGCTGGGGAGCGATGAGCAAGCGGCGTGTCTGCTGAAGCGTCATGCTGGCCTGACCGACGACCCTGGAGCACCAGCCTTCGCGGAAGAGCCGACGCCGTGGGGCGATGAGTTCGAGGCGTGATAGCTTGGCGTTGAGGGCCCGTGACATGACACTCATTTCGTTCTGCATCAGCCTGCTCCTGACCGGCTGCGACTCTGAGGCGCCTGGCAGCACCCTGACCTGCGGCGAGGGGACGCACCAAGAAGGCGACACCTGCGTCCCGGATGTCGATGACACGCCGGACAGCGAAGACACGTCAGACAGCGAAGACACGTCAGACAGCGAAGACACGTCAGACAGCGAAGACAAAGCGAAGCCCACCAAGAGTCCCAAGCGCGGAATCGCCTACGACCTCCGCGACACCAGCGACCTCGCAGCCCTCTCTCCAGGGGTGAGCTGGTGGTACAACTGGTACTTCAAGTCCGACGCCCCCGCCGACAGTGAGTCGGCCCACGACATGCAGTTTGTCCCCATGCTCTGGGGATACAACGCCGAGTCTGACTACGGTGAGCTCGCGTCGTGGCTGCTGGCGCACCCAGAGACCAACGATGTGCTGGTCATGAACGAGCCCAACCTCGTCAACCAGGCCAACATGACGCCCAGCGCAGCGGTCGCCCACTGGCTCCGCTACGAGCAATTCCAGACGGCGATGCTGGAGGAGCATGGCCGGAGCATCCGCCTCATCGGTCCGGCGATGACCTGGGGAACCATGGACGGCTACGCCGATCCGGTGGACTGGCTCGATGCCTTCTATGCGGCCTTCAATGCCTCCGAGGGGCGCGACCCCGTCATCGATGTGCTGGCCTTTCACTGGTACGACTATGGACTCGACGATCAGCTGAGCCGCCTGGAGCCGTATGGAAAGCCCTTCTGGGTCACCGAGATGGCCAACTGGCACACCGAGGATGGCTGGACCATCGACACCGCCGAGAAGCAGCTCGAGACGATGAAGGACATGGTCGGGGTCTGTGAGTCCCGCGACGATGTCGAGCGCTACGCATGGTTCATCGGCCGCTGGGATCCCGACCCGCACTTCACCAGCCTCTTCGAGGACAGCCCCGGTGAGCTGACCGCGCTCGGTGCTGCCTACCTTCAGGAACCCTGGTGAGAAGCGGGGTGCATCGCGCTGAGCGGCAGCATGGTGTCTTCATATGAGACACCACGCCTTCACGGTCGGACTCCTGCTGCTCGGGGCTGGCTGCGGCAAGTCCGACGACACGGGCACCGTACCGGTCGACACCCCTGAGCCCTATGTTCCAGACTACGACGACTCCAATTGTCGAGGAGACTTCGTCTGGACGAGCTGGGAGGAGCGCTCGGACAACGGGACGGTCGACTTCACCCTGGAGCTTCCCGAGGGGCGCAGCTTTCAGATGACCGTCGAGGCCCGGCAGGACGACATCGTCACCATGGCCAGCCAGGTCACGCACCCCTCTGGGGCTGTGGCGTACACCTGGAACGACTGGAACAACACCAGCCAGAACTACACCTACGCGGCCTACCCGGAGACGGCCGTCTCGACGCTGAACTACCCGGTCCGCGCCAGCGACATGCCCTATGAGGCGGGCACCTGGCTCATCGAGTTCTTCACCCTCGACCGAACCGGCGACTACATCGACGGCGTCCCGGTGAGCATCTGGCTGTACGTCGCCGAGGACGACAGCCTCGAGACCGGGTGTGTGTATGTCGACGTCTCGTACGCCGACGGGGTCTCGGCCGACGAGGCGGTCACCGACGCTGTCGAGGCGGCCTTTGCCCGCTGGAACCAGATCTGGCTGGACTACGGCCTGAAGGTCATCCCGCTCAGCATCCGCAGCGCCGCCATCGACGCTGATGCCCCCTCGCCGCAGGCGGGCGATGCGGTCTATGACAAGCTCTCCCGCAGCGACGAGCCCATCCTCCAGCTGGTCGTGGCCGAGAGCATCAGCGGCGAGGCGGCGCTGGGCGAGGCCGGCAGCATTCCCGGCAGCCTCGCCTCCACTCCCCACGCTGCGGTGACCCTCTCCTGGCTTCAGCATGCCGGGACGGATGGTGTGCTCGATGCGCAGGATGTGCAGACCATGGGAGAGACCATGGCCCACGAGGCCAGCCACTTCCTGGGGCTGTTCCATCCGGTCGAGTTCTCCGACGGGGTCGCCACTTCATACGACGCGCTCGGCGATACTCCGTCGTGTGACAGCCGCGATGACTGTGACGACTCCCTGGAGGCAAACCTGATGTACCCCTACGCTACCGGCTCGGTTCAGGATGTCCTCACGGAAGAGCAGGTCGGTGTCTTGCAGCGCTGGACCGGCGTCCAGTAGCCCTCTCGGGGCTGGGTGCTTGGGGGTAAAAGGGGTTATGGGTAGGGGTCTTGGCGAGGGTTGCTGCGATCGGTGACCGCGAACCGCCAATCGGAGGCTCCATGTCGATTCGTTTTCCTGCTGCACTGAGTGTGATCCTGGCTGCACCGCTGAGCGCGGTCGCTGGCGATACCTCCGCTGTGGACAACGGGCTCTCAGAGGCCCAGACCTCCTACACCGGCGCGGTGATGCTCGAGGGCGAGGTGGACGTCACCTTCGGCGGCATCGAGGTCGGCGACATGGGCCTGGACACCGGCCAGGAGCGGTACGCTTTCTTTACCGGAAACACCCTCTACTTCGGCGTCGAAGACGAGCACGCCAACTCAGTAGATGGCATCGCTGAGTTCTTCTGGTTTGAGTCCTCCATCGATCGTGGCTCGGACTTCTATGTGGCGGTCCTCAAGATCCGCACCACCCCCAACGTCGACGAGGACTGGTACCTCGATGTCGGCGATCAGCCGGTCAACACGGTCCGCGCAGAGACCGACACGTCGAAGGGCGTCGGCGCCTTCCGCTGGGACTGGTCGCTGCCCTTTGAGAACTATGGGATGGACTCCTACGGTGAGGTGACCCTCACCAGCGAGTACGGCATCGGCAACAGCGCCGAGGGCTCGGCCATGTACGCCAACAAGGTCGAGAAGGACGGCGCCAGCGCTGAGGTCAATGTCCAGTCGAAGGGCTACGTCAACGCCGACTACAAGGTCGCCACGCAGTATCAGGTCACCCTGTACCGCTGGAACACTGTCGTTCAGGGCGGCGCTGGCTACATGGACTGGTCGGTGACCCTCGAGAACAGCGACCGGGACAGCCAGAGCGCCTACCACGAGTACTTCCTCGTCATGCAGGTTGATGAGGGCGAGACCTTCACCATCGACCACCTCGACATCGGCGGCGGCCTCAACGGCTGGTGGTGGGGAGAGGACACCTCGCTGGGCGTTGCCATCACCGACATCCAGCTCTCGCAGCCGCCCTTCGAGCCGGACTGGAACGACGAAGACACTGACGGCAACGGCTCGGCAGAAGAGGACGACGACTGGTCCGACCGCGAGGACGAGACCGGCGAGGGCACCGACGGCAGCGCCAGCCCCGACGACAGCGGCGACGTCAACGTCAACCTCCTGGGCTGCGCCGCTGCGCCCCTGGCTCCTGCCGCCCCGCTGGCGCTGGCTGGACTGATGGGCCTCCTCGGCCTCGCCCGCCGCCGCGACTGAGCAGGACGGTCGCGGTCCAGCTCGTCAGCGTCGTCCAGCTCGTCAGCATCGTCCAGCTCGTCAGCGTCTCATCTCTGCTGACGGAGTGGTCTGTCTTCCCTGATGGTGTGTGAGGCCCTCTCGCCGGAGCAGCGTGGCCTACCACTTCCGGTAGTGAACCTCCGCCCAGGGCAGCAGCTTCTTGCCGTCCTTGACCAGCTTGCGCTGCTTGGGGCCGAGCTTGAGCGTCTTGAGGTTCTTGAGGCGAGCGAGCTCGGGCGGCAGCGCGGTCAGCTGGTTGTCGATGAGATCGAGGGTCTCCAGCTTGGCCAGCTGGCCGATCTCCGGCGGCAGCGTGGTGATGGCGTTGCGGGCCAGGCTGAGGTGGACCAGCTGCGAGAGCTGCCCGATCTCAGCCGGCAGTGCCTTGAGCTTGTTGTCTCGTAGGTACAGCGACCAGAGCTTCTTCATCGTGCCGATCTCTGCCGGTAGCTTGGAGATGGAATTCTTGTCTGCCGAGAGCCGGGTGACCGCGTGCAGCATGCCGATCTCAGCGGGCAGGGAGCGCAGCTGGTTTTGATCGGCGTTGATCACGGTCAGGTCAGGCATGGCGCCGATTCCGTTGAGGTTGGTCAGCGCGTTGTTGCCGACCTCCAGGCTGGTCAGCTGGGACTGCTTCAGCAGCGCCGTGGGCAGGGTCTTGAGCTTGCAGCGGTCCATGGTCAGCTTCGTCAACTTCAGCGCCCCGAGGGACTCTGGCAACGCGGTCAGCAGATTGTTGCTGAGGTAGAGCTCGCGGAGGCGGGGGAGGCTGCCGATGGTGTCTGGTAGCGTCGTCAGCTTGTTGTTGCTTAGGGTCAGGTTGTCGAGCCTGGTGAGCCTGCCGATCTCCGCTGGCAGGACTGAGATGCTGGTCTTCGAGAGGTCGAGCATCTCCAGGGCGCTCAGCTGCCCCAGCCCGCTCAGCGCCAGTCCGCTCAGATCCATGTTGTTGAGGTGGAGCACGTTCAGGCCGCGCAGCGTCCACAGCACGTCCAGCGTCGTCATCGCGTTGTACGACAGGTTCAGTATCCGCAGCGTGGTGTTGTCGCGCAACCCCTCGGGCAGGGTGGTGAGCCGGAGCCGTGAGAAGTCGGCGAAGGAGAGGCTCTTTGCGCGCTCAATACCCGGCGGAAGCTGGGGAACTGTGGGAAATGTGTACCCCTGTCCGGACTCCTGTAGGCGAAGACTGGTCACTGCATCGAGCTGCCCGCTGGCCGCCAGGAAGCCGACTGCCAGGTAGATGCGGTGGTTGGGGACTCCTTTCTTGGCATCGATGCCGACCTTGATTCCCCCGGTGTCCATTCCACACCCCCGGACCAGCGCCCCCACGATCTCCGGAGCGGGGTTGCTCGCGAGCAGGGTCATCCCCTGGTGGACGGTCTCAAAGTCCACGGCCTTGAACAGCTTGCGCAGGGCAGTCAGCTGCTTCCGGGTGCTGCCGGTGGCGGGCTTGGGCTTGGGCTTGGTCTTGGGCTTGGAGATGTCCTCTGGGGGGAAGCTGTGCCAGACCTTGAGCGCGGGGTTGGCGGCCTTCAGGCGCCGCAGCAGCGCATGGGGCTCGCTCAGCTCGGTGCAGCCGCGCAGATCGAGAAGCTCCAGGCTGGGCAGCGTGGCGAGTCCTTCGGGCAGGGCGGTGATGCGGGTCTTCTGAAGGAACAGGGTCTTGAGCGACTTGAGGCTACAGATGCTCTCTGGGAGGGCTGGCAGCAGGGTCGTGCTGAGGTCGAGGCGCTCCAGCGCAGTCAGTTCGCTGAGATCGGGCAGGGCAGACAGCGGGTTGTCCAGCAGGCTCAGCTCCCGCAGGCTGCAGAGCGTTGTGATCTCAACGGGGAGGGTGCGGAGTCGGTTGTAGCCCAGCCTCAGAGACTCCAGAGCGGTGAGGTTGCCGATCTCGGGCGGCAGGGTGGTGATGTCATTGCTCAGCAGATCCAGCTGGGTCAGCTTGGTGAGGTTCCCGATCTCGGGCGGCAGGGTGGTGATGGCGTTGAAGCGAATCTCCAGCGTGGTCAGCGCCGAGTAGCGGCCAATCTCAGCGGGAACGGCCTCCAGCTGGGTGTGGTTCTGGAGGTGGTTCGGGCTGCTGAACGCCAGCTTGGAGATGGCCGCCATCCGCAGGCTGTCATCGACCACAGCCTCCGCAGAGATGTTAGGCAGCAGGCGGAGAAAGGCCTGATTGAGCAGGGCCTGCTCGTGGCGCCAGCCGGCCCGCTGGAAGGCTCGCTGCGACTTGGGGCGAGCCATGGAGCGAAACGCTCGACTGAGCTGCAGTGTGCCCTCGCGGATGCGACAGTCGCTGAGCAGCGTGCTCTCCAGGCTGGGGTTCTTCAGCGCCCGGGCCAGGGCAATGCCCTGCTCGTGGTCTTCGTCGGTGTTCTTCAGCAGCGAGATCAGCTTGCGGCACAGCTGGCGCCGACTCTTGTCTGTGCGCAGGGCGCCGGCGGCCTGGGGAGAGATCTGTACGCGCCAGGCGGCCTCTGTGAGCACCACCACCGTCTGGCCGACTGGACACACTGCCCCCGCCCCAAGCACGACCACGTCGGTGCCCTCCTCGACCGTGGATGCCAGGGCCCCGATCGCTGCGAGGGACTGGAGCCGGGTCTCTGCCGAGATGCCAAGACCGGCCACGCTCAGCCCCTTCAGGCCCCGCCCCGTCTTCCCCGCAGCTGGCCGCAGTCGCAGCTTCTTGACCACATCAGCCACCGCCACTCCGACCTCAGCACCGTCGGAGTCTCGGTAGGTGGCGTAGGTGGTGGCCGCGGGATCAAAGCGCCAGCTGTCGGCGGCGATGGCATGAGCGGGCTTCTTCTGCTCGATGAGCCAGCCGCGACGGGCGGCGACCTGAACAACGGACTGAAGGATGGACGTGTCGGAGATGAGCTTTAGGAGGCCGTTCATTGACTAAAGAATAGAGGAAGTCTCAAAACTGAGCAATACAGCACCGCTTACTTGAGGGTCTTGGCGTCTGCTGCGGCTGCGTCGATGGTCTCGACCTTGAAGGACTCCGTTCCCCCCAGCGCCTTGGTCGCGTACTGCCACATGACCTCCGCGTAGCTGAAGCTGTCGTTGACCACCTCGATGCTGTCGGCGAGGCCCCGCCGGAGGATGTCGATGGGGTTGAAGCCCACCTGCAGGCGCGCACCGCCGCCGACTCCGACCGCAGCCCCCGCTGATATCTCCGTCTCGACCAGCCCCTGCTCGCTGACCCCGCCGGAGAGGGAGGCCTCAGCGCCTGCTCCTGCGCGGGCATCGACGCCGACCCCCACGCGCAGCAGGTCGGTCTTGCCCTTGCCGAACAGCGCAGTGCCGACGTCGGTCCACCATGCATCAGGGAGCCGATCGAGGAGCGCATCGTCCCAGGTTCCGGGGAGGTTGTTGGCAAAGTCCTCCAGCATCGGGCCGTAGTCTTCTTCGCGCTTCCAGGTAATGGTCGCGCCGGTGCTTGCCTCGGCCCGTGCTCCGACGAACGCCTTCACGGCGGCCTCGACGGCCATGCCCTTGTCCAGCTTGAGCGAGGCCTTGGCATCGGCAGAGGCCTCGGCAGCGGCGCGGACTCGGGCGTCTCCGTCGATCCCGAAGTCACCGAGGTCCACCAGCTCTCGCTCGGTATACATGACGCCTTCGCCGAGGAGGAGCGAGGCCTTGGCGTTGGCGCCCAGGGATGCACTCCCGTCAGCCTCGCGGTTGAACGACATGTCCGCACCCAGGCCGCCGCCGAGGGCGCGTGCCGTTGCAGAGACTCCGGGGACGATCATCCCTGACTTTTGCCAGGCCTCCCCGGACATCTTGCCGCCAAGCTTGATCGTGCTGCTGCCGTCGGTCTTGCCTTGAAAGGTCAGCTCTGTGGAGTCGCGAGAGCGCTCGCGGATGTTCTTGTTGGTCAAGGAGAGCTTGGGACCGTTCTTGTCTGCGGATGCGGTCGCGGACTGTGTATTCAGCGCACCGTCCGTGGCGGTCTTGCGCATCATCCCGACTTCCCCGCTCAAGCCCTTGTTCAGGTCAGCCCCTGCGCCGAGGTATGCGGAGGTGGTGACCGTCGCGTCGCCGTCCTGGACGGTGTCCGAGGAGCCCACGCGACCCTTGACGCCGATGTTCTTCTGGCCGGTCGAGTCAATGGAGCCCATGGTCTGCACCGTGTGATCGAGGTCACCGGTGGAGCCGCTGTGGTTGAACTGTCCGACGAGCTTGCCGCTCCGCAGTCCCTTGTTGTTGATCTTTCCGTCCGCAGAGACCGAGAGGGTTCCGCCGCCCTTCTCGATGCTCCCGCCGACGGAACCATCGAGGGAGGCCGTGCCGGCGGAGTCAACGGAGCCCGTGGTGCGGACGGTGTGATCGAGGTCACCAGTGGAGCCGCTGTGGGTGACTTGTCCGACCAGCTTTCCGTCCTTCAGCCCCTTGTTGTTGATCTTTCCGTCCGCAGAGACCGCGACAGCTCCGCCGCCCTTCTCAATCCTGCCGCTGACAGTACCGTCGATGGCAGCAGTGCCGTCGGCATCAACGGAGCCTGTGGTTCGCATGGAGTGATCGAGGTCCCCGGTGGAGCCCTCGTGGCTGAACTGTCCGACGAGCTTTCCGTCCCTCAGCCCCTTGTTGTTGATTTTTCCATCCGCAGAGACTGCGACGGTTCCGCCGCCCTTCTCGATGCTGCCACCGACGATGCCGTCGATGGCAGCTGTGCCGTCGGCGTCAACGGAGCCTGTGGTTCGCACGGAGTGGTTGAGGTCCCCGGTGGAGCCCTCATGGCTGAGCTGTCCGACGAGCTTGCCGTCCCTCTGTCCCTTGTTGTTGATGCTTCCATCCGCAGAGACCGCGACGGTTCCGCCGCCCTTCTCGATGCTGCCGCCGACGGAACCATCGAGGGAGGCGGTGCCGGCAGAAGTGATCGAGCCCGCCGTGCGCGCGGTGTGCTGGAGGTCTCCGGTCTGCCCCTTGTGGCTCAGCGCGGCATCGAGCTCGCCGTACTTCTGGCCGGTGTTGCTGGTGGAGCCGCTGGCGGAGATGTCCATGCGGTTGCCGTCCTGCTCGACGCTGCCCTCTGCGGAGCCGCTGGCAGCGAGCGTCCCAGGCGCGGCGAGGACGGTTCCGGACACCGCTGCTTGGGAATTCTCACCCGCTGCAGAGAGGCTGCCGGTTCCGGTGGCCGTGGGATTGTCGGAGAGCTTGGCCCTTCCGGATACGGTTCCCTGGATGGCGCCGTCGTTCCAGTCGGCCGACTCCGTGACCACCGCATCGGGGATCGAATCGAGCTGTCCCGTCTCGATCTGCTCCAGAGTCTGGGGCCCTTCCTCGAGCCAGTCTTGAAGCCAGTCCATCTCTCCATACATCAGGCTGCCGCTGCTGCTGAGGCCCTTGGAGTTGTTTCCCTGCTGGAGCCGCTGCAGCCGCTCTGAATTGCTGACCTCTGGAGTCGGTGTGCTTACCGTCGTGGTGCTGGACGGAGTGCTGGACTGAGGCGCGGGAGAGAATGACTTGGCGGGCATTGCCTGGAAATTATCAAAGCTCCGCCCGGTTGACAGTAAAAATTGGCCAATCTTCTTGATTTAGCCAAGAGAACAGCGCTCGTCAGCGCAGTCCATTTCGGGCTGCCTACCGAGCCTGAGGATGCAGGACATGTGCACGCAGCCGCGCAAGCCTCTGGGGTGAGGAGCGGACACACGACGGCTCATCTGCCTCACCGGTCGGCCCCATGGCTGCCTGTCGCTGTCGGCGATGCTCTCACCACGGGCGGTACAGTCGACCCACGCGGTACTCGTCTAGCTCGAAGGCGTGGGCACTGTCTCCGGTGACAGAGGCGCTCTCGGTGGCGAATCGCGAGTGACCGTTTATCGAGACGCCGTTGCTGTCGTCGGCCTGGTTGCCCGTCAGGGCTGCCGTCAGCGGTCCGGCCACCACGATCCCCAGCCGGGCTGCGTTGGTGACGATGTTGCCGGACAGGGTGACCGGCGGCGGTGCACCGGCGGTGCCCACCTGCCGCACGACCAGCCCGTCTCCCGCATGAGAGCGCGACGACACCGTTCCATCGACCACACAGTCTCGAACCGTGACGTCTTTGTTGTCGATCAAGAAGATGCCGTCTCCATCGCTGTCGCGGACGGCGCACTCGCTCAGGCTCACACGCGCTGCGTGCTTGGCGTAGATCCCGGTTCCGAAGCGATCGGGGCTGGTGGATGAGGTCTGCTCCACCACCAGCTGCTGTGCGTCCAGCGTGCCGCCATTCATGTTCAGTCCAAAGCCTCGGTTGTCGAGCAGCTCCACCCTGGAGAGGGTGACCTGGGCTCCGACGATGCCCAGCCCCCAGCCCGCAGGCCGGCTCCCGATGCCTGTCTTGGTGCCCTTCACGGTCACGTCGGTGAGCACTGCCACGGTGTCCTCGCCGCCGATGATGATTCCCTGTGCCTCGGCCTCGCTCACGACGATGGACTCCAGAGACGCCTGGCCCCCGCCGGTGATCGTGATCCCGCCGGAGCCGCCCTCGATCCCCAGGCGCTGCACCACGAACTCACCACCTCCCTGAAGCGCGAGGGTGGGGGTCGAGGGCTTGCCCGTGTTTCCCTGGATGACGACCTCTTCTGCTGAGCACCCCGAGATGGTGACCGACCTCTTGTTGTCGCGAATGACCTGAGCCCCGCCGTCAAACACTCCGGGCAGCAGGCCGATGCGACCCCTGCGCGACCTCTTGATGTCTTCCATCGCGGCTTGGACGGTCCGCAGCGGCTTGCCTGCCCTCCCGGATGCCGAGTCGTCTCCGGTTGGAGAGACCCAGACCACGCCGTAGGGGGTCTTCCAGCCCGCCCATGTGCCGTCGTCACATGGGGATGACCCGCTACAGCCGATCATTCCCAGAAGCCACCAGATTCGCATCGCGTGCATCCCAGTACTCTCCATTTTTTTGAAGCTCCAAGTGCTTAGTGCATCGAGCCTCACGCGGACAGGTCTCTTGGAGTGAGAGTCCTGGAGCACGCAGGAACCGGGCCTGTGCCTCGGCTCGCTCCCGGTACACAAGGGAAGGCGCTCACGGAGACTCCACGGAAGCGGCTGGTCACATGGCGCTCGCGGTCTACTCCAGGACTTCCGTTGGGTAAGATGGTTCCTGTGAGCTGCGCGTCATCATCTCGCCGCTCAGGGGGTCAATTTGATCGGACTGCTGACCACGACCATGCTGTCTCAGGCTGCACCCACAGCCTGGAGCATCGGCTACATCGCACAGGGCGTGCGTCCTGGTGCCCGGGTGGGCCTCGAGTGGACGCTGCTGGAGTCGGAGAAGAACCTCAGCCGCCGAGACGAAGCGCGCACGACCACGCGGAAGCTGCTGGTCGAGCCGGCCCTCCAGGGGTGGTACCACTGGGGCAACCACACGCCGCTGACCGCCAGCGGACAGCTGATCTATCGCCGGACCAGCCACCGAGGCTGGTCGCGAGAGGTGCTCGTCGGGCAGGGCGCGACCTATGCGATCAACGCCGGGCTGACCTACTCGTTTGATGACAGCGGTGCGCTGACCAGCAGCCGACTCGCTGGGCAGCTGATGAGCGCCACGAGCCTCGGTCTGGGCATCGGGCATGACACCGCCGGCGCCACGCTCGCCTGGCACCTTCGCCCGACGCTCACCGTCTGGGCACCGTACACCTCCGGCATCGCGCCGGTTGCAACCATCGAGCTCGGCCTTCGCCGGGCATGGGGAGGGGCACAGTGAGCCTCGGACTGCTGCTGACCTTGGGGTGTACTCCCGGCGACTACTGGTACTTCCGCACCGACGGCGTCGATCTGCCGGTGCGGGTGGAGGGCAACCTGGAGAGCGGCGTGGTGCTGCTGCTGCTGCACGGCGGTCCAGGCGGCAGCGCCGTGGACTACAACATCGGCCTCGATGCAGAGCTGCTCGAGGACACCTACGCCATGGCCTACTACGATCAGCGCGGCCAGGGCGGCACCCACGGGCGCTTCGACACCGATCGCTACACCGTGCAGCAGGTCGCCGACGACAACGCCAACCTCGTCCGGGCCCTCCGGGCGCGCTACGGCGACGACACCAGCGTCTGGCTGTACGGCCACTCCTGGGGCGGCATGCTGGGCACCGCCACCCTCCTGGACACCGACGCCGACGTCGACGGCTGGATCGAGTCTGCTGGCAGCCACGACTACCCGCTCAACGACACCTACTCCGCTGACATGCTCCGCACAGTCGCTGCCGAAGAGATCGAGGCGGGCGGTGCGTACACCTCGGACTGGGAGCGCATCCAGCGGCGGGTGGATCGCATCCTGGAGGACGATGAGATCACCGCCTATGAGTCGGTGGACCTCAACATCATGGCCTACGACGCCGAGGGCTACGTCGATCTGGCCGAGGGGGAGTACGGCGAGGAGTCGTACTTCGGCCTCTTCGTGGGCAACCCCACCTCGCTGCTGACTGCGTGGTGGTCAGGTCTGGATGGCTCGACCCTCCTCAACGAGGACGCCCAGAAGATCAGCTACACCGATCGGCTCGACGAGATCACAGTCCCCAGCCTGTTTCTCTACGGCGACCGCGACTTCATCTGCCCAGCACAGCTGGGTCTCGATGCGTACGAGCGGGTCAGCGTCGAGGAGGATGAAAAAGACTTCATCCTCTATGAGGACTCCGGGCACAGCCTGATGGTCAACCGCCCACGCCAGTATGCCGACGACATCATCGGCTTTGTCGAGGACAACCGCTGAGGAGCCGCTCTCGCCCCCAGGCGCTACAGCGGCAGCTTGCCCGTCAGGTAGGCGACCAGCAGTCCGACCGCGGCGACGAGCGCAGCGACGGCCCCGAGAACCAGCAGCACGCCCGCCGTGATCATGAGCCGTCGACGGCGCTGGGCGCGGTGGGCCTCGAAGGCTGCGGGGTACGCAGCGTGCGCCCTCGCCGCAGCGGCGATGCTCTCGTCGTCTTCCTGGGCTAAGCGCAGCAGTCCCTCCGCTGGCAGCGCAGGGTGCTGGGCCAGTGCCCGGCGCACGGCCCACGGGATCTCAGCGTCCAGCATCCCGAGCAGGACATCCGACGGCGTGTCAGCGTGTCGAGCGAGCAGCGGATGAAGCCTGTCGGCGTGCCGGTCCTTGCGCTGACTGAGGAGCCGCAGGGCTTCTGCCGGAAGGGGGCGCGCGCAGAGGGCCTCCAGCACGTCGCTGTCGTTATCGCCAGCCAGGGTGATGAGCGCTGCGTCGGGGGTTGCGGGATTCTGGGCCGCGATGACGCGGATGCCGTATTCTCTGTGGCCGGCCAGCGAGATGAGGAGAGCCGGCGTGAGCGAAAGGGCCGCGAGGGCCTCCAAGACGTCGCGGTCCGACTCCTCTTGGATCAGGCGCTGCAGCGTCGGCTCGGACAGCCTCCCGCTCTGTACCGCCGCGCGACGCACACGCCACTCGTCATCCTGGGCCAGGCGCTCGAGAATCTCTGAGGATGCCCCTGAGTTGAGCGCAGCGGTGGCGCGTACTTCGTCGTCCTCAGCAGTGGCCATCGATGCCAGGAACGCTGGTGGAAGCCGCCAGCGCGAGGCGCTCGTCATGGCGCTGTCGTCTTCCGTTATCCTATTGGCTTCCTGCGGGGTCACCTCGGGCTCGCCCTCTGGATGAGCGGGTGTCAGCTCACAGACCACAAAGAAGGTCTGCACCGTCTGCTGGGGATGGAGGCGCAGCCACAGTCCGTCGGGGAGGTAGTTGCTGCCGCTGCAGAAGCGACACGTCACGGTTCGCGCGGTGCCGTCGACCTCCAGCCCGCCGCCGCAGGACATGCAGGCGAACATGATCGGCTCTCGGGCCTGGACGGACTCCGAACCATCTGCCCCGGTCTTGCCTTCGTGAACCAGATAGCGCGCGCCGGGGATCATCCTCGCCGCCAGCGGTGTGGCCTCGCGAACCCGGATGCGCTTCCCGCACGAGCAGCTCCATCCTCCCGCAGCGGCCATGGACTCCAGCTGGTCGGCAGGGAGGTCGGTCTTGCACGACTGGCAGCGGGGCATGCGTCGCCCATAGGCATACGTCACCGACTGTCCCGCGGAGAATCCCGAGCCCCCACAGCCCTCTCCCTCGGAGCAGCTGAGCGCCTCCATGATCTCAGCGAAGCCAAACCAGTTTAGCCACCACGAAGGCGGCAGCGAGATGTTTTCCTGGCAGGTGCCACAGACCATCACCTCGCTGAGCCCCTGTGCGTGCGCGGGCTGGTGACAGGAGGGGCACTTCAGCGTGGCCTGCAGCGGGAGTCCAATGAGCATGCTTCCTGACCTGTGTGGGGATAGGGTTGCGGCTGATTGTACTGATTAATCGATGAATTTAGTGGTTATAATTTTCCCGGCAGAGTGATCGCACGGTTGCTTCAGGGCTCGGGGGTTGGTGTGTGGGACTCACTCCGCTCTCTGGCGTCCTCCCTCCCACAAGAACAACGGCAGCCGTGCTCGGTGCGCATGATGGTCGCGCAGGGCTTGGGTGATTTTCGGCGTGGTGTGTGGAGAGCGTGACGCTGCAGTGGGTAGAGTGTCTCTCATGCTCCTTCTGCTTCTTGCCTGCTCGAGTCCGACCACCGATGCGACCTCAAGCACCGCGCCTGCGGACACCGCGCCTGCGGACACTGCACCGGTGGACACGGCGCCTGAAGAGGACACCGCACCTACGGACACGGCGTCTGAGGAGGACACTGAGCTGATGATTGAGCAGATGCACATCCTCGGCGATGACATCGGAGAGGCTGCGCTGATCATCGGTCCCGATGGCACCACCGTGCTGCTGGATGTCGGCGGGGAGTCGCATGCTGCGGAGGTGCTCTCGGTGATCGATCACCACCTGCCGGAGCGCACGGTGGACTGGGTGCTGCTCACCCACTGGCATCGGGATCATGTGGGCGGCCTTGCGGCGCTGCTGTCGCCATCGGATGTCAACGGTGGGATCCCGCTGACCGTGCGCCAGGCGGTGATCTCTCGCGGCCTGTTCGATGTACACCCCGCTGCAGCCCACGGGGATGGCTATGCCCTCGCCTGCGAGGTGCTCACTGAGAAGAAAGAGATCCCGCGCATCGACCTGTGTGAAGGTTCCGAGGCGGCCGACTGCGCGCTGGTTGGGCCGGGGATGCCGTGGCCGTCCAGCGGATGCCCGGGCATGATGCTCGGTGATCTCCGCACCACCGACGACGACACCGACGGCACGATCAGCCACATTCCGCTGGGAGGCGGTGCTGAGCTGGTGGTGATCTGGGCCAACGGCTACCTGGCCACCCGTGAAGGGCTCCTCGCCAGCGACGAGGGCGGGCTGACGCTCGGGTACAGCTCCTTCCTCGATGAGAACGCACGCAGCATTGCCGGGCTGGTTCGGTGGGGAGACTTCACCTATCTGTTCGGTGGTGATCTGGCGGGTGGTGTGCGCGGCTCGCCCGACGCAGAGTCGTTCATTCTCTCCAACAGCGAAGCCATCGCGCTGCCGGACCGCTCTGCGGCGCTGCCAGCGGGCGCAACTGATGTGCTGCACATCCACCACCACGGCCACAACACCGCCACCAGCGAGGACTGGATTTCCTGGGCGTTGCCCGATGATGGCCTCGATCGCAACGCGGTGATCGGGGTCAACCCCAGCTATGTCGGTGCCGTGGACCAGAGCGTGCTCGAGCGTCTCAGCGGTGCCCTGGGCAACGGCGCGGTGTGGAGCACCGACTCTGGACAGGCGGCATCCAGCCACACGATCGAGAACGTCGTCGATGCTGCGGTGGTGCTCACGGTCGGCCAGCAGGGCGCGGCTTATGAGATCGGCATCCGGAGCGGCGAGCAGTACACGAAGTCCGAGGTCTACGCCGCGACGCCGAGGGAGTGACGCCACATGCGTGCATGTCTGTGCGGGCGTCGTCGCGGCAGAGCGCTTGCTGCGGAGGTGCTGAAGCGTAGGGTGGAAGAGTGTCTCCACAAGGCTATGGCGTGGCCGGCTCCGTCAGGACCATCGCCCAGCCGGTGTCGATCCAGCGGGTCGAGTCCTTTGGAGTGCCCTCCAGGTAGCGAAGTCGGTTGACCGCGGCCTCGTCCAGCGGCTGACCTGCAAACCGGTCTCGGGCCGCCAGCACCCAGGCCAGATCGGTCAGCGAGACCGTCCGCGCAGTAAACCCTCCCTTGCCTCCGTCAATCCGCAGCCCTCCGCGCGCGGCCTTCCCCACCAGTCGACAGCGCCTTCCCCGGGCCTCGAACCAGCGGGGGCACTCCGCCTGAAGCTTGGCCTGCACGAGCGTTTCTGCGGTGTCTCTCCATCGGGACTCCAGCCGCTTGGAGGCCGAGCGTCCCTTCCCGAGTGCCCGCCATGTTGCGAAGTCCAGCGCTGGAAGACACCACTGCTTTCCATTCCATCGCCCGACACCGCTGTACCGCCACTGGTCTGTGTGGTGTGCGGTGAGAATGTATGCGCACTCACCGGGCCGACGATCGGGGAGGGGAAGCGTCAGCCGATCGGACTCGGAGAAGGCGCCGGGCGCCGAGATCCGGAAGAACAGGTGTCCCCCAGTACGGACCACAGCGCCTTCCGGAAGCTGCGGAACGGAGAAGGCGTCGCAGAGGTCGGCTTCATTCAGCACCGTGCCGACGGGCGGGGCCAGCGCCTCAGGGCGAATGATAGCCTGCCTCAGTGCCAGGACTTGCGTGGTTCCTGAGACTGGCCTGGGTGGAAACACAGGGTTGTCTGATCGCAGGACGAAGACATCATCAACTCGTCCGAGCCGCTTGAGATGATGGGAAACCCCGGCGTCGGGCTGACCCACTGCCACCAGCGCGACCCGGTCACCGATGGCCGCCAGCGATGCCGATCTCGCCCATCTCAGGATCGCCCAGTCCCCATCACGCATCGGCGCGGTCCCGCCGTCCATGGAGTCTCCACTGACCCGCACCGCAAAGCAGCCCGGCCAGTGTCCGGGAAGCTGGACGCCTTTGCCTCGGGGGACGCCAACCATCGCACTGCCCGCGCCGGCTGCGGCCTCCAGGCTGAGAAACGCAGTCAGTCGGCTTCGACCACGGTGGTCGGGGAGGGGATCGAGCGGCTCGGCCCACCAGCCATCGGGCGTGGGAAGAAAGCGGACCTGGAACCGGGTGCCGGGGTGACCGGCGGCCGGCCCGAACCATTCCCGGAGCAGGTCGGGGAGCTGGTTCTGCTGACTGCCCACGGGCCGTGCCACGTTGATGAACTCCTTCATCAGTCGAAAGGTCCACATCGCGTTGTCTGACAGGCGGACGTCGGTGTCTCCATGGGGGA
Source organism: Myxococcota bacterium (assembly GCA_029251165.1). GTDB lineage: Bacteria > Myxococcota_A > UBA796 > UBA796 > UBA796 > JAQXDW01. Next base: position 36,099 of record JAQXDW010000044.1, read on the forward strand.
GATCCGGGCGTGTGGTCCGAGAGGGCAGCTTGATGATCGGATCGCGTTTGTTCCAGATCACCTTGGCGATGAAGGAGCCTCCCAGCTTCCCGGCCGGTGCCTGCCGCCGTCGACGAGCCGTCTGTAGATCGAGCAGCTCGCCGATCAGCGCCACGAGTGCGTGCCCGTCGGGGTCGGTCTGCGGCCAGCTCAGCTTGAGGGTGGCGGTTCCGGCGCGCTGGCGGAGGAGGTGTTTGGCCGCGGTGCTGCTGGCGGTGAGGGTAGTGGGGCCAGCGGGCAGGGTGTGCTGGTCGTAGAGGGACTGGATAATCGTCAGCGCATCATCCGATGCCGGGGCGCGCTCCAGTCGCCTCAGCCAGTCCCGCGCTGTGGCGTAGGCGCTGCGCTCGGCATCAGTCAGGTCGCCCTCGTCCTGTACGAAGTCGAACCACCCCTTGAGACTTCGAACGCTCAGTCCGAGTCGGTAGAGCTCGCCGGCCTTCGGACGCTGATCGCGGGTGAGGGTCAGCTCCCGGTAGACCTCAACAGCCCGGTTCTCCGCGCTGTTGGGCAGCAGGCGCTCCAAGAGGTCTTTGGCCTCCAGATCGATGGTGCAGCCAGCGGGCAGGGTGGGGGCTTCGCGATCGGACAGCCAACCTCGGAGCGAGACGGCTCAGCTGGAGAGCGACAGCAGGGAGCGCATCCGGGTAAGGAAGGTGTGGTGGTTGCCGACGAAGTCAAGCACCACGAGGTCGGTCTTGCCGAGCGCAGTCCGCAGTCCGCGCCCGAGCTGTTGGAGAAACAGCACCGGGGAGGCTGTGGGACGCAGCATCACCACCCGATCCACTGGCTTGATGTCGACGCCTTCATTGAGCAGGTCGACTGCACAGATCGCATCCAGCGTTCCCTGCTCCAGTCGCTCCAGTGAGTCTGCCCGATCGGCGCTGCCTTCTCCGGTGTGCAGCGAGACGACGCGGAGGCCCTTTGCCTCAAGCCAGTCCCGGGTGAAGTTGGCATGGGTCATTGTGCTGCAGAACACGATTGTGCGGCTGGCCGGGTGCTGCTGCCAGGCCGACCACAACTTCGCCATGCGCGCCTGGGTCTGAATGGCTGCGGCAAGCTGCTCGGGATCGAAGCGACCATTTCGCCAGGGGATGGGTGCGTAGTCGGTGGGATCGATGAGGCCGAAGTAGCGGAACGGGACCAGGGCGCCACGGCGAATACCCTCGCCCAGATCCGCCCGGTAGGCGAC
>JAQXDW010000068.1 GCA_029251165.1 Myxococcota bacterium
ACGGAAGTTAAGCTCCCGGGCGCCGATGGTACTGCCAGGGAAGCCTGGTGGGAGAGTAGGTTATCGCCGACCTGAGCCGGCTCGCTTTATGCGAGCCGGCTCTTTCTACTTCTGGAATCGTTGTTCTGGAACGCGAAGCCTGACAGAAGGATATTCTCTCTTCTGGAGGCAAAGATGCGGGTCGTTGTGGTCTCAGATGCCCACCTGGTTGGGCTGGACGATCCCAACCAGGCGCTCCTCGTACGCTGGCTGGATGCACTCCTGACGGTTGGGCTGGACGAGCTGATCCTCCTCGGAGACATCTTTCACCACTGGTGGGGGTTCTCCGGTGTGGTGATGACGGACTATGTGCCCATCTGCGCAGCCCTGCTCCGAGTGAAGGCTGCTGGGGTAACGATCCGCTTTGTTCCAGGCAATCACGACTTCCATGTTGGCGACTACTTCTCCAAGACGCTGGAGGCAGAGGTCACCGGTCCGGTCAGGCTCACCCTGAGCGGACGGTCGTTCTTCCTGGCCCATGGAGATGAGGCCGACACCTCATGGCGCTACACGCTCACCCGCACCATCCTGCGCGGTGCGCTGTTTGCCGGCATCATGCGGCTTCTCGGGCCGGTCCTGGGAGGAGCCTTCCTGCAGAAGCTCGCCGGCAGCAGTCGGGATCACATGGGTGATCAGCAGCGACTGCTGGAGCGACAGCGCGAATGGGCGACGCCCCACCTCCAGGCTGGGGCGGAGTTCGTGGTGATGGGACATGTCCACTGGCCAGGCGTGGTCGCGATGCCGGAGGGTACTGTGGTTCACCTTGGCGATTGGGTCTCACACCATACCTTCCTGCTCATCGAGTCAGGGGAGGTGAGTCTTCGCGGTCTCGTCGAGCTGCAGAAGCCGCTCGGAGAGCCGGTCAGGCCAGCGCCGCGCGCTTGAGCAGCGCCTCGTCTTCCAGCAGCTTTCCGGCACCGATTGCTACGCAGCGGTGTGGATCGGTTGCGATGGTGGTCCGCAGCCCAGTGGCTTTGCTGAGGAAGGCATCCAGGTACGAGAGCTTGGCGCCGCCGCCGCACAGAACCATGCCGTGCTCATAGACGTCTGCGGCGAGCTCGGGTGGAGTGCTGGACAGTGTCTTCTGAATGGCATCGACGATGCGATTGAGCGGTGTCTGAAGTGCAGCACAGACATCGCGACTGCTGACGGTGATCTCTCGGGGGATGCCCTCACGAAGATCTCGGCCTGTCACCTGGACGGCGCGGCCCTCACGCGGCGAGATGGCACAGCCGACTCCAATCTTGATCTCTTCAGCCGTTCGCTCGCCGATGAGGAGCTGGTGTCGCTCGCGAACCCACTGCACGATGGCGGCATCGAGATCGTCACCGGCGGTGGGAACGGTGTTTGCGCTCGCGAGGCCACCGAGGGTAAGCACCCCGACCTCTGTTGTGCCTCCGCCGATGTCGATCACCAGGCTGCCCACCGGCTCATCGATCGGGAGTCCACAGCCAATCCCGGCAGCGATGAGGGCGCTGACCAGCGTCAACTCCCGACAGCCAACCGAGCGGGCGGAGTCTGCAACCGCGCGACGCTGGACGATGTCCGTGCCATGCGGAACCGAGGCGATCAAGCGCGGTCGAACCAGCCCCCGTCCACCCAGAGCACGCTCAACACAGGCGCTCAGAAGAGACTCTGCAAGAGGGAAGTCCTGAATGATTCCTTCTTGAATGGGGCGTGCTGCAGAGATGTGCTCTGGAGTTCGTCCCACCATGCGCTTGGCTTCATGGCCAAACGCAACAATGCGCCCTGAGGGACGCTCGACAGCAACCACCGATGGCTCTTCGACCAAGATCCCACGTCCACGGACATGAATGAGGGTCGTCGAGGTGCCCATGTCGATGGCCAGCTCGTTGGAGAGCAGCCCCAACGCCTGGTCAAAGACCATCGGGATCTCAGTCTCCGAAGGTGGTGATGTTGCGGATCTCGACCAGCGGCTTGTCGATAACCGAGGCGATATGCTCGGCATGACCCTTCAGCGGCTTGTCACCGGAGGCCTGGATGATGTAGCGACCACCTTGTGCAGTGACCGCGACGATCTCGAAGGTCTTGGTCTCGCCACCCAGGATGTACTCGACCTTCTCGATGTCAGAGAACTCCACACGCTCGGTGGTGGTTCCGCTGCCCGAGGTGCGGGTCACGACAATGGATTGGGTCGCTGCATCAACGAGAATCCGCTCCGACTTCATCCCGTTGGAGGCGTACCAGAACGTCCCAGATCCGATCGCGACCAAGACAACCAGCAGGACCAGCAGGCCCACGAGGTTGTTGGATTTCTTCGGCGGGACTTCGTTGAAGTCATGGAAGCAGTGCTTGCACCGGCTTGCTACGGTCGGTACATCAGCGTAGCAACTGGGACACTCCTTGGTCTCCATCGTGCCGCTCCTTAAAATACGAGAATCAGGGAATCGGAGTTTTAGGTGACCGGTGGTGTTCTGTCAAGGCTGCTGGCGGAGGCGATGACGGATAAGGACTCTTATAAGTGTTTTATGAGGCTGTAGGGGCTGTGTTAAGAGTGCGAATAGTCGGCAGCGTATCGTGCCAGGGGGACGAGAAGCATTGGCAGCATCATGGCTACCGGTGACTGAGGCTTCTGGCGGGTGTAGATCTTGTAGACCTTCTGACCTCCCTTGATCACCCCCTTGATGGTGGGACGACTGCCGCACAGCACCGCGAGGGCGCGCAGGTGCTCCCTCGGAAGTGCCTCCAGATCTTCGCGGTCGTAGTGAGAGAACGGCAGCCCCTCCTGCCGCGCAACCTCTGCGAGTCGGGCGATGGAGCTTGCGAGCAGACCGCTGCGGCTGATTCGCTCTGGGATGAGCAGGTTCAGCTCGGCGGCGAGCTCGATGATGTTGTCGTCGGGGAGGTTCTCACACACCGCCAGCTCAGCTGGGGTGAGGACAAAGGTGGTCAGACTCATCAGCCACTCCTGGAGGTGTCGATGTGGAGATAGCGCGGCACGCTACAGCTCCCACTCCCGGAGTGTATTGAACGGCCTCGGTTCCGGCACTTTCTGGACCAAATCAGAACAACCTGACACCCCATTCCCGTAGCGAGCGGGGTTGACTTGTGGTGCGCACCAGACCGGATCGGGAGAATCGGTATATGGAGGAGCTGCTGTCGCTTCAGACAGCTCGTGCTGGGGAATGTGCTCGGTGTCTCTGATCTGGTCCTTCTTTCTTGCGGTGCTGGCTTGGCTGCCGCTTCAGCTTGTCCGCTTTCTTCGTCGACGTCAGCTGCGCCTTGGAGGTGTGGTTCGCATCAAGCTGGAGGCCACCGCTCGTCCGGGCTCGTCTTCTGAGCGTGCCCGCCAGATCGAGCGGATTCGTGAGATGGCGGACGATGAGCATGTCAAGGTGGTGTTCTTCCGGCTCGAAGGCATCCCGGTCGGCTGGGCGAGCATGCAGGACCTGCGTGAAGCCATCATCACCCTGAATGCGGCTGGCAAGAAGACCGCCGCGCACCTGGATCAGGCCGGCAACGGAGAGCTGTACCTCGCCTCTGCCGCTGAGCGGGTCTGGATGCCACCACCCGGTGACTTGTTTCTCTCTGGTCTCGGCGGACGCTTGTCGTTCTTCGGCAACATCCTGGCTCGGCTCGGCGTGCAGGTCGACATGGTCGCAGCTGGCGCGTACAAGAGCTTCGGAGAGCCCTTCACCCGCAGCTTCGCCTCTCCAGCCAACCGCGAGCAGATGGGTGTCCTCTATGGGGATCTCCAGGACCAGATGGTCTCCGCGATTGCGCTGGGTCGTGGCAAGGAGCCGGCAGAGATCAGCGCGCTGCTTGCCCGCTCTCCGCTGTCGGTCACTGAAGCCGTCGAGCTCGGACTCATCGATGCCGCGGCATACGCCGATCAGGTCGAAGAGCGGCTGGAGAAGCTCGCAGCCTCTGAGCGGGTTCGAGTGACCTCCTGGCGGGGGTACGGACGGCTGCGCGGAATGGAGCGGTGGCTGGTCGGGCTGGGGCAGCGTGGTCGCTCTGTCGCAGTGGTCCACCTGGAGGGCTCGGTGGTGCTTGGTGGTGAGGGCTCGCGAACCCGCCGCATCGAGGCTCGTGCGGTCGTACCGGTGCTGGATGCCCTTGCTGAAGACGAGAGCATCAAGGCCGTCGTCCTGCGGGTTGACTCGGGCGGCGGCAGCGCGGTCGCCTCGGATCTGATCGCCCGTGCGGTGGAGCGCCTGGGGCGCACCCGACCGGTCATCGCCCTGTACGGCAACATCTCAGCCTCCGGTGGCTACTACCTCTCGGTACCCGCCCGAGAGATCATTGCTCGGCCTGGCAGCATCACCGGAAGCATTGGGGTCATCGGCGGCAAGGTGGTGGTCGCAGACACCCTCGGTCGGCAGGGGCTGACCTCTGACTTTATCGACGTCGGTCCAGATGTCGGCTTTCTCGGACCATGGCGTCCGTTCACCCCTGACCAGCGCGCACGGTTCGAGGGCTATCTGGATCGCACCTATGATGTCTTTCTCAAGGTGGTCGCGGGTGGGCGTCGCTGTCCGGTCGAGGCAATTCGCCCGTATGCGGGCGGGCGGGTGTGGACGGGGCGGCAGGCAAAAGAGAATGGTCTCATCGACCACCTCGGCGGGCTGCCCACTGCGATCAACCGGGCGAAGATGCTCAGTGACATCCAGCCGGGGCGCGGCCGAGTCGTTCACATCGACTTCGCACCCTCTCCGATCCGTGCGCTGGCGTCCCGCCTCAGCCGAGGGCAGCTCGTCGGCACCGTCCTTGGTCTCGCCGGGAAGCAGGGAGAGCTGGTCGAGATGCTGCGGGAGGAGCCTGGACGTGCGCTGGCAATGATGCCGTGGGTGCTGGAGAAGTAGCCCGCTTCAGTCGCCGTACACGTAGCGGTAGGTCTGCAGGTAGCCGAGGACCCGGCGCACATACCGGCGGGTCTCGGTGTAGCCAACGTCTTCGGAGAACCGGTCGAGGTCCGGTGGCGTCTCGTAGCCGCCGAGCCACCGACGAACGGCCTCAGCTCCACCGTTGTAGCCCGCGATGGTCATCGGCAGCCCGCCGAACTCACCACGCAGTCGGCCAAGCTCCGTCACCCCGAGGGCGGCGTTGTAGCCCGGCTGGTAGAGATCATCAGGGTGGTAGGGCGTGGCGTAGCCGCGCAGGGTGTGCAGCTCATCGCCGAGTTCTGGCATCAGCTGCATCAGCCCGCGAGCACCTGCGGGTGAGCTGACCCATGGCTTCAGCGCGCTCTCAGCGGTCATGATCGCATAGGGAAGGTTGCTGTCGAGATCGACCTCACCGGTGAGCTGCTCGACCAGCGCGCCCTGCGGACGGGGGTAGCAGGCCTGCTGCGCGACCGGATCGCCACCCTTCCAGGCTGCGGTGCAGTAGGGGCGAGCGAGAGACTGTGCTGTGACGTAGTCGCCGGCACCGATGAGGGCGTGGGCAAGGGCGAGCTTGGCATCCCGGGTGGTCGCTGCTGGCTTCAGGCTCCGAAGACGCTCTCGTGCCCAGCCATCGAGGCCGACCTCCGACAGCGCGATGCCCAGCGACCAGTCCGCCCCAGCGATGGTCGATGGGGGGGACGGTGGTGCGACGATCGTCTGGCGGGGCCAGGTTCGATCGAGCCGCTCGGCAGCCAGCCAGGCGTATCCGCTGGCGGGCCACCCGCTCAGGACGCGCTCCAGTTCTTCACGCTGCGCGGAATCGTCTCCCTGCATTCCGGCGATCCGGGCCTTCCAGTAGCGGGCACCAGGCGCGAGGGAGGAGCGGGAATTGTTGGCGAGCAGCGCGGTGAGGGCATCGTCTGCTGCCGACAGCTCGCCGAGGCGGATCAGCGACCAGCCAATGAACCAGCGCGCCTCGTCGGCGTGGCTGGAGGACGGGTATCGGCGGAGGTGCTGCTTGAACAGCACGACACCCTCGGCCAGATCGCCGCTGTCGTAGGCGAGGTATCCAAGCTTATAGCTTGCGAAGTCTGCTTTGGCGTGATCGGGGAAGGTCTGGAACAGGGCCGTGTAGATCCGGGCGGCGGCGTCGTAGTCGCCGATCCGAGAGCTGGCGAGGGCGTGGTTGAACCGCTGGCCAGCGCTCGGGGAAGTGATCTGCGCGTACAGCGTGACGGAGGCCGGATAGTCACGACCTTGGAACGCAGCATACGCCCGCTTCTTGACGCCGGACTGCGACTCCTCAATCGGAAGCAGCCGAGACAGCGCGAGGGCCTCTCTGTAGAGGTTCATCGACTTCAGCGTGGTGATTCGTGTGGAGATGAGCTGCCGACCAGCCTCAGTGCTGACGTCGGGTGGAGCGCGATCGTACGCCGCGAGCCGGTCTGCGGCGTGGTCCGCGAAGGGGCTGGAGGGGTTGCTGGCCCACAGCGAGCGCCACACCGGCACGGCGAGCTCAGGCGCTCCGCGAAGTCGCGCACCCTCTGCCAGCCACCAGCGAACCTCTGCAGGATCTGCTCCGAGAGAAGATGGAATGTACCCGGGCTCTGCGAAGCGACCGCTCAGGAGACCTCGGAGAACATCGCGGCCCTCGAGGTACTGTCCCGACTCGATCAGCGCCCGTCCTCGCAGCATCGCCGCCCGCTGGCCAGACTCTCCGGACCGGCTGACCATCTCCAGGATCTCCGCAGCCTCCGCAGGGCGTCCCAGCTGCAGCCCAGCCTCTCCGGCAAGCAGCGCCGCGTAGTCTGCGACATCGCCGCTCAGTGCTGGCTTGAGGAGATCGAGCGCCTGCCGGGGCTGCTGGAGGCGGATCATGCAGCGTCCGATCGCCAGCCGCTCGGCATCGACGGTCGGGGCTGGGGCGAGCTGGACGGCGCGCGCGCAGTCACCAGAGGCCAGGGCACTCACCGCATCCGGACTGAGTGCGTGCGAGGGGAGTATCAGAGAGAGCAGGTACATAGTGTGGTCCTACAACCCGCGTCTTGACCTGTCCAGTCCAATCTGCTTCCGTTGAGCGGCGCGAATTCGGGGGACTCAGTGGTGACGGACCGCCTTCTGGAGCGCTGAGGTTGACCGGCCCTCTCGGCTCATTCTGTGCGCGCCGTCAGCAGGAGTGAGCGGCACAGCGCAGCGGGCCAGGGTGAGGGGGGCAGCCGCGCGAGCGGGCCATGGTCAGAACGAGGTCCCGAGCCAGGCGTATGCTCCAGAGGGGCTGCCGAGGGCATAGCCGCTGCCGTTGAGGGCAAAGGCATACCCGAGTCGTCCAGTGATCGGGATGCCCCAGCCGACGATCACGGAGCCGCGCAGCTCTGCACCGGTTCCGATGAGGGTCTGGCTGGGATCGGCCTCGGCGGGGGTGTCGAAGGCGAGGCCGGCGTCGATGAAGACCGCGGCGGAGAGGTATCGGGCAAAGGCGGGAATGGTGCCCACTCCGCGATCGATCCAAACCAGCGGCAGCCGGTACTCCGCTGCGCTGAGGTAGTACCAGTCCCCTGAGGCGCTCGCTGATGGGAAGCCCCGCAGCGCCCGCCACTCATCGGGGAGGGTGTTGTACGCGCTGTCGCCGAAGCTGCCGCCGAGTCGGTAGCTGCCGTAGCGCTGGGAGTCGCCCACCGTGGCACCGCCGGCGACCTTGAAGGCGAGCACGTGGTTGCGCGCCCAGTCCCACTCTTCAGGCCAGGGCACGGTCTTGTACTCGCGCCACTCCCCCGACAGCTGCATCTGCGTGAAGCCCTCGGGCTGATCGTTGTCGTTGAGCACGGTGCTTCCGATCCACGGACTCGAGACGCTGCCGACCACATAGACGACCCGGGCATCCTCTGATGAGATCGACTTGTTGAAGTACTTTCCTCTTGCATATCGCCATCCTCCGCCGAGCTGAGAGAGGAAGCCTCTGGTGGGCAGGAAGGGGCGGTAGGCATTGCTCGGCAGCGGCTCACCCCGGCGGATGCCGCTGTCGGAATCGGGCACGAACCAGTGGGTGCGGTAGCTTCCGGTCCAGCGGCCGAAGATCGTGCGGTTGGCCGAGCGGGGGTAGCTGACCTGGACATAGCTCTGTAGGCGCTTGTCCCAGTAGCGCAGGTTGGCGCTCTCCACGCCCGGCACCCAGCTTCCGCCCTCGTCGGGCTGTCCTGGGTAGAGGTAGAGGTCTCCAAACGGCACGGTGAAGGTGTAGGCCCCCAGCGTGATCACCGGGATCCACTTGTTGATGGCCGCAGAAGCCCCCCAGCCGATGAAGCGGCTGTCGGTGCGGTAGGAGGCATAGGCGGAGTAGAAGTAGCGCCGCAGGGTGTCGGTTCCTGCGGTCGCCAGGGTGCCCTGCAAGCCAAACGCAGTCTGGTAGAGCGCCGGTGAGAGGTACCGGGGCGGCAGCAGCGTGGGGAGGGGATTGTAGCGGCCGACAGGGTGGGAGAAGTCGTAGTCCGCCTCCTCCGGCGCGTCGGTGTCGATGGTGTCTTCGCGATCGGTGTCCGGATCGGGCGTGGGCTGGTCGAACTCTCCCTCGCCAGGACCATGCTCCCCCGGCAGTCCCCACGGGCCGGGCACTCGGGACAGCCCCATCAACGGACCACCGACGCCGGTAATCCCTGGGAAGTGGTAGGCCTCCGTCAGCGCACTCGGTGTGACGCTTCCGCGATTCTCTCGCCGCTGCCACCACGACGCCTCAATCTCGGCGGGTGCGTCGTCGAAGGCAGGAGGCTCGGGACGTGCAATCGGCTCGGTCGGCAGCATTTCGGCCAGGGGAGCCCGGTGGGTCAGCGGCAGGGGCAGGGCGCCCCGATCTCGCCAGTCGTCTCGGTGCAGCGCCATCCGCGCGATGTTCGAGCCGTTGACGTCGTAGTACTCAAAGACCAGCGCATCCTCGGACGGCGAGGGGGAGGGGCGGAAGGCACCGCCGAGCACGTTGGTGACCTGGTACAGCCGCTCGGTCGCGAGATCGACGGCGTAGATGTTGTAGACCCCGCTGCGGTCCGAGGAGAAGTACAGGGTGGCGCCGTCGGCGGACCAGCGGGGATCGATGTCTGCGGCGAGGTCTGCGGTGAGCCGACGAACGGGCACACCGTCGGCATCCATCAGCCAGAGGTCCTGGAAGCCGTCCTGCCAGACCGACACTGCGATGTGGCGTCCGTCAGGGGAGTAGCGCGGGGAGCTGTACTGGGTGTGGTCGGTGTTCTCGGTGAGGGCCTCGGTGCGGCGGTCAACGGTGAGCCGGGCGAGCTGGTTGTTCTGTGCGCCGTTGGTCACGACCAGGAGGCGCTCGCCGTCTGCGGTGAACGTCGGGTTGCGTGCCCGTTCCCCGCTGGTGAGGGCCTCGGTCTTGCCGCTGAGGCTGTGGAGGTAGACGTCGGTGTAGAGGTTGAACCGGTTGACCACCCGGCGAGAGGAGTAGGCAAACGCCGTGCTGTCGGCTCGCCAGGAGAAGTCGTCGGCATAGGCTCCGGCGATCTCGACCTCAGGTTGGCGTCCATCTCCCCGCGCGATGAAGATGTTGGGGCCGGTCTGTGGATCGGAGCAGGCGTAGACGAGCCGCTCGCCGTCTGGAGAGAAGGTGATCCCGCTGCAGTAGTCCACGCCATCAGACAAGACGCTGAACGCCGTGAGTCCATCGGCCTCGATCGTGGCCTTCTGGGCCGCGTACTTCTCGGTAAGGTGCGCCTTCCAGTCCATGTACAGCGGGACCAGCTTCTTGCCGAAGACCTGCTTGTCTGGCAGCAGGTAGGGGATGCCGCCGCCGTAGGTGTGGTTCCAGTCCGTCCAGACCATCTCACCGGTCTCATCGGAGATGTACTGCATGAAGTCCTGGCCGAACAGGTAGCGGAGGTTCCCGGCAGGAGGATCGGTCTGCCAGCCGTCCATGTTGCCCAGGGGAGGGAACTGATCGGCGAGCACCGTGACCCGCTTGACCATGTCGACATACGGCGAGCGCCCGCGGCCTCCGGTGGTCTTGCGGGTCTCTTGGAAGGTGGCTTGACCCTCGACGACCCAGCCTGGGGAGACCTGGTTGATGGAGATGATCCGCCCCATCACCCCCCGCAGCAGCTTCGGCAGCCCCTCGATGGTGTCGAGGTGGAGGATGTGGACATACTCGTGGGTGAAGATCCCGTGGTTCCAGTCCTCGTACAGCGACAGCGTGCTGCCGGCTTCCGGGGCGGTGACGAAGATGACGATGGTGTTCACCGGCAGGGTCATCGCGTAGCCGTTGGCGCTGTCGGTGTTGTCGACCAGCACCACCTCGGTCTTGCGGCGCGGCTCCCAGGCCAGCTCGACGGTCATCTCGTCATAGACGTCCTCTACGATGCCGGTCATCTCCTCCGCGATGGGCTCCAGCCCTCCGTGAAAGGTGATGTTGAAGTGCTCGGTGGACAGGGTCCGCCAGGTCAGCTCGGGATCGTATGAGGCGGCCTCGACAACAGTGGAGGCGAGCAGGAGGCTGGGCAGCATTGGGGCATCATAGCGGGGTTGCTGAGGTCCGGCTGCGTCGGAAGAGCACCGAAGCGAGACCACTGCGATGGAACACCCCCGCGAGCGCTGTGTAGAGGGGAGCTTTCCGGCTCAGTCGGTCGATCGCGAGGGGCGACGAACAGACCACACACAGGCGCGCCTTGCAGCGGAACGCGTCCGCCTCCTGACCGTATATGGCAGGCTGGTACACGGGGCAGACGCCGTGCTCTGGGGAGCAGCTCCCGTCGGCTCAGAACCAGTAGTGCTGTCGGCTCAGAACCAGTAGTGAACACCGCCGAGCATCGCACCGCTGGTCGAGACGCCGGCGTCGCTGCCGAGGTCGAGGTTGAGTCCAAAGCCGGCATTAATGCCGAGGTTCTCCAGTCCGAACGGAAACGCCTGGATCTCGAGACCGGGCTGGATCCGGACGGTGGCGATGTCTGCAACGGTGGACAGTGCGCCGCCGCCGAAGGCGTAGAGGTTCATGTTGTCCTCGACGACCACGGCATACAGCGCCCGTCCGCCGATGAGGACCGCTGTGTCTCCGCCGGAGACGATGTTCAGCCCGAGATCGGCCTCGATCTGGATGTTGATCGCCGGGTTGTTCGAGGGCAGGCCGTAGCGGGCGGAGATGGCCGGGAGCGCGCCGAGCTGGTTGTTGAAGCCCACGCCGATCCGGTTGCCCAGATCCTTGGCGTCGGCACTACTCATCGCGGTCAGCAGCAACAGCATGCGTTCTCTCCGTCCTACAGGCTCACGGCTGACTTGTATCAAATACGGACGGCTCTGCCCCTCCGAAATTCCGTTTGAAACGCTGGGGTGAGGCTGCAGCCGTGCTCTCTGACGGTGCTGTCCGTGGTCCGAGCAGCTCAGGTGCGCTGGCGGCGGCGGCCGGCGGCAGCGAGGAGACCGGGGAGGAAGATGCCTGCGATGGTGGCGCCGCTGGTGACCGAGCAGCCTCCGCCGCTGCGCTTCCAAGTGCTGCTGTCTTCGGTTCCCTGGAGACCTGGCAGTCCGCCTCCGCCAAGCCCGGTGCCGAGCTCGCGCTGGTCCGCGATCCACATGGTGTCGCTGTCGCAGTCGCCGAACAGGTAGCTGCCGTCCTCGGGAAAGGTGCCCTCGAGGCCCGAGGCGGTGGTGTAGCGGAAGTGGTAGGCGAGGCAGCTGTCGGCAAAGTCAGAGGTCAGGACCGTGTCGATGCCGTAGACTCCCTGCCCCGACGTGCCGTAGAGCAGGGTGAGGTCGTAGGGGCGTCCCTCCAGCAGCACCCGGAGCCGCACCGGGGCTTCCTCGTCGGTCCAGTCCGCCATGAACGCGACCTCGCCGTAGGGGACCTCTGGCGCATGAATGGCCATCGCGATCGGGCCGCTTCCAGTGAGCGAAGCGCCGCCGAAGTCCTGGGTGGCATAGGTGCCGGAGGTGCCGCAGCCCAGCTCGGTGTAGTCCGCGGACATGATGCTCTCGCGGTGGCCGGAGCTTGAGCACATCCAGCCCTCCGCGACGGTCTCCCAGACTCCCGGATAGCCATAGGCGATGTTCTCTCCGATCGGGGTGTCCTGGTCGTAGACCGCCCAGACCCGGTCAGAGAACGAGGTGCCATCGGAGGAGGAGTGGCTGAAGTTTCCGCTGCTCTCCATGTCCACAGAGTGCGCGCGCGCGACCTCGTTGAGCGCAGCGTTGAAGTACAGCGGAGGCTTGGGGGTGCGCTCGTCGTCAGAGAAGGCGCTCAGATCACAGCCACCAGCGATGTAGTCCGCCTCAAAGGCCTCTGGTTCCACCCGGATCAGGTTGGTGTACAGGTGCATCGCCCGCTCAGACCAGTATGGATGGCCTGTGGCGTTGACGTCTCCATAGCCAGAGACGGTCGTCAGCAGCAGCAGCGTGTTGAGGTCCATGGTGATGGCATCCTGCAGTGGAGTAGGCACCAAGATGCACGATCGGAGCCTGCTCAGCGACCTCCTGACCAGGGCTTTACAGGGGCTGCGCTTGCTTGGTGAGCCATGCCTGAGCGAATCGCGCGGTCGCTTCGTAGGATTTCTCCAGCTCTGCTGCGATCCCCGCCTCGATCTTGCGCCCGATGAACGGCACCGAGACGGTGACCTCCCCGGTGATGATGCGATCACAGCCCTCCCCGGCGGCCACGAGCTTGAAGACGCCGCTGGCCTTCACCTTCTCGGAGACCTTGTCGACCAGCACCCGCCACTGGACGGTGTGATCCGCGTCGTTGATGCGCTCCTCCAGGGTGTACACGAGGTGCTTGCTGCCCATGACCTTCGCCGCCGCTGCGGGAAGCTCCTTGGCGAGGGTCACGCGGCTGCGGCGAAGGCGCTTGCCATCCTTGACGGTCTCGCTGATGAGCTCGGAGCTGGTCCCGGTGTGGACTGTGACAGCCTCAGAGTAGGCCTCAGAGAAGATCTCCTGCCAGGCGACATCGGGAGAGGCGGAGAGGCGGTGGCGGACATTCATCTTCATGCGGACTCCATGGGCAGCAGCCCATTAATAGCAACCCATGACCAGACTCACTCGACCTGAGCGCCGCTTTGGCTTCGCGATGTTCATTATCGGCGGCCTGATGGTGGCCGGCGGCCTCGCCCTGACGGTCCTGGGAGGCGGCGATCTGGCGCTCTCCGGTCCGGGGCGCCTCGGGGTCGGGCTCTGCGCGATGATGGCTGCGCTCGATCCGAGGCGGCATCGGCCGCTGGCGCTTCCGCTGACTGTCGCGCTCCTCGCTGGGGCGGTGCTCTCCGCTGTCGAGGGCATGCCGAGGAGCCATGTGGTTGCGGACGGCGGGCTGGGAATGGCGGTGCTCCTCCTGATGGAGTCCGCGCGTGCCTCGGTCAATGGCTCGCTTCTTCGCGGGGGACCGCCACTGGCATAGCGGCGATGGGGGCGCTGCAGCACATCGCATGGATGCTGGAGGGTGACGGGAAGAATCGGCTATAGAGAGCCCTGCCGATTGATCTGGACTGGAGATGCCATGCTCTTCCTCGCCCTGATGGCCCGACCCGGCCATGCAGAATTTCCCATTGATCCTGCCGACTATGCACAGTGTGGTGAGCCGGATGCACCGGAGCTCTGCCCCGACGATCTCAACGAGGAGTGGTCCTATCTCAGCTACGTCCCGGAGCATGCGCGCAGCTCGGTGCGTGCCGCAGAGCTTGAGCTGGGCAGCGGCAACCGGGTCGACCGTGCCTGGCGGACCACCACCGGCCGGTTCGATGTCATCGTCGCGGTCGGAGACAGCGGCATCCAGTGGCAGCACTCCGACCTGATGAACAAGGTCATGGTCAACACCGGCGAGCTGCCCCTGCCGCAGCGCGCGGACGGAACCACGTCCGAGACCTACGACCTCAACGAAGACGGCCTCGTCAACGTCCGGGACTGGGCGGAAGACGCACGGGTGAGCCTCGATGCGGGCCGCGACGTCGCCGATGATGTTCTCGATCCCTCCGACCTCATCTACACCTTCTCCGACGACACCGACGAC
This sequence comes from Myxococcota bacterium, assembly GCA_029251165.1. GTDB lineage: Bacteria > Myxococcota_A > UBA796 > UBA796 > UBA796 > JAQXDW01. Next base: position 13,879 of record JAQXDW010000068.1, read on the forward strand.
GACGGCAACGGCTACGTCGATGACATCGCGGGCTGGGACTTCTTCGGTCGGGACAACGATCCGTACACCGAGTATCCCGACGGCTACGGAACCCACGGGACCGGCGTCATGCGCGAGGTCGGCGCGGAGCCGGGGAACGGGGGTGACATCGGCGTCTGCCCCAACTGCGCGATCCTTCCGCTCCGCCACGGCGACACCTTCATCACCGACGGCAACCGGGTCGCGGAGGCGATCGTCTACGCCGCTGACATGGGATCTGTGGGCATCGTGCTGGCGACCGGCGCGCTCTCCAATTCTGAGAGCACCGAGCGGGCCGTGGCGTACGCCTGGGATCTCGACATGCTCGTCGCGGGCGTGACCGGTGATGAGAACTCGTACCACCACAACTACCCGGCGGTCATCGAGCGGGCGATCTACTCTCACTCCGTCAGCCACAACACCAACGACGACGACAACGCGGTCTACAGCTACTTCAACACCTGGAACTGCAACAACTTCGGCGCGCGCCTGACCGTGGTCGCGGCCTCCAGTGCCTGCGCGACGGGCTCTGCGGCGGTCACCGGCGGGGTCATCGGGCTCATCCACTCTGCTGGCCGGGACGCCGGGCTTGAGCTGAGCGCCGGCGAGGTCTACCAGCTGATCACCCAGACCGCGACGGACATCAACCTCACGGAGGACGAGCAGGCGGAGTCCAAGGCCTACCCGAGCCACGAGGGCTGGGATCCGTTCTACGGCTACGGACGCCTCGATGCTGCGGCTGCGGTCGAGTCGGTCGCTGCCGGTGACATCCCGCCGATCGTCGACATCACCGCTCCCCGCTGGTTTGAGAACGCTGCGCAGACCACCATCGAGATCACCGGTCTGGTCTCTGCGGACCGGGCCGGAAGCTACGACTGGACCCTGGAGATCGGCCTGGGCAACGATCCGCAGGAGTGGCAGGAGATCGGCGCTGGTGCTGGCACCAGCGCGACGGAGGGGGTCCTCGCGGAGCTGGACCTCACCAGCCTGCCCACGGTCACCTTGGAGGAAGCCGACTATGACGAGGGGATCATCGGTCGCCTCGATCGGGTCAATGGTCCTGCGGTCACCGCTCGCCTGCAGGTCATCGACGGCAACGGCGTCAGCGGTGAGGCCCGCAAGACCTTCTTCTCCTACAACGATCCGGACACCAAGCCCGGCTTTCCGATGGCCATCGGTGGCTCCGGCGAGGCCAGCCCGCAGCTTGCAGACTTTGACGGCGACGGTGTGCTGGAGATCGTGGTGGTCAACGGCAGCGGCCAGGCGATGATCCTCAGCGGTGCTGGCGAGCTCTGGGATGGCTGGCCGGTCCGCAGTGAGATCCTCGATGATCTCGCTGAGGATGGCACCGGCTTTGCGACCGGGGCGGTCCCGCTCATCCACGAAGCCTTCCTCGCCAGCCCTGCAGTCGGGGATCTCGACGGCGACGGCTCGCTTGAGATCGTCGCCGCTGGCATCACCGGCGGGCTGTATGCCTGGAACGACGACGGCTCCCTGGTCCCCGGCTTCCCGACCTACACCATCGGCCGCGCGGCTGAAGAGTTCGACGTCGACCACACCTACGATCAGGGCTACGCCGGCGCTCCGTCGCTGTATGACCTCGACGACGACGGCACCCTGGAGATCATCGCGGCGTCGATGGACGGGCGGCTGTACGTCTTCGATGCTGCTGGAGACAATTGGGGTGACTACCCCATTGAGGTCTGCGAGGAGTCGCTGTGCGGCAACTCTGGCACCCGAATCATCACGAGCGCAGCGATCGGTGACGTCGACAACGACGGCGATCCGGACATCGCGCTCGGCGGCAACGAGGCCCCTCAGGATGGCCGCTACTCCGCCGCTCACCTCTACGATGCGCGCACCGCGACCGAGCACGAGGGCTGGCCGCTCCTGGAGGCTGGACTGGTCAACGAGGCGGTCCTGCTGCCGCTCATCGGTGAGGGGCATCCCAGCTCCATGGCGATGGGCGACATGGACGGCGACGGCGATCTGGAGATGATGAACCCGGTCATGCTCGGCACGACCTCACCGATCCACCACACCGGCGAGATCGCGGTGACCACTCCGTACTACGAGAGCGACTTCACGGGCGGCGGAAACGCCGACATCCCAGCGCTCATCCAGCTCGTCACCAACCCCAGCTTCGGCGACCTCGACGGCGACGGGCTCCCCGATCCGATCCTCGCCGGCGTCAGCTCGATCTACCTCGCGGCGCTCGCGGCCCGGACGCACATCGACTACCAGCAGGCGGTCTTGGCGTGGTCGGGTGTCACCGGAGAGGTGTTCGAGGGCTGGCCGAGACAGACGGAGGATGTCCAGTTCCTCGTCTCTCCCTCGGTTGCCGATGTCAGCGGAGACGGCAAGCCCGAGGTCATCATGGGATCTGGCGGCTACCTGATGCATGCCTGGGACGTCACCGGTCAGGAGGCTGCGGGCTGGCCGAAGTTCACCGGCGGCTGGACCCTGGCGAGCCCCTCGGTGGGTGACATCGACGGCGACGGCTACCTCGACGTGGTGGTGACCACCCGCGAGGGCTACCTGTTTGCCTGGACGACCCGCGGGCCGGCCGACGCGAAGGTCCACTGGCGCGGAGTTCACCACGACAGCCGCAACACCGGCAACTACGAGACCGCCATCCCCACCCAGGCTGGTCCGGCGCTGACGGAAGCGAGCGGCTGCTGCAAGGGCAAGCGCGCGGGCGCATGGCTTGTGCTGCCGATGCTGCTGCTTGGTCTCCGCCGACGGCGCCGCTGAGTCACTGCTGTGCCCTTTGCGATGCTCCAGGCGGTCCAGAGCAGGGAAGGCATGAGCGGTTGCTGAGGCGGTGATATGAGGGCTGCCCGACAGGAGAGCACCATGGCCCGTGTCACCTTGACCATGATCGTGAAGAACGAGGCGGAGCGGCTGCCCGATGCGCTGCGAAGCGTGGCGGAGGCGGTCGATGAGATCGTCATTGTCGACACGGGCTCCACTGATGACACCGTGACGATCGCCAGAAACGCTGGCGCGATCGTGGTCCATCACCCGTTCGATGACTTTGCCTCGGCGCGGAACGCCGGGCTGCCAGCGGTGACCGGGGAGTGGATGCTGGTGCTGGATGCTGACGAGCGCCTGGCGCCTGGCGGTGCAGCGGTGATCCGTGCGGCTGTCGCAGCGAATGCGCTCGACTGCGGGATGCTCAGCTACCACAACGCCACCACCCTCTCAGCAGACGCCCCGGCGGTGCTCTCCGGGGCCGCCCGTCGCGGCGTTCCGGTGATGATCGCCCGGCTGTTCCGCAACACTTCGGACTTTCGCTGGGAGGGGGCGGCCCACGAGACCCCCCGGGCCTGGCTGTCTGCGCCAGGTCGCCGGATTCTGGATCTCGACGCCGCGCTCATTCACTACGGCAGCGCCGTCGAGCTGATTGCGACCAAGGGCCCCCGGAACCTCCCCCTGCTCCAGCGCCGGGTCGATGCAGACCCCGCCGACTGCTTTGGACGCGTCTACCTCGCGCGCGAGCTGCTTCGGGCGGAGCGTGCGGAGGATGCCCGAGAGCAGCTCGAGGCGGCATGGCGAATGGTCTCTGCCGACCACCGACAGCGCGGCGAGATCGTCACCCTGGTGACCCTCCGCACGCTCCAGCAGATCGCCAGCCAGGATCTCTCCGGCGCCTGGGCAACCCTCATGACCGCTGCGGACTGGGGGGCCGCCCACCCCAACCTCGCCCTGCTCCGCGGCACAGTGCAGGAGCAGATCGCTGCGGGACTGGCGGGAGCAAAGCGCGCAGCCTCGCTGGAGGCTGCCATCGTCTCTCTGCGGTGCTGCCCCGACTTCGCAGGACATCGACTGGTCGAGGAGGTCATCCCCGGTGCGATGACCTGGGCTGTGCAGACCCGGCTGGGAAGCTGCTACCAGGCGCTCGGGCAGGAAGACGCAGCCCGTGCGGCGTTTCAGACCGCCTTCCAAGGCAACCCTGCGCTGCAGGAGGCGAGACTGGGGCTGGCGGAGGCGATCGTGGAGACCGATCCGGAGCGCAGCCTGCGCCTGCTGGAGCCCATCCTGGCTGAGGCCGGAGTGGACGGCTGGCTGCTGAAGTCTGCGGCCCACGAGGTGAGGGGAGAAGACCACGACATGGCCCGTGCCCTGATGCAGGGACTCCAGCACATCCGTGAGGGCTTCTCTGCACCACACCGACGCGCGCTGATGGACGAGCTGGTCTCGCTGATCGGGATCCTTCAAGGCGCGCCCCGTCCGGGTCGCGGTGCGATCGGTGCGCTGTCGGGGCTGATGAGCGGCTACCCGCCGTCGGCAGGAGCGTGCTTTCCGGCTCCCCCGGGCTCTCCGACAGCCCGACGGCTCGAGAAGATCATCGCCTACCTCCGCCTCCGAGGAGAGCAGCAGCTCCTCGCTGCCCTGGCGGGCCCGCCGATGGAGGCTCTCTTTCCAGGCATCGGGTGGCTGCTGAGAGCGAACGGCTGATCAGCACAATGTGGGGCGACGAAGCTGGGGTGCGATAAGCTCGCGACTCACCCGGAGGACCTCGTGCGCCGCGCGCTCCCCCTGCTCATTCTGCTTGCTCCCTTGCTCACCCTGGCATCGCCGGACGCTCACGCTCCTGCTGCCGCGGAGAGCGGAGACTCCATGATCCTGCTGCTGTCGGTCCTCGGGCTGATCTCAGCGGCCTACCTGCTGACCCACTTCATCGTCGATCGGCTCCAGAAGTGGCTGCTGTTTGTCTCCGGTGCGGAGTACATCCTGCTTGGCCTCGTGCTCTCCCAGAGCCAGGTGCTCGGTGAGCTGTCGTCCCTCTCCTCGATGATCGCCCTGGCTGCCGGCTGGATCGGGCTGCTGTACGGCATGGAGCTGGACATCCGGAAGATGCTCTCTGAGATCGACTACTCGACGCGGATGTCGGTGGTCGATGTGCTGTTCACCGGTGGTGGTGTGGCCGTCTGCGGCTACCTGTTCTTTCACCACGGCCTGAGCCTGCCGGCAGATGAGTCGGCGCTGGCGGGAGGTGTGCTCGGCTGCACGGCGGCTGCGGGCTCGTCTTCAGCCGTCGACCTGCTCATTGAGCGGTATCGTTCCGCAGAGAATGGCCTGCTCGCCCTGCTCCGGCGGACCGCTCAGCTCTCTGATGCCCTGGCGATCCTGGCCTTCGGGGTGCTGATGTGCGTCTTCCATCAAGGCGAGACCCTCACGGAGACACCGCCAGCAGTCAGCGACTGGGTGCTGTTCACCGGCCTGCTCGGGGTCGGGCTGGGCTGGCTGTTTGCGGCATTTCTGGGGGACGACACCTCTGAGAACTCTCGGTTCCTCGCCCTGGTCGGCATCATCGCGTTTGCCTCCGGCGCAGCGTTCTTCCTGAACCTCTCGATCCTCACGGTCAATCTCCTGCTCGGCCTCGTGCTCATCAACACCCGCCAGGGGCGCGATGCGCATGCCACCCTGAAGAACACCGCCCGACCGCTGTCGCTGATCTTGTTGGTCTGCGCCGGGCTGCTGTGGGCACCTGTCGAGCCGATCCCAGCCCTGATCGCGGCGGGTGGCTACCTTTCGCTGCGCATGGTGTTCAAGGCACTGGGCTGCTTCATCGCCAGCATCGGCACCCCGCTGCGCCGGGATCTGTTTCGTGGCCTGATGGCCCAGGGGCACGTCGCGGTCGCCATCGCGGTCTCGCTGCGGCTGTTCTACGACGGAGAGGCTGCGGAGCTGGCCTACACCGCGATCCTGGTCTCGGTGGTGGTCAATGAGCTGTTCGCCTCCCGTCTCCTCAAGGGGCTGCTGGTGGATGCCGGGGATGTCCGTCAGGACATCTCGCTGTCTCGGGAGGTGGTCTGATGGCTGGAGGAGGCGGTCACAGCGTCGACTTTGTCCGCAAGGGCATGATCGTCGGCGCCCTGTTTGGCGCGATGTTCTTGATGTACCGGTACGCGGTTCCATCCGAGTCCCCGGATCCGACCGGTCTGCTGGCCCTCGGCTTTGTTGTCCTGGCGGCGTTCCTGATCGGAGAGCTGGTCGAGGTCATCAAGCTTCCCCACATCACTGGCTACCTGCTGGCGGGGCTTGCGCTGGGGCCGAGCGTGGCGCACACCTTCCATGGGGCGCTGCCGCCGCCATTTGACGTCGGCATCCTCAACGAGAACGTCATCGGACAGCTCGGGATCCTCAACGATCTCGCCCTGCCGCTGATCTGCCTGACGGCGGGCGGCGCGCTGGATGTGCCGTCGATCCGTAAGGCAATAAAGCCCATCCTTGGCTTGCTCACGGGGCAGACGATCCTGATGTTCGTCGGCTGCATTGGGCTGGTCTACCTCATCTCCGGTCCGCTGCCGTTTCTGAAGATGGATGCTCTGGCTGACCTGCCGATGTCGGGCATCCTGGCGATCGGTGCGGTGGTCGGCTCGATCTCGCTGGCGACCTCTGATGCTGCGACCATCGCGATCATCGTCTCCACACGGGCGAAGGGACCGCTGAGCACCAACGCCCTGTCTGTGGCGGTCCTCAAGGACATCCTCGTCGTCATCTTCTTCTCTGCGAGCACGGCGTTTGCCGTCGGCGCGCTGGGGACTGGAGAGGCGGCGAGCTTCGCGGACTCGATGATCGGGATCGGGCTGAGCGTGGTGATGGGGCTGGGGCTGGGGTGGGGGATTCACCTGTACCTGAAGTACATCAACGCTGAGGTGCTGCTGTTCCTGGTCGCGATGATCTACACGATGACCTTCGTCGCAGACAGCCTCGGAGCCGAGTCAGCGCTGATGTTCATCGCCGCTGGATTCATCGCGGCAAACTACTCTGAGCACGGCGATCGGCTGATCTCAGAGGTCGAGCGGCTGTCGATGCCCGTGTTTGTGGTGTTCTTCACCCTCGCTGGCGCAAAGCTGCACCTCGACGTGCTGGTCAGCATGGCCGGCTTCGCCCTCGCTCTCGTCGCGGTGCGGACTGCGGCGTTCTACGTCGGCTGCCGGGTGGGCGGTGTGCTGACCGGCGCGGATCCGGCCAGCGTGAAGTACGGATGGATGACCTTCGTCTCTCAGGCTGGTCTGGCGATCACCTTGGCCGACACGATGCCGGGTACCTACGGGCCTGAGATCGGCGGTGCGCTGTTCTCGTTCCTGCTGGCTGGTGTCGCGGTCCATGAGCTGATCGGTCCGGCGATGCTTCAGTTTGCGCTGGACAAGGCTGGAGAGATTCCCCACGGAGAGCCCGACGAGGCTGCGGCTGATGAGCCGGCATCGACTCCGGCTGGACCGGCACCGACCTGGCAGCCGATGGAGGCCATCGACGATCCGTGGGGCGCTCCGCTCAACATCGGCTCTCCAGCACTCCAGCGAGAGGCCGAGTCGCTTGAGGTGAGCCTCCACAGCATGGTCGAGTCGGTCATTCGAGGCGAGCTCGTTCCCCACCGGGCTTCTGCGGAGCAGCACCTCCGGGATCTACAGCAGGTCTTCCTGCGGGAGCACCGGCAGATCATCGTAGCCTCTCAGACCATTGAGACCGACAAGGCGGTCCGGCAGGGGCTCTCTCGTCTCGCTCAGCAGTGGCGTGCGCTGGTCGCGGCGCGCTCTCAGGGGTTCTCCAGCCGAGCCTGGGTGCCGATGTCCCTGGTCGCTCAGCTCGACGCACGGGCGGAGGACTGTCCAGAGCTCATCAGCGCCCCGCTTGAGCCTGAGACCCTCACCCCCCGCGAGGAGTCTCGGATCATGGCCTCCCGGCGCACGGCCCTTCGCGGGGTCCACCGGGTCCGAAGTGTAGAGCGAGCGGTCAACCTCCGTGCGCTGTTCCGCTACCACCTCAGCGGACTTGCTCCGCAGCGTCTCGAGGCGGTCAGCGCCGCGGTCGGGCATGGTGAGCTGGTCCTCGCCGAAGAGATCGGCGCGCTGTACGATGAAATCTCCGCGGCATTGATCAGCGCCGCAGCGCACTCCGAGCATCCCCAGGCAGCCCTCTGGGCGCTCCGTGGAACGGTCCGGACGGCGTTCCAGCGCATCGATTCCGCACTCGGTGAGCGCTATGAAGGGGGGAGAGTCGCCATCATCGAGGCCCTCGGGGGCGGCATGCGGGCGATCAAGGCAGACCTGCCGATCATCGGAACCCTCGATCTGCCCGCGCGGCATCGTCGCTTTGGGCGGGTCTTCAGGGAGCGCAACCAGGGCATCCAGACCCTCACCGAGGGCGTCGGTGCGGCCTCTGATGCGCTGGTTGCCCGGTACAATACGCTGGAGCTGATGCTGGAGGTCGCCGCCCTCAATGCCAGCGCCCTGGATGCCGCTGAGCAGTACGGCCAGCAGCTCTCCGCGCGCATCACTGCGGACGGAATTCAGCCGGTACAGCGCACCATCAATGGACTGTCCCAAGCCCTGGAGGGGGGAGAGGCGCTGCTGAAGGCGGGCCTCCCCGGCACAGAGCTGGTCGGGAAGCTCCGAGAAGCCGCCACACCGCTGCTGTCTCGGATTGCAGAAGAAGCTGAGCTCACCGCAGTGCTGCGGGCTGAGTTGCTGTCACCGACGGCCAGCAGCGACCTGCTCGATGCCTTGCTCAAGACCAGCCAGCAGCTCTCTCCGAGCTACATTGTCCCGGTCGGGGAGCTGATCTCTGAGGATGGCCACCTGTTCAGCGCCGAGGTCATCGAGGTCCCCCTCCAGAAGCTGATCGTATCTGCGATTGAGACGGCGGTCAGCCGGCGGCTCACCGAGGCCTCTCGGATGCTGGCGGAGCAGCTGGAGGAGAGCGATCGTCAGCTCGCGGAGCTTCAGCGCGTCATTCCGTTCAACGTCGAGCTGGCGTGCTCCGAGCTTGAGGTCTACGACGGCCCGGTTCCTGAAGAGGGCCTCGAGCTGGTCCGAGAGATGCTGCTCGGTGCGATCCGGCGAAACCACGATCGCATGACCCGGCTCCTGGAGGAGCTCTCCCCGCTTGCTGTGGCATCTGCTGAGGCGATCCCTGCGGCGGTTGTCGAAGAGCTGGAGATTCTCGGCCAGAAGCTCAGAGATGGCGACCACAACGAGCTGAGGCGACTGTCGCTGACGGACGAGGACGTCGGGCGGCGGTTTGTTGAGCGTGCGGAGGAGTGGGGCGGCCTGCTGTCTCAGGCCGGGCACCAGCTGGAGGCGGCCTTCCTCATCGCCCTCGGTGAGGATCGTCTGGAGGATCTTCGCATCTTCCTTGGCCTCCCGGGTGGCCGCGAGCTGCACCTCAAGGAAGCACTGACCCCGCCAGCGGTCGACCATGCTCCGACGGTCTACCAGAGGCTGTTTACCGACGGCGAGCTGGATGCTGGAGATGTCCTCATCGGACGCGAGGCGCTCATCGTGCGGGCCGCTCAGGCTCTCAACGGCGCACCTGGTCAGCTCCGAACGGTGGCCATCCTCGGGCAGAGGGGAGCCGGACTCCGGGCGGTAGCGCTCGCGGCAGTGCGGGGCATGCCGAGCCTCCGACGGCGGACGCTCAACAAACCGCCGACGGTCGAGGACATCGCGCAATGGTTCCCCGTCGAGCCCGGGAGTGTGGTCCTCATCGAGGGTCTCCACTGGATGCTCTCGCCGCTCCCCGGCGGCGCTGCACCCCTGCGGCGGTTCATCCAGGGGGTGCTCGACGATGCCGGACAGAGCGCCTGGCTCCTGGTCGCCGAGGAGAGCGTCTGGGACAGTGCTGGGCTGCGCTCTCCGCTGTCCGCTGCGTTCTCCGAAGAGATCATCGTGCCGCCGATGGCCCCGGCGCAGCTCCAGGCCGCGATGCTCACCCGGCATGCCATGAGCGGCTACACGCTGCGATTTGAGGCCAGTGAGGACCTCGGCTGGCAGCTTCGCTACCTGCTCCGTCGGACCAATGATGCCCGTCGGCGGACCCAGGAGGCGTGGTTTGACACCCTCCACATGGCCTGTGGTGGTCAGCCCCTGGAGGCCCTGCCGCTGTGGCTGGCATCCATCCAGCGGGTCGATGAGGCGGCGGGCGTTATCCGAATGGGCCCGGTTCCCCGACCGGCACGAGGGCGCCTCTCTCGCTTGTCTGAGGACGATCTGCTCTTGCTGCGGGCCGCGCTGCGGCAGGGCTGGCTCGACATCGACTGCTGCGCCAGCCTGTTCCGCATCGATGAGCAGACCGCCCGTGCGCGACTGGCGGGGCTTGCTGGCATGGGGCTGCTGGAGGGCGAGGGCGGCTGCTACAGCATCACCGCTCACCTTCACGGTCCGCTGTGTGCGGTGCTCTCTGAGCGGAGGTGGCTGTGATGACTCTGACTCTCCTCCTGTCCCTGTCCCTGGCTCGAGCGGACAACCCCGCTGTGGTCGTCCAAGAGGATCGCTCGGTGGTGGCCGAGCCGGTCGCGGAGCCCTCGCTAACGGAGTCCCCGGTCGCGGAGCCCCCGCTTGAGCCGGCGCTGGCGGATCCGATCCACGTCAGCATCGAGATGCCCCCGCAGGTTCCTGCGACGGTCGGTCTGCTCCCGAGTGTCGATCTGCCGATGCGGGGGACGTGGAGTGCCCTGCCGCTGCTCGTGCTGACGGGCATCCTGATGCTGATCTCCACCAGCATCAAGCGCCTGAGGGACCTCTTGCGCCCTGCAGGCCTGATGCCCGCCGCGCTGCTTGCCCTGAGCAGAGCCGCCAGCACTGCTGCGACCTTCGCGCTCATCGGTGCGATCATCGCCCTCGTTCCGCCGACCTATGCCCCTGTGCTGCCCTGGATGTTCTTGGCTGCTGCCGTGGCTTTTGGTTGGTCGGCGCGCGATGTTCTCCCCGATCTCATCGGCGGCCTGGTCATCCGAATCGATGGGCGGGTGACGGTCGGCCAGCGGCTCGTCGGTGCTGCGGAGCCGGGACGCGGTGTCGTCTCGGACCTCGGGCTGCTCAGCGTTACCCTCACTGATGGTGATGCCACCTGGACGGTTCCCAACCGCCGCCTGCTGAAGGCCCCGCTTCGTGTCGAGGATACCCGCTGTCCGGAGGTTGCGGTGTGGCTGACCCTGCCAGCCGATGTGCCCCCGGCGGTCATGCGTGCGGCGCTGTCGGAGGCTGCCCTGACGACCCCCTGGGGCGCGCCAGGTGTTCGCCCCGAGCTGCAGCAAGACCCCGCCTCACCCGCGCGCTGGCGGGTCGTGATGCGCGTGCTCCATGAGTCGGCCATCGAGGACTTTCAAGGGTCCCTCCGAGAGCGTGTCCTGGAGCACCTCGCAGCAGACTGAGCCCCTCCAAGACCCTCTACTCCTGCCGTGCGCCTCTTCAGGGTGCGTTGCCCTGCGCCTCTGCGAGCAGCGCCCGGTTGTGGCTTCCGGTCGGGCGGTTGATCCACTTGGGGGCCTCAAACTCAATCCAGGGCCGATCGTCGGTGTTGAGCGGAGCGGGACCGGCCAGGCGGCGGAGCTGAGCGGGGCCGAGGGTCGGTGAGATCGGCAGCCCATCGGGCAGCGACGGTGCTGCGATGAGGAGGGCATCTGCACCGGGGATTGTCTCGAACAGCCAGGCCTGCGGAAAGACCTCCAGGAAGGTGCGGACCAGGGAGCGGAGCGCGCGCGGGGGCAGCGCGTAGAGCTGCACCCACTGGCAGAACACCCCGTCTGTGCGCAGACGGCTCCGGGCGATCTGCCAGTACTGAAGCGTGAACAGGTTGCTGACACCGGTGATCCAGGGGTTGGAGGGCTCGCTGATGATCACGGCGTAGTCCGGGCCGGGGCGGAGAAGATGTGCGCGGGCATCGCCCTCGATGAGGGTGACCCGTGGATCGTCGAGGACTGCCCCGCTGACGTGGTCGAAGTAGCGGCTGGCCTCCACGACCGCAGGCTCCAGCTCGATGATGGTCAGGGCGTCCGCACCCGCCTTCAGTGCTTCACCGGCAGTCACTCCGCTGGCGAGACCGACGACAAGGGTGGGTCGGTCGGGCTGACTTGCGGCGACGGCGAGCGGGAGCTGCCCGGAGAGCTGCTGGGTGGGCATGTCCGCGCCGTCGGAGGCATCAACCTTGCCGTTGATGGAGAGCCAGCGGTTGCCGGTGCGGGTGCTCTCACCGACGGCGACGGAGGCGGTGATGCCGTCGCGGTAGTAGCGCATGGTCCAGCCGTCGTGGGCAAAGTCCTCGATGGCACGCGGAGACAGATCGACGAATTCGCCGAGCCGGTTGTAGAGCCCGACGGCATACAGGGCCGGATCCCAGCGGGGGGTGAGGGCGGTCAGGAGTCCGAAGGCGACCAGCGGCGCGAGACGCTGACGACGCGGAGCGGGCAGGGTCGCGGCGGTGAGCACTGCGAGGCCACCGATCAGCAGGACAATCCCTCGGATGCCGATCAGGGGCATCCCGAGCAGGCCGGCCAGTCCAGCGCCGAGTACGCCGCCGAGCGTGTTCGCGCCGAGGACCTGTCCAGCAGCGCGCTGGGGGGAGCAGCCGTCTGCAGACTGAAGGCTCGCGGAGAAGACCACGCCGCTGGCGACGGGGGCTCCGGCCATCGCGATCGCGAGCAGGAGTGCACCGGATGCGAGCTGCCCTGAGGCTCCGGTGAGCGACCAGGCGGCTGCCAGGCCGTGGGGGAGCGCCCGCCAGGCGGCGGTCCCGCCGACCGCGAGGAGGCCCAGCGCTGCCAGGGCTGGACCGAGCGCACGGGGACCCCAGCGACGGCCAAGCTCTGCGCCCAGCGCCACGCCGGCGAGGAACACGGCCAGCACGACCGCCATCGCATAGACGCTGCCGCCGAGCAGCAGCGCCGCGAGCCGGGACCACGAGGCCTCCAGGGCCATCGCACCGCCGCCGGCCACCGCTGCGGCGAGGAGCACCCGACCAGGAACCTGGCCGGTCGGAGGTTGGATCGGGGCGGCATCCTGCCAGCGGCGCTGACGGGCGAGCTGGAGCGCGGCGAGCCCGGCGAGCGCGGAGCCCGCTGCAGCGACCAGCTCGGTGCCGCGAACCCCCAGCAGCGGCATCCACAGAAACGCTGCAGCCAGGGTGCCGAGGACCGCACCGGCTGTGTTGACGGCGTACAGCGCGGCGATCTGGCGCTTGCTGGAGAGGGCGGCGGAGACCGCTGGCAGCGTCGCGCCGTGGAGCAGGGCGGGGGGAAGCAGCAGCGGAGCGGCCAGCAAGAGGTGCCCGGTGAGGCCCTCCACGGGCAGGGTGTGCGGGGCCAGCCCGGCGAGCAGCGCAGGGAACAGCACCGTCCAGCCGGCCGCAGCCAGCTCCAGCACGCCGTACTCTCCCGGTGCCATTCGCCAGGTCCGACGACCAGCCCACACTCCACCGATGCCCAGCCCGGCCATGTACAGCGCCAGGATCAGGGTGGTGGCGATCCCCGCACTGCCGGTCGCGAGGGTCAGCCGACGCAGCCAGACCATCTCGCAGGTCAGGGCAGCGGCACCAGAGAGGGCGAGGAGCGGGAGGAGGGTGCGGAGCATGGGCCTCAGGTCGGCTGGATGCTGGAGAAGCGGGCGGTGAGTGTGGGCTGATCTGGAACGATGGCGAAGGTCATCTTCACGCTGGTCTTGCGGACCGTCAGCAGGATCAGATCGGTGGTGTGGTCGATGGTGAGCGGCAGCTGCAGGGAGAGCAGGGGCTCCAGCACATCCTGCAGGGTTGTCTCTGGACCGAGGATCCAGTCATCGACCGACAGCGCAGCGCTCTCGCAGTGCTGACCGATGTGATCGGTGTAGAGCATCCAGACGGTGTCGTCTTCGTAGAAGTGCAGCTCCATGACACCGTACCGCCAGAAGCCCGCCGTCATCATGTCACGCGTGCCCATTCCACCGAAATCGTCGGGATCTCCCAGCTGCTCATGGGCCGCCATGCGCGTCATTCCCGGTCGCAGTCCACCAAAGTCGCCGGTCGTGATGAGCTCGTGGAGACGAACAGTGAGCGGGGGGGACATCAAGACCTCGTGGGGCTGGGAGCGCAGTCGACGGTGATAGTCTCAGGGCAATGCGACTACAGATTATTCTCCCGCTCGTATCCTCCCTCGCCTGTAGCGTCTCGACGGGCGCAGACGAGGCTGAGCAGAAGCGGGGGCTGTGCTACACCGCGATCGAGCGGGAGGCCGGCAACGCCATCGACGTGCACTGTGGGGAGTTCTTTCCCGTCTTCATGGCGCCCGGCGGTGATCTACCCACGCGCGCGCGCGCTTGGTTCCACCATCGTCCTGAGCTGTGTGCTGGGGCCACAGATCCCGCTCTTCGGGCGACGTTTTGTGAGGGGCTGGAGCCTGGAGACTGGGCAGAGCTGTGGCAGATCTGGGGTGTTGAGCGCCTGACCGCGCATGCCGGTGCTCCCCCCAGCACGCTGCAGCTGAGCCGGTTCCTCAACGAGCTTGGCCTCATCGGTGACCCAGCGATCGGAGCGACGATGCCGGGCTGCAACCAGGACTGCCGGTGGTGGACCGCGGCGTCTGAGCGCTTCCACACCGCAGATGAGCTGAGCCTGTTCTACGCCGACACCGTCACCATGGTTGACGACATGCCCGCTCGAATGGTGGCCTGGGACCGCGCCTGCAGCGGTCCAGGAGACACCCCGCTGTGCCGCCTCACGGAGACTGCCACTGCTGCTGAGGTTGATGATGCCTGGGATGCCTGGGTCCGTGGTGCGATCGCCATGCAGCACCGCATCTACGGTCTCTCTCTGCCCGTGCCCCGTGTCGATGAGGAGGTCTATCGGGTCCGCCGTCACTTCCAGCTCTGGGGGCTGCCGTGGTCGGATCGCAAGGCCCCGAGCATCGGAGACGGCCACGCCTGGCTTCGGAAGAGCCGATGAGCGCGCCCAATGGACCCTGTCCGTGCGGCAGCGGTCGGAAGTACAAGAAGTGCTGTCGGGTGTTTCACTACGGCCGCCTGCCGGACCATCCTGAGCAGCTGATGCGCTCGCGGTATGCGGCCTACGCCGTCGGAGCGGTCGACTACATTCTCTCCACCACCCACCCGACCAGCCCCCACTTTCGGAGCGACACCGAGACGTGGCGTGCGGAGGTGCGGCGGTTCTGCCAGCAGGTGACCTTCCTCAGCCTGAGGGTAGAGCACGCGGAGGCGGCTGGAGATAGCGGCTTGGTCCGCTTCTTTGCGACCCTCAAGCAGGGGGAGCGAGATGCCTCCTTTGGCGAGGAGAGCGCGTTCGTCCGTCGCGACGGACAGTGGCTGTATGTCGCGGGGAAGCCACACCCGAGCTGATCACAGAGAAGCCGCCGAGCCCAGAGGACTCGGCGGCGGATGCACAGGCTCCGCGTGGAGCCTGTGGAGACGTGGGGCGGTCTACAGCTCGTCGAGCTGCTTGCGGATCGCCTTGCGCTCTTCCTTCAGCTTGCCCGTGCTCGCGGCCTGCATGGCAGCCGTCAGCAGCTGCTTGGCGGCGTTCTTGTCTCCGCCTGCAGCAGCGAACGCAGCGAGCTGGCGGTTTGCACCGACCACCTTGCGCCAGTCCTTGGCCTGCGTTGCCGCAGGGAGGGCTCCCCGGAATGCCTCGATGGCAGCGGAGTGCTCGCCGATCTGCGTGAGCGCGCCGCCCATGTTGAACAGCAGCTCCTTGAGGAAGCCGGCGTTGGTCGCATCGGCCTTGCTGCGGGACTGCCGGAACAGGCTGACCGCCTCGGTGGGGTTGCCCTTCATCAGGTTGAAGAGGCCGAGGTTGTAGAGGTCGATGGCCTCCAGCCGGGTGAACTTCAGGGCCTGGGTGAGCTGCAGGGTGCGCTGACCTGCGGCGATGGCGGCTTCGAACTGCTTGAGCGAGGCACGGGCCTGGGCGAGCAGAGAGGTCGCGGCGCGCTCTCGGGACGGGTTCTTGAGCGCCTGAGCGATCTGGGTGACCCGAGAGAGGACGTCGGCAGCCTTGCTGTGCTGACCGGCGATGAGCATGCACTCACCGAGGTTCAGGCCCGCCTCAAGCGCCAGCGGACCCTGGTTGGCCTGACCGGCCAGCTCGTTGGCCTTGCGGAACTGCTCGATGGCCTCCTGCATCCGGCGCTCCTTCTTGGCGACGAGGCCGCGGATGAAGGCTGCGTTGGACTGAATTGGCGGGATGTTGGCGAGCTGAACGGCCTCGGTGGCCTTGTCGCGGGCGGCGTTGGGGTTACCGTCGTTGAGCTCGATCATGCCGAGGTGAACCAGGATCTCGGCCTGCTTCATCTTGTCGTCGAGCCCGCGGTACATCTTGAGGGCGTCGTTGGCGCGATCGCGGGCGCGGTAGATGTCCTGACGGCGCAGATCCAGGCGGCTGCCGGCAAGCAGAAGCCATGCGGACATGTTGCGATCTTCCTTGTCGCTCGCCCAGGCCATCGCGTCGTTGTAGAGCGACTCGGTCTGCTTGACGTCGCCGGAGTTCACCATGCGGTCGAGGAGGTTCATGTAGACCGTGCGCCGCATCGGGTCAGGCCAGGAGATCTCATCGAAGTAGCGGAGCAGGTCGTGGGTCATCGCCCAGACCTGGGGCTGGTCAGCAGACAGTGCCGCGCTGCGGAGACGGGCCGCCCGGTTGGGTGCCTGATTCTCTGCGAACATCCGCATCGTCTTGACGAGGTAGGCGTAGTTCCGGGGCACCATGAAGCGCTCCATGAACGCCGCGACGCGCTGTGCGACGGCGGTGTCTTCCTCGGAGGTGTGCCGGGCCAGGACGCTCTCGCGGAGGATGGCCTTGTGGAACTGGTAGATCCAGGTCTGCATCGAGTCGGAGAACTGAAGCTCCTTGTAGACCCCTTCGGTGGCATCGAACAGGTCGTCGATGCTGTCGCGAGTGTAGGCGCCCATGTCGGCGACGAGGCCGGACGGAAAGGACAGCCCGAGCAGTGCCGCGAGGTAGGCGACGCGCTCTGCATCGTCTGCGCTTGCCGTCTTGCGCTTGCCGACCTGCTCCTTTGCACCCTCTGCACCCTCTGCACCCTCTGCACCCTCTGCAGCATCGCCATCGTCGTCGTCGCTGCTCCCTTCCAGCTCGCCGGCATCGGGGGTGATGTCGGCGAGGGAAGCGATGGTGAGGTCGCCGAGGTTGTCGAGGCGCTCGTTGGTGCTCAGCCAGTCGACGAGCTCTGCGACGAAGCCGGGGCGTCCGCTCGCGAGCTCAGCGATGCGCGCAGCATCGCTGCTCAGCTCCTTGCTGACCAGGTACTTGCTGACCTCATCTGCGCCCCAGGGCTGCAGGGTGAGGACATTGACCTGCTCGCTGCAGCGCTCAAGTGCCTCCTGGAGCGGCATGGAGATCCAGGCCTTGGCGGTGTCGTCGAACGCGACGCTGCTCATCAGGACCAGCAGGGAGAGCTCCTCCTCGCTGCCCATCTCCTTGAGGAGGGCCTCCAGCATCGCGGCCATTGCGATGGACTGGGTGTTGTGGAGGTTCTGGAGGTCGAGGATGACCGGGAACTTCCGAGCGATACCGGTGACGAGCTCGACGAGACCGATGAGCGGGTTGTCCCGAGGCATGATGACCTGGAACTTCTCGTCACCAGGCTTCGGTGCGCCCTTCTTGAGGCCTTCGATGAACGCCTGGTACCAGCGCTGGACCCGAGCGGGCTGCTTGGGGAGCTGGGAATTGAGCGCCATCTCGACCTTGCCCCGGAGGACCGGGTTGCGGTGGAGTCCAGCGAACAGTCCTGCGTACATGCGCAGGAGGGTCTGCATGCCGTCTTCTTCGTCGGTCAGCGCAGGCCGCCAGACGAGGGTGTCGCCGTCTTCGGCGACCGCGGACCGGCACAGCTCACCGACCATGGCGCGCTTACCACCGCCGATGGGGGCGACGAGGTGAACCGCGCGAGGGGTGCCGTCGAGGACAGCGCTCCAGTGCTGCTTTAGGGTGGCAAGGTCCGCCTCGTGGGCGACGTAAAGAGGAGTAGTCGACTCGGCCAAGGCAGGCTCCGCGTCAAGGTTGGGTCTGGATGAGAGTCAGGGGTGTGCCCCGTCGGACAGCCCTCCTTAAAACCGAGAGTGCCAGTCGTCCACCGGCAGTCCGGTGGGCAGGTGGCTATACTGGGTTCGCGATGTGGGGAGTCGGATGAGCGCGAGAACATGCACTGGACTGATCGTGGCCGCCTTACTGGTCGGCTGTGGCCCTGAGCCCGAGGCTCCTGACGGCGAGTGGAACGTCACCGTCACCGGAACTGCCGACAGCTGCACCGGCGAAGAGGTCGCCTATCAGGAGCTGTTCACGTATCAGCTTTTCTTTGACGGCTCGGCGACAACCATCCGGATCAACAACGAGGGCTTCGCCACCGGCAGCACCAGCGGCTGCCGGCTGAAGTACGAGTCTGCGATCTGGCTGGAGGAAGATCCTGCCGGAGACTTTCAGTGGCAGATTGCCGGAGAGGCCACCTATGAGGGGGCAGCCGGCGGCTGCGATCTGGACGAAGGCGTGGACTGGGTCGGCAGCGAGACCCTCAAGATCGTCTACTCAGAGAACGAGAGCGTTGTAGAGGGATGCGCCTACGACATGGAGCTGACAGGCGTCTTTGGGGGGTAAACGGGTGTCCGCAGCAATGACTCCGGAGCGCGCAGCCGATGTGCTGGAGCGGGCGGCTCGTGCGGTCCAGCAGGTCGTTCGTGGAAAAGACCAGCTCATCGAGCTTGCACTGGTCGCGGTTCTTGCCGGGGGCCATGTTCTGCTTGAAGACATCCCCGGTGTCGGCAAGACCACCCTGGCTTCCGCCCTCTCTGCTGCGCTCGGAGGATCGTTTCGGCGGATTCAGTTCACCTCCGATCTGCTCCCGGGCGACATCACCGGGGTCAACATTCTCTCGGAGGGCGGCTTCCGGTTCCGCGCCGGTCCGGTGTTCGCCAACGTCGTGCTGGCCGACGAGATCAACCGGGCGACTCCAAAGACGCAGTCTGCGCTTCTGGAGGCGATGAGCGAGCAGCGGGTCACGGTCGATGGGGCGTCTCATCCGCTGCCGGACCTGTTCACGGTGCTCGCGACCCAGAACCCGCATGACTTTCACGGCACCTTTCCGCTCCCGGAGTCTCAGCTCGACCGCTTCCTCATCCGCCTCTCCATGGGCTACCCCGATCGAGAGAGCGAGCGGGAGATCTTGAGGCGCCCGAGCTCTCGCCGCGCGTCCCCCCGCGACCAGATCGCTTCGGTCTTGTCTCCAGAGGATCTGATCCCGATGCGCACGCTGGTCGACGCGGTGGCGGTGCCCGAAGAGGTCGAGAATTACCTGCTGGACTTCGTGGCCCTGACCCGACAGGATGCCCGGCTGCTGCGAGGTCTGTCTACCCGTGGGGCCGAAGCGCTGTATCGGGCATGCCAGGCGCGCGCCCTGATCCGGCGACGGGAGTTTGTGGTGTTCGAGGACATCATCGCACTCGCCGTGCCCGTCGTCGGTCACCGGGTCCGCGCCCGGAGCATGGGAGATCGCCCCGGAGAGGGAGCACGGCGCGCCGTCCTGGAGATCCTCCGCGACCTGCCCGCGCCGCTGTGAGCCGTGTACTGGTGGAGCCGAGGTCGTGGCACCTGACGCGAGCGGGCCGGGTGCTCTGCATCGTGGGCATCGGGATCGGGATTGCCACGAGCATGACCGGTGATCGCATGCTGGGCTGCATCTTCTGGAGCATGCTCTCGACCCTCACCGTCGCCGCCGTCCGTTCTCGGCGCAACCTCGCCGGACTCCAGGCGCACCGTCTACTCCCTGACGAGCTGTTCGCGGGCCTGCCGGCTGCGGGGAACCTCGTCTTGACCACCACCCGCGCCCACCCCTCTCGTCAGGTCCGCGTTCAGGAGCAGGGCATGGCCACTACCGCGTGGTTTGACCTTCTTCCTGGACACGAACGAGCGGCGTGCCGGGTTCGCTGGCGGCTCTCTCCGCGCGGACCGGTCCGACTGACGGGGCTCTTCCTCCGCTCCTCCTACCCCTTCGGGCTGTTCTCCCGTCAGCGCCTCCTGCCGCTCCCCGCGACGCTGATGGTCTACCCCCATCCAGAGGGGCGCGAGGGGGTCCGGATTCGCTCTGGACAGGGGGAGCAGGACGAAGCCCACGCGCGCGGAAGCGGTCAGGGAGACTTCCAGGGGCTGCGAGAGTACGTCGCTGGCGATCCGGTCCGCCGGCTGCACTGGCCGACGACGGCCCGAACCGGTCGAGCGATGGTCGTGGTTCGCGGCGCCCAGGCCGCTCGGGCGGTAATCATCGAGGTCGCAGAGGGGAGGGGAGCTGACTGGGAGCGCGCGCTGTCTGCTGCTGCGGCGGGGATTCAGCGGCATGCTGCGGCTGGAGATGCCGTCGGCCTGCGGCTGGGCGGAGAGCTGCTGGAGCCGAGGCCCGCGGAGGAGTGGCGGCGGGTGCTGCTGGAGACGCTCGCTCGGGCGGAGCGGCGGGAAGAATGATCGCTGTCCGGCGCCTCTCTCTACTCGTCGCCGTTCTCGGCAGCGCTGCTGTGGCCCTCTCGGGCGGGGGGCTGCTGGTGGCCGCAGCGATCTCGGCGGCGATCATCCTCGGCTGTGCGGCCTGTCTTCCTCAGCCAGGCCCTCTGGCCATCGAACGATGGCGGCTGGTCAACCTCACCCTCCTCCTCGTCGGCATGCTCATGCTGGCGGCACGGGTGGCGCCCCTGTCAGTGGTGGCTGGGGGGCTCTCCTTGCTTGCAGCCCATCGCGCCTGGACGGCCGTGTCCGCCGATGGACTCCACGCGCTTCTCCTCATCGCTACCCTCCAGGTGATGCTCGCGACCCGGATGGTGGCTTCTCCGTGGATGGCGGTGGTCGTCGGAGCGCTGGCCGTGCTGGCTCCTGCGGCACTGGCCGTCATCTCGCGGTCCAGGCTGGAGGTCCGCACGGCACTGCTTGGTGCTGGCGCAGGGAGCATCGGTCTGGTGCTGGCTGCCCTGATGCCGTCGTCTGATACCAATTCTCAAGAAGAGATTCACGCGGTCGGCTTCTCTCGAGAGGTTGCGCTGGGGGACCTCGCTCCCCTGCACGACGATCTCACCGCGCTCCTGACCTTGACCCTCCCCGATGCGGTGGTTGGAGAGGACGTCTACCTCCACGGCATCACCCTCGATCGGTTCACGGGCGATGGCTGGGCCTCGACAGCGCCTCCGGAGGCGGTCCCGCTGCCGGTTGACCTCGTGGGTCGAGCGCTGATTCGCCAGCAGATCACGCTCGCGCCGCTGACCGAGGGGGTCCTGCCCGGCATCGCGCCCGTGGCTGCGATCGAGGACCTGGCGGGAGCCTGGCGAGACCGCTTGGGCACCTGGCGGGTCAGCGGTGCCCTTCAACCGGTCCGCTACACCGCCTTCAGTCTCCGCGATGCGCCCTTGCTTCCGCTCGCGGATCGGGAGCAATGGCTCGGACTGCCGGCGGACCTCGACCCACGGGTTCAAGCCCTTGCGGACGAGCTGCGGGTCGAGGGGGGAGCAGAGACGCAAGCGGACCACCTCATCGCCTGGCTGCGAGATGGCTTCACCTACACCCGGATCCCGGCCGCACCGACCGCCCGACAGCCGCTGTCCGAATTCCTGTTTGTCTCCCGCACCGGGCACTGCGAGTACTTTGCTGCCGCCCTCGCGGTCCTGCTCCGCGCACAGGGTGTGGAGAGCCGAGTGGTCAGCGGTCTGCGGGGGGGCGAGGATGCCGAGGACGGCGCTCGGCTGTTCCGTCAGCGCGACGCGCATGCCTGGGTGGAGGTCTATGTCTCCGACGCGGGCTGGCTTCGCCTGGATCCGACGCCTCCTGCCGATCGGGACATCCCGCTTCCGTCGCCCATGGCTGAGGCGGTCGGGCCGATGGACGCCCCGCATGAGGAGCCACTGGTGGCTCCGGTTCTGCTCGCTGTGCTTGTCGGATGCGGGCTCTTCGTGGGCCGCCGTCACCGCCACCGGCCGAAAGATCCATGTCTCCGCCTATACCACCAGGCGCGTCGGCGGGTTCGTCGGAGAGGCTGGGAGATTCCACCGCATCTGCCCCCGGTTGCGGCAGCAGACTGGCTGATCGTGCAGGTCGGTCCGGCTGCCGAGCCGATGCGCACGCTGGCCTGGGCGCTGTACCGACACCGCTATGGCGGGAAGCCTGAAGCGATCTCTGATGCGCGTGCTGCCCTGCGACGTCTCAAGTGCATTCCCAAGCGGAGTTGACGGCAAGTGTGCGGCGCGTGAAGTGAAGCGCCACGACGATACAAGGAGTGAACCGATGGTGGAGAACGCCGCCGAAAAGACTCTCAGTGCGGTGGTCGCCGAGACTACGGCTCGGGTTCCCGATGCCGCCGCCCTCCTCTCGGACGCACGCTGCCTGACCTGGGCGCAGCTCTCTGAAGAAGCTGGACGGGTCGCTGCGCTCTTTCTGAAGGTCGGCATCGGGCATGGAGACGTCATCGGCTTCGCCATCGACAAGAAGCCGGAGGTCGTCGTCGGTTTCCTTGCTGCGGCTCGGATCGGAGCGGTCATGGCGCCGATCAACTTCAAGCTCCATCCCGATCGGATCAAGGACCAGT
Organism: Myxococcota bacterium; assembly: GCA_029251165.1. Classification (GTDB taxonomy): domain Bacteria; phylum Myxococcota_A; class UBA796; order UBA796; family UBA796; genus JAQXDW01. Next base: position 36,239 of record JAQXDW010000068.1, read on the forward strand.
TCCGGACCTCTGACATCACCGCGATGCTCACGCAGGCTTCTCGACGCAGCCTGATGACTGCGCTGAAGGACGTCCTTCCGGCTCCCGAGCGGATCATCTATGTCGGCGATGGCGCGCCCGAGGGGTGCGCGGACTATGCCGATCATGCCAGCCTCGAGCCTGTCGCGGAGCAGGCGGACATCACCCCAGACACCCCCTGCTACTACAACTACACCTCCGGCACCACCGGACGGCCCAAGGGCGCGATCACCACCCACCGCCACATCCTGGTCAACGCGGTGTCGACCATCGAGGGACTGGACTTCACGGAGGAAGACATCTTCCTCGGCATGTTCTCCGTCTTTGCGCATCCCCACGAGCTGTTCCACCGCTCGATCGTGGTCGGCGGTGCGTTCGCCATCCTGGACTCCATCTCTCCGCGTCGCATCGCGGAGGCCGTGGCCCAGTTTAAGGTCACCTGGATGATGGCGGTTCCGAGCTTCTACGAGATGATGCTCGACTACGCCGCTCCCCGGGGTCGTGCCCCGGCGGATCTCACCGGCAAGCATGACCTCTCCAGCCTCCGGATCCTGGAGAGCGGCGGAGCATACGTCGGCGCGGAGACGATGGTGCGCATGGAAGAGCGGTTCGGAGCCACCTTCCTTCCGGTCTGGGGCTGCACGGAGGCCACCGGCGTCGGCATCGCGAACGGACCGGGTGCTTGGAGAAAGCCGGGCGCGACCGGACGCCCGGTGCCCGGCTACGAGATCCGTGCGGTCGACGACGAAGGCAACGATGTCGCGCCGGGAGCCATCGGCGAGATGCTCCTCCGCGGACCGGCCCTGGCTGCCGGCTACGTCAACCAGCCCGAGGAGACCGCTGCGGCATTCGTCGAGGGCTGGTACCACACCTCTGACTTGATCATTCTCGATGAGGATGGGTTCATCCAGTTCGCTGGTCGTCGCTCAGAGATGCTCAAGATCGGCGGCATCCGGGTCTACCCGCTGGAGATCGAGACGGCAGTCAAGCGCCACCCCGAGGTGAGGGACGTGGTCGTGGTCCGGGCAGAGGAGCGGCTTCGGGGAGAGATCGCGCGGGCCATCGTCCAGACCGAGCCCGGCAGCACCCTGACCATCCGACAGGTGCAGACCTGGTGCCGCGAGCACCTCGCCGGCTACAAAATCCCCCGGATCGTCGAGTTCTGGCAGGAGATCCCCAAGCTGCCCAATGGCAAGATCAACAAGCGCGCTGTTGTCGCGACCACCCCGGACTCCAGCCGCGATGAGCGATAAGCCACACCTCCGCTCGCCGGTCACCTTCGCCAAGGATCTTGGCGGGCTGATGCTCTACTACCCCGGACAGGCTGCGGTCGCGCGGGCACCCCGCCGGGTCCTCTCGCCGATCTCCACCGTCGGCGGCTCTCTGGTGCGCCGGATGGCCGGCAACGGGGCTGAGATGCGCGCGGAGCTGCGCCTGCTGTTCGGCGACAACCCGCTCCCCCGTCCCGAAGATGACATCATCCGGGATGCCTACCGCCAGGCGATGTTCAACGAGATCGAGGTGCTGCGCTACCCGCACCTCAACCCCTCCACCATCGACTCGACCTGCGTGGTGGAGGGGCTGGAGCACCTCGATGCTGCCCTGACGAAGGGGAAAGGGGCCATCATTCTGATCGGGCACTTCGGCGCCAACCAGATGATCATGCCGGCGCTGGGGCACAAGGGCTACCCGATGAGCCAGCTCTCCGCGCCGCCGCCGGTCTGGGCGGACATCCTGCGCGACACCCGCACCACCCCGCTGTGGGAGAAGGTGCTGGAGCGTCGCTGGGAGCTGGAGCAGCGGCTGCCGGTGCAGCACATCAACGTCTTCAAGTTCCTGCGTCCGGCGTTCACCTGCCTCAAAGACAACCAGGTCCTCGGCCTTGCCTTCGACGGCGGCGGCGGCAAGAGCTGGACGCAGGTGAGCATGATGGCCCGCACCGCCAACATCTCTACCCAGCCCATCCAGCTGTGGCGCAAGACCGGCGCGGTCCTGCTGCCGACGGTTGTGGTTCGGGAGGTCGGCGAGAAGCGCCATCGGGTCATCATCGAGCCGCCCCTGGACTGGCAGCCGGTCAAGAACCGCCGCGAAGAGACCCGCGTCAACATGCAGGCGTTTGTGGATCGGTTCTCTGCCTGGGTCGCCCGCAACCCAGAGCACTACCTCCAGTTCATGCTGATGCGGCGGCGGGTGCGGGGCACCGACGTGCGCCCATTCTTCACCGACTATCCCGCCCTGGAGGGGGGGCTCAGCGCTGAGGAAGCCGAGCAGCGCCTCAAGGCTGCCGGGGATCGGACGTAGAATCTGCGGCCTGAGAGCCTCCCGGCTGAGAGCCTCCCGCCGGAGTCCCGGCTTTGCACAGCATCTGCAAGCCCGGCCGGTCGGGCTGACGGTTAAGCGAAGGCACTGTCTGAGACTCTATGAGGGAGCGTCTGCCTGTGAACCGTCCACCGCTTCGAGATCTGTTCATCCTGGCGTGTGTACTCGGAGTGGGCTCGGGGGCCGCTGAGGTCGCGATCCGCGCCGAGCCGAGGCTGGGGATGTCCACTGGCGAGGTGCTGACCTGGAGTGCGGTCAGTGTCGGGCTCGGTGTGATCTACCTGCTCATCGCTGCGGCAGTGGCCTGGGCCATCGGCTGGCGTGCGCGAGGGTGGCTGCTGAGCGCAGCCATCGTGGTCCATGCTGCGCTGTACTACCGCTTCGAGCTGTTCCTCAATGAGTTTCTCTACGACCCGAAGGTGTGGGGTGGGCTGCTGATCATCTCCGTCGTGAGCCTTGTCATCGGCTTGCTCTGTGACGCAGGGCTCAAGAGGCTGACCCGACCGATCCGAGTCGGCAGCGCCGCGATCGGGCTGCTGAGCATTGCGGTCGCCGGGATCCGTGCGGTGCCCCCGTCCGGAGCGGCTCAGGAGCGCCCCAATGTGGTGGTCATCACCATGGACACCACCCGCCCCGACCAGCTCTCCCCCTACGGCTCCGACAACCCCACCCCCGCCCTGGATCGCATCGCGTCAGCCGGAGTGGTCTTCGAGCAGGCGATCTCCACCGCGCCGCTGACCGAGCCCAGCCACCTCGCCATCCTCACCGGCATCCCGCCCTACATCTCCGGCATCGTCTCCAACGGCACCGCCATGGGGGATCGGCCGGCGCTGCTGTCTCGGGTGCTCCAGGCAGAGGGCTACACCACCGCAGGATTCGTCTCGGGCTTCCCGCTGCACGGCAAGTATGGCTGGACCCAGGGCTTCGACGTCTATGATGACGACTTCGGAAGCCTGCGTGGGCTGCACCGCCTCTCGATCATGAAGCTCATCGACCAGATCGTCCTGCCGGCCCACACCCTCCGTGAGCGGCGCGGGGACAGCGCGGTGTCCCGAGCCCAGTCCTGGGTAGAGGCTCACCACGACGAGGCTTTCTTCCTCTGGGTTCACCTGTTTGATCCCCACGCGCCCTACGAGTCTCCCGACCACGACTTCAGCCCGCCCACGGACGGCGAGCCGCTCACGCTGCCGCAGTACTGGCCGCCGCCTCACCGGGCGATCACCAGCACCGAGTGGCTGACGGAGGCATACCGCGCAGAGATTCGCTACACCGACGCCCTCATCGGTGAGCTGCTCGACACCCTCGATGCGCAGGGCCTCACGGACAACACCATCGTCGTCCTCACTGCCGATCACGGCGAGAGCCTCACCGAGCACGACTACCTGTTCGATCACGGCGACTTCCTCTACGACGCCTCCCTCAAGGTTCCGCTCATCGTCGCGGCACCGGGCAACACGGCCGGCCACCGCATCGGCTGTCAGGTCAGCTCGCTCGATGTCACCCCCACCGTGCTCGGTCTGCTGGGCATCTCGGACGGCATCGAGCGGTTCGGCGTCGATCGGGGTCGAGAGCTGTCCGGGGGAGACTGCGATGAAGAGGCGGTCATCTCGACCACCATCGGCGGGCGGTTCATGGAGAACCCGCCGGTCGACAATTCCCTGCGGGCCCGTGGGCACAAGCTCATCGAGAAGGGGCAGGGGGGAACCGAGTGCTACAACATCCTGTCAGACCCCAACGAGGCTGCAGAGCTGGGTGGCGCGTGCATCTCTGGGCTGTCGGAGTCGCTGAGCACGGCACTGCAAGAGGGCGGCCCTGCCGCGAGTCCGGAGATGAACCAGGAGACCCAGAACATGCTTGAATCTCTGGGCTACATCGAGTGAGACCATGGCGGACACAGTGGCTGATAAATTAGACTTCGCGGAGCTCGCTCCCATCAAGCGCGCGCCATTGCTGGCAGCGGGCCTGGGCCTGCTGGCCGGTGGGTTCGAGGCGGTCAAGCTCTCCGCGACCCTCAAGCTCTCGATGACCTTCACTCAGGGGCTCGCCCTTGCGCTCTCCAGCGTGGTTCTCAACGGCGCGCTGGCTTTCGGCCTGGGCATTGTCAGCGGGATCGCTGTACAGCTGACCACAGGGCGCTGGCTTCCCTACCGCCGTCACGCGATGTCCATGGCGGTCACCGCCTGGCTGCTGGGGGTGTGGTTCCTGCTGCCGGTCGCCTTCGACATCTACGCCCAGGGTCGCCAGCCCGCCTCCGTTGCCTTTGCGATGGCCCCGTTTGGCATCGCTGGAGTCATCTGGTTCAACGCCTTGTTCTGGCTCAAGCGTGAGTACGTCGAGGGCTCTCCACGGCTGGGATGGTGGTTCTACTCGATTGCTGGCGGGCTGCTGCTGTCGCTGGTCAGCAGTGCGTGGCTCTCCCAGCGAAACCTCAGCCAGATCTCCGCGATCGAGACAGATCCCGATGTCTTGATCGTCACCATCGACACCCTCCGCCGAGATCACCTCTCCGCCTATGGAGAGGATCCGTTCGGTGCTGGAGTGCCGGTTCAGACTCCAGTGTTTGACCGACTCGCGGAGGAGGGCATTCTCTACACCAACGCCATCACCCCGATGCCCGAGACCCTCCCGGCACACTCCGCGATGTTCACGGGGCTGCACCCGGTTCGCAGCAAGGTGCTCTCCAACGGCCACACCCTCTCTCGCGGCCACACCACCCTCGCTGAGCTGCTCGCCGAGGAGGGCTACGCGACCGGGGCGTTTGTCTCCAGCTTTGCGGTGGACTCTCGCACCGGCATCGATCAGGGCTTCCAGGTCTTTGACGATGACTTCTTCCCCTGGGTCCGTGGCTTCACAGAGATCCGGGTTGCCAGCGTGGGCACCAAGGTGCTGATGCGCGTCGCGGATCCAACCGACTTTCCGTTCCTCCTGGAGCGTGTTGCTCCGGTCACCATCCAGCGCGCCTTAGACTGGATGAGCCTCAACGATGATCGACCAGCGATGGCCTGGGTCCACCTGTTCGAGCCCCACTCTCCCTACGAGCCCCACGGTCTGCCCGGCTTTGAGGACAACGGAACGCTGGAGAATCCCAGCGTCGATCATCGCTACATTCTCTCCAATGAGGCGACCTTCACCTACACCGACGAGGTCCGTGGCCAGCTCCGACGCCTGTACGCTGAGGAGGTCGCCTACACGGACATGATGCTCGGTGAGCTGGTCGATGCGGTCCGCGCGATGCCCGCGCAGCGTCCGCTGATGCTCATCGTCACCGCCGACCATGGCGAGATGTTGGGCGAGCACGGCATCGAGATGAACCACCACGGCATCTACGACGAGGCGATCCAGGTGCCGCTGCTCATCGTCCCGATCCGGTTCTCTGAGATGAAGCGGGTGGTCGACGATCAGGTCCGCCTGATGGACATCACCGCCACTGTGCTCAAGCAGCTCCGCCTCGATGCTCCCGAGAACACCGAGTCCGGTGAGCTGGTCAAGTTCGCGGAGCTTCCCCATCAGCGCGGCTACAACAGCTTGCTGATGGGACGCAAGACCGCCTCTCTCGCCGAAGGAACCCAGTTCGGCTATCGGGCACGCAACCAGGACGGCGGCGGCAACATCAAGTACATCTGGACTCCGGACTCTGGCGACGAGCTCTTGTTCAACCTCTTTGATGATCCGCGAGAGCAAGACAACATCGTCGCGACCCAGCCCGCTGCAGCACAGGTGATCCGGGAGCAGGTGCAGGCAGAGGTCGGAGACCTCGCGCAGTACGGCGTCAACGCCGAGGTCGATGCCTCCACCGAGGCTGCGCTTCGCGCGCTCGGGTATGTTGAGTAGACCGGATATTCATCCGGTCTACGGGCACGCGTCCACGCCCGAGCGCAGCGAGCGGCTGGCGCGGCACGGTAGCGCATCCATCCGGTCTACAAACACGCGTCCACGCCCAAGCGACACGGTAGCGCATCCATCCGGCCTACAAACACGCGTCCACGCCCCGAGCGCAGCGAGCGGCTGGCGCGGCACGGTAGCGGAGTGGGCACGCGTCCATG
>JAQXDW010000007.1 GCA_029251165.1 Myxococcota bacterium
CACGGCTGAAGGTCCGCAGCCCGCTGTAGACGCCATCCTGTCCATGGCGTCTCTGGCGAAGTCCGCCCGAGAGACGCAATCACACAGCTCGCAGGCGCGGACGACCAGCATCACGAGCCTCCGTCGCGCAGGATTCTGGCCACGTGATGGGTCGCGATTGCAGACAGATGTGCCGAGCCGCAGCGAAAACGCGACCGCACTCTTGCCCGCTCATCCTGGGCGGGGTGGCAGACAAAAACATAACAAATTTTACACCCGTTATACCTTTGCTTCAGTTGTTACAAAACAACAGCACAGGAGGCTCTCCTCACGGCGTATACACCGCTCCCAGCTCCTCCCAGGAGGTGTTGATGCCTGGGTTCCACGCACTCAGCGAGACCATTGTCCCGCTGGTGATGTCTGCGACATACAGGTCGTAGCCACCGGCACCGCCGCTGCGGGTGCTCGACACCAGCACGGCATCATCTCCATAGGGAAATGCATCGGAGTCGTTGCTGGATGCATCATTCAGCGGCAACGCGAGCGCGGGTGTTCCGTCCCAATTCCCGAGGTAGACCTGATCGTGAGCGTTCGTGGCAGACACCCATCGTGTGAACAAGTAAGTCTCAGCATCTCGCACAATCGGGTAGTACTCCTGGACGCCGTCATCGCCTTGCACGACGGTGTCGTCGGCGCCGTCTCGCCCGATCAGGTGGAGGTCTGAGGTCTTGCCAGCGCCGCGTGCGTAGATGACCTGTGCGCCATCGTGCGTGGCAAAGGGCATGGACTGCTCGATGGCGGTGCCGTCGCTCGTCAGCGTGGCCACCACCGAGCCGGTCGTGTCCAGCTCGATGAGGTCGTAGCCCGACTTGCACACGATGGTGCCGTCGGGGGTGAACTTGGGGTCCTCATCGCGGGTTCCCCAGCCCTCGGTCAGGTTCCTGGGCGGCGCTGACGAGCCGATGGTCCACAGAAACACGTCCCAGTCCCGCTCCCCTCCGCGCTGATCACCCATGAACACAAGCTGGGAACCATCAGGGGAGAAGTGCGCATTCATCGCATGGTCGATGTCCCAGTCTGTGGAGATCTCCGTCAGGCTGTGATCGGAGAGATCGAGCATCAAGAGGACCGAGTCCCAGCTGTCGTAGCTTGAGTATCGATGAAAGACGATCAGCCCGGTGAGCGCAGTGTCCTGACCGGTCTCCCCCTCGATGCCCGTCTCCCCTCCGGTGCCCGTCTCGGCTGCATGGGACTCACCACCGCCCGGCTCAGCCGTGTCGTTGAGTACAGGCGGCGGCCGGCAGGCGCAGCAGAGGAAGGCTCCGAGAATCCCAGGCATGCGTCGGGGCGTCATTCACAGCGTCCGGTGTCGAGGGGTCCGGCAGATCTGGCGCCCCTCAAGTGCCGCTCCGAAGGCTCGGCCCCCTTCGGGTGTCGTGCAGCACGCCGGTGTCGCAGCTGACCTCACGATACCGCACGCGTGCAGCCGGCGCATGCTGCTGGTCCAGGCCGCTGGAGTGCGCGTCTTCAAGGCTACGGCTTCAGCCACCCGCTGCTGGCCATGGCGTAGGGAGTCACCGACTCTCCGGGCAGGTAGTAGACCTGCACATCGATCAGATCGCCAGACTCCAGCTCGATGAAGAAGCTGCCGTCGACATCGACATCGACGGACGTGGAGCGGAACGTCGGATCGGTGGCGCTGTCGTAGCGTCCGACCGCCACGACCATGCCCTCGCTGACCAGCTCGTTGTTGTCGGCCCGGGTGACCGCTCCAGAGGCCGTGAAGCCGGTGTCGCTCTTGCGGATGGTGGTGTCATCCAGCAGGGTCTTCCAGCCGTTGAGCATCAGCACATCCACGCCGCCGACCAGATCCGCAGCATCTTCGGTGTAGCCGAGCTCACTCTGCACCCGTGGATCGACCATCCAGCCATCGATCTGCACCCGCGCATACTCCTGCCGCATCTCCTTGCTCTCCTGGGTGTACTCAAACATCACCACGACCGCTTTCTCCTCACCGGGCTCAAGGATGAGCTCTGTGGTCTCCAGATACACCCGGAAGTTCTCGCCACGCTGAGAGGCGTTGAGCTGGAACCAGGTCTCCTCGTCGTAGGGATTGTGCACGGTGAGGGTGCGACGAATCCGGGCGGCAGGCGAAGCGGAGGCGGAGTAGATGACATCGTAGTTGCTCTGGGCGACGTTGTTCGCGGTGCTCATCTCCTCGTCGTAGTCCTCGACCGCTGCGACCACGCAGTGGTGACCGCCCTCGCCAGGCTGCCACCCCTCGTAGGCAAAGGTGACCGCGCCACCAGCAGGAATGTCCTGGGTGTCGCTGCCGAGGAACGTCGCCTCGACGTCTTCACCGATGTTGAAGTCCTTGGCATAGAAGTTTACCGTTACACCTACAGCATCGATGGCCCCGTCGTTGCGAACAGTGGCCGAGATGGTGTTGGGGAGGTCGGCGATGGCGACGTTGCTCAAGGTGGGATCGCTGTCGGACAGTGTGTTGCTGAGCGTGATGTCCGGGCTCTGCCACCGGCGCTCCTCGCTGGCTGGCCACGGGGTGATCGCCGGATCGCTGGCTGGTGAGGCCCCGTCCCAGATTCCCGAGCTCTCCGAACCGTAGCGCACCCACACCTCCATGTCGTTGCTCGCGGGGTCGATGTCGGTGATCTCGATCCGCAGCTGATTTCCAGTGCTCAGCTCGGTCTGGGTGTACACATCGCCGATGGCGTCCATCGGTGATGTGACCTGGATGATGTCCGGTCGTGCACGAGGTGATGGCCCGGTCTCCCGTGCCTGGCCGGGCAAGACGTCGGTCACCAGCAGCGCACCAGGGCCACCGCAGCACGGCACGGACGGTCCCTGATCGCCCATCTCGCCCGAGATGCCAGCGCGATACTCCAGGTAGTAATTCCACCCATCGCTCAGCCGGAACTCGACCCCGACGGCGTGATCGACATCGGGAGTGATCTGGTTGATCGGGTTGAGGCGAATCAGCGTGTTGATCTGTCCATCAGCGTCCAGATCCAGCGATGGGTTGAGGCTGATGACGTCATCGGAGTCGATGAAACCGAGCTGCAGTCGATTGCCGATGGACATATACGGCAGCTGCCCCTCCGTGTTCATCACGTCCCAGTTCGCCAGGTTCTGCTGCCCCGTGTCCGGGCCGTCCGCAGGCACATTGGGCTTGTACAGGTCAGGGAGGCCCAGGTTGTGGCCCATCTCATGGGCGAGGGTCGCCGACGAGTCCCGGTTGCTCGGGTCGAGGGTCGTCCAGTCCTCGGGCATGGAGATGGTGCGGATGGTGACATCGCCGTCGTTTGTCTTCAGGTTCCGGTTGCCGCCATAGGGCCAGGTGAACGCCTCGGGCTGCTTGAGGTCAGAGGCCGCCACACAGACGAGGCTGTTGTAGTCCTTGAGGTTGACGTCGCTGTCTGCAGCATCGGAACAGGCTTGGTAAAACGTTCCATACGGGGCCTTCCCGTCGTGGTAATCGCCCCAGCTAAGGGGCGCTGTATACGGACCATAGGCATCGGCATTGATGGAGAAGACACCATCGGACATGTCGAGGAAGTACTGGCTGGTGCTGTCTGCATCGGTGGACATTCGCCCCAACCAGAACGCCGGCTCGTTCTTCGGATCGCTGAACGTGCGGTCGGTAAATTCGAGCAGCACGATGGCAGCCTTCCAAGGGTTGCGCTCGGCTGGGATGTCGATGGTGCCCGCGTTCTGAGTGGATGCGGATGGACTTCCCCACGCGCCGCCGCTGGCAGCGCTGCTGTCGCCAGCGAGGTCCTCAAGCCACAGCGGCGGACCGCGGCGCTCGGTGTAGTCCCACGCGTCGGTCACCGTAAAGAGCGTCGAGCCGACCTCGATCCCCTCGTGCCATGCGCGCAGCGTGTAGTCCTCACCCGGCGCCGTACCGGCGAGCAGCATGATGGTCGGATTCGCTGCATCGAAGGTCTCGTCGCGAGACAGCGAGACCTTGCCAGCCGGCTCCCCCTCATCGACCGTGAAGGTCAGCTCATCGAGCGAGACGTTGGTCAGGGAAACAGAGAGGTACTGCCACTCGCCAATGTAGAGCGCGTCAGGAGACTCCAGGGTAACGCTCATCGACCCTCCGCTCCCGCCAGTTGGACAGCCCGCACACAGAAGAAGAAGAGGGAGTCGGTTCATGGTGCAGCACTCTCAGAACTGGTGAATGATCTTCACGGGAATGGCCTCACAATACACTACAATTACGGAACAAACCTAAATACGCCTAAGACTCGGTAGCGGTCAGCACCCACGGGCTTGATGCCACCCCAGCCAGCGCCCTGGTCACAGCAGCAAAACCATGGTTACACAGCAACAGTTCTAAACTCAAAGCACAGCATAGCGGTGAACCTCAGCACCTCACACAGCCTGCAATCCCCGGCCTCCTGGTGTCGTGCTTCACCTCGCGCTGTGGGTGATGGAGGCCACACCAGACCGCCTCCATGCAGGGCAGCGCTGAGGTGGTCATGCCCTCACCCGTCCTGTCAAGGACTGCACCAGCACCGACCACTGCTCCCTTCAGTCCAAGAAATCCGGTGTGCATGCCCCCGCTCGACGAGAGCACTCTGTGCCTATACTCGGCCACCTCACAGCCCACAGGGAGCGTGTGTGCCAAAGCGAATCCGACTCACAAGGCGTGCCATCGAACGAATCCGAGACGGACTCTTCGCCGCACGCATGCAGGATCGACGGTCCGCGCTGAGGGTGCTGCGATCGCTTGATCTCAAGCGCTACCAGGTCGTGATGGAGGGCTGCCGGATCATCACGCGGGGTCACCGGGCCGGGGTGCTGGTGTGCTGGTCTGCGCATCGAGACCGGCCCCAGACCCTCGAGCTCTGGTGTGCAATGCTGCAGGGCCCGCGCAAGGCTGAAGCTGCATGGCACGCAGCCAGCGGCCTCATGCGGGCTCGCACGCTGACGCTTGAGTCTGTGAAGCTGCTCCGGGATCTGGATCTTCTGAAGCACCTGCCCGGCATCCGGAGCCTGACCCTTCGAGACTGCCCGCGCCTGACAAACACCGACCAGCTCGCTCAGCTGGCCCGCCTGAGCACGCTCTCCATCGAGGACTGTCCAGCGATCACGACGCTGCCTGTGCCCCCAGCCTGTGCGCTCCTGAGGCTGTCCGGGCTGCCCGACCTGGCTGCGCTGGAGATCCCCGAGCACCTGAGCCAGCTCATCGCACGGGACTGCCCGCGCCTCGATCGCCTCGACCTCACCACCCCCATCCAGCAGGTGCAGCTCCGCGCCCTCTCGCCGAGCATCACCCTCTCGTGGAGACAGCCGACCCGCCTCACCCACCTCTCGATCGAGCAGTGCGGTGCCCCCCGACTCCCCTCCGCTGCGTCCCTTCCGGTCCTGGAGACCCTGCGGCTCGTGGGTGACTGGCGCACCCTCACCCTGCCCACCAGCCCCAGCGAGACCGACATCCAGGGCTGCACGAGGCTCACCGAGCTGACCTTCTCCGGGGCCGCACATGCGGTCGCAACCGGCACGCTCACAGTGTCTGAGTGTCCGCGCCTGGAGCGGGTCGCCCTCCCGCCGAGCCGGTCGCTGGTCCGGCTGTCTGGTGCGCTGGCGCTGAAGCAGGTGCTGCTGCCCCATGCACCGGCCCCAGAGACCTTAGAGATCCGCAGCTGTGGCCGCCCTGTGCTTCCAAGACCTGGGGAGCTGATCGGCGTGGAGACCCTCCGCCTTGCGGGGGCCTGGGCAGCGCTTGATGTGGGTGGCCCAGACGTGACCACGATGGCCTTGAGCACACCGGCCCTGACGGACCTCCGCTGCACAACAGAGCAGCCCGACGCTGGCCTGATGGTCGACCGAAGCCCCCGTCTTCAGCGGCTCTCCTGGACCGGTCCGCTGCCTGGAGAGCTGAACCTGTCTGGTGCCTCCAGCCTGAGCATGGGGCTCGATGAGCAGCTGAGGAGGGCGCTCTATACCGGTCAGCTGAAGGCCACCTGGCCGCCCCTTCCGGCACGGCCCGTTCGCCTGGATGTGCTCACCGAGCAGCGGGCGCTCCCCGCGTATCCCGCCACCCCAGGCCGCATCCAGGTCGCGATTCCCCCGAAGACGCGCCCCTTCTACTGGGAGCGCTGGCATGAGCGATACATCATTGTCGATGGACCGGCGGATGTCGCCTACCAGACCCAAGAGCTGGTCGCCAGCGGGTACCACGAGGCGGTCGGAGAAGAGCTGGGCCTGCTGTATCGGGTAAAGCCAGCGCCGTTCCTGCCGCCGGGATGGCTGGTCTATGAGGGAGACCCCGAAGCCGTTGAGCACTACCTGCGCAGCGGTGAGCTTCTCCCATCCCCGGCGGACTGAGTGCGCCTCCAGGTGCCCTGAGCGCTGCCAGAGGACGCGCACCGCGAGCGCACCACTCTCACGCGAGACAGCGCACAGGCTGAGGCCGCTGCAGCGCTGTTACGGCTGCTGCGGAGACCACCGCCACGACTCAGCCCGGGCGCGCCGTCATGCCCGATGCCCGATGTTCTTAAATAAACATGAAGTAACGACACTTATCAACACACCCACCCCCGAGCCTCATGCGCTGAGGTGCAGAGCGGGGCTCAGGGCTCACGTGGGCGGAGGTGTCGACAAGACGAGGCGGAAGCCCTGAAAGGAGTCGCGACTCGATGGCTCGGTCCAGTAGCGGAACGAGACCCGGGTCCTGCCGTCGTAGTTGATCCAGCTTCCTCCGCGCGCGACGCGGCCCTGGCCGATCATCCCCTTGGGATCCGTCGACGCCTTCGTGGGGTAGCCGGCATACTTGTCCCAGACCCACTCCCAGACGCCCCCGGTCATGTCGTAGAGCCCGTAGCCATTGGCCTCCTTCTGACCGACCGGATGGGTCTTGCTCTCGCTGTTTCCGCCGTACCAGGATGTCGCATCGATGCTGTCAGAGCCGCTGTACATGAGGTCCTCTCCGCCCCGTGCGGCGATCTCCCACTCGGCCTCCGTGGGCAGCCGGAAGCCTCCGCAGTGGAGCCCCCCTGGCAGCGTCACGTCCTCACCACGGATGGCGTAGCACTCGGTCAGGCCGAGGCGAGCGCTCAGCGCATTGGCAAACTTCACCGCGTCGTACCAGCTCACCTGCTCCACCGGACACCCCAGGCCACACTCAGCGAAGGCGCTGGGGTTGCGGCCCGTGATCATCTCGTACAGCTCCTGCGTGATCTCCGTCAGACCGACGGAGTAGGGGCGGGTCAGCACGACGTCGTGGGCGGGCCGCTCGTCCTCATCACAGGCGCGCTCTTGCCCCGGAGTGCAGCCGACGCTGTAGGTGCCTGCGGGAACCTCGACCATCTGGTCGTGGTATGCCTCCGCCGCTTTTTGGATGGCCACCCGTCTCCACTCAGCCTCCCGTCGCTCGGCATTTCTCTGCCGAATGACAGCGATCGCGCTCTCTGCGACAGACCTTCGAGGATGGTCAGGGTATTGCTCCAGCAGCGCGCTCCATGAGTCCAGCGTGTTCGTGTTTCGGGCATCGCTGAAGGCCTTGTCTTGTCGAGCGGCTTCCTGCTGATCGGCCTCAAGCTGTAAGGTCGCCTGGCGCTCCGCCTCGAGCTGCAGGGCCGCCTGGCGCTCCGCCTCAAGCTGCAAGGCCCGGCTGCGATCGGCTTCCGCCCACTGTGCCCAGAGCGCCTCGCTGGGGCAGCAGCCCTCAGCATCCCTGTCCGAAGCCGAGCAGTCCCCCTCCGGGACGTAGCCCTCCTTCTCACACTGCTGGGCGCTCGCCTCGCTCGCCAGCAACATCAGCGCCGTCAGAACCATCATCCCTCCGTCTACGGCTGTCGCCGATGCCACCAGGGTACACCCACCCCGCAGCGCGCTCAAACCTGCCGAGCAGATCGCTGACCGCTCCGGGCCCGTCCAGGCCCTGACAGCATGAAAGATAAAGGCACCACAGGGACAGATTGTTCCGTGTGTCGGGTGATCGTACTCCTCAAGCCCTCGACCAGAGGGACTGCCGAGCGGCACCGATGCTCGGCAGTTCAAGAACCGCACAGCAGACCGGAAGCAGGACGCACCGCCCAGAGACGCCTACCAGACCGGAGCAGCCTGCAAGCTGTCGCGCTGAGCGGAAGCGATGAAGACCATGGTGAGGGTAACGAGGAACACGCGGACACTTTAAGTCCACAAGTGGACTTGTTGAACCAGATCATACCGGCTACATATTTGTTGTAAGAACGGAGTATTTGCGCCGATTGCCTCCCCCAAAGGGCTAAAGCGGCCGCCACCCAAGGCGTACAGACAAACAGAAACCATATATCACACAAAGATGGCGTTCACAGTTGGCATCCAGGTGCTTCAGATCCTCTGTAAGCACGCCTAAGGATTCTCTCATACTGGAGCGAACAGTCATGGTTCACAACACCTTGAACAGTACCGCTCACCTCTCCGTACCCGTGAACCAGGGAGCAGGCAGCACCGTGAGCCTACACCAACCCCAGCCAGTCAACAGCACCGCTCAGGCATGCTCGCCGGCGTGCCTCTCCGCCACTTGTGGTGCTCCTCAGCGGGCTCTATCCATGAGCCTCCCTAGCCCTGAGGAAGCCATCACCCGAGCCCCGCCCGCACCGTCCGTCCTCTTCCGCGCCGCAGCGCCTCACCACCGGAGCTGAGCCATGCCCCTTGGAGCCCTGATCGGCGCACCCTCTGCGCACCACAACATTCACCTCACCGGCTTTGACCAGACCCGTCCGCAGAGACGCTTTACCGACGCCCCCTCACCCCACTCGGAGCTCCGCCATGCTTAAGCACGATGCACAGCGACAGTTTGGCGCCTGGCTCCGGAGTGTTCGAGAGCATCTCGGTCTGCGCCGCCCCGAGGTGGCCCAGGCGCTGGGCTACACCAACATCAGCAAGGGCTGCAGTCGGCTGGCTGGGTGGGAGCGTGGAGATGCCCATCCCGACCACCGCTTCCACGCCCCGCTGCGCACCGTTCTTCAGCTCTCAACTGAAGAGTGGGATTCGCGCCTGGAAGCCCGCGAGGAGCAGCGGCGTCATGCCGATCCCTTCAAGGCATCCACCCGCGATCAGCTGACGCAGCTCCGCCAAGATCTGGCCCACCACTGCGACCTCCTGCTCGAACATCACCCCCGGATCGCCGCCACACCGCACTGGCGAGACATCCAGCTCCCCGGACTCCACTTTGGGATGATGTACATCGGCGGAATCACGACGGTATACCTTGGTGATCTGCTTGCCTCATGGGAGGCGGGTGCGCTCCAGGTGTCGGATCACGATGGGCAGATCATCTGGCTGCTCTCCGGCGGGGCCAGCCCCCTCAGCGGCTCGCACAGCGTGCATGGATTCTTCCGCCAAAGCCGGAAGTGCGCAGACTTCAAGAATACCTTCCCAGGCGCCATTGCCGGTCCGCTAGCGGACATCATCCGACGCACGCACGCCGCCGATCACAGCCCCTCTCCATGGAACCTCTCTCAGCTCCTCGCTCACCTCGGCGTTCCCCTCGCGCCAGCAGTCCTCTCGTCCAGCGCGGGGACGGTCGGGCAGTATGACTTCTCAGCGGCGACCCTCCACTGGCAAGGCGCGCAGGTGGTGTTCCCCCAGTTCCACACCGCCTCTCCCGTACCTCCAGAAGAGCCGGCCCCCGCTGCTGCTGAGACCTGGGATCGCCAGCCCGGCTGCCTGCGTGATCCGCTCGGCTATCCACAGGTTCGATGGAGCCGGGCGATTCCCTCCCCGGTCCAGGACTGGCTGATCCGCCAGCTGACACACGAGCCGCTTCCCATTCCCGCAGGGAGTCCAGCTTGAGGCTCATCATCTTCCTGAGCCACCTGCTGGGCTGCAGCGGTGGTACGCAAGAGGCACTCCAGCACGCCGAGAAGCAGGTCCAAGACCGCCCAGCCAGCGACAGCACCCAGTGGTACCAGACGGTCGCACCCGAGCTGAGTTCTGCGCTCGCCTCGGCTGGCCGGATGCGCGGCGAGCTCCGAGACTGGATTGGGATCGTGCAGGGCGACTGTGCCTGGCTCAGCGATGCGCAGGATCCGCTGTGCAGGGACGGTCCTCAGGGACGGTGTCCTGTTCAGATCTTCGCCCGGTCTGCTGACGGCTGGTCCCTGGTCCAAAGCACCACCGCGCGAGACGACGAGGGGCGTTCGGCATGGCTGGCTGCGTCGGTGTGTCGCAGAGAGCTTACCGGCGAGGGGGACTGGCGACCTTTAGAGCAGCATCTCGGGGCGCTGGGTCAGGGCCTTCCGCTTCCAGAGTGCGGTGTCCTCTGCCCGCAGGACGTCCCTGCGTGGAAGCAGTGGGAGGAGCAGGAGGCACGCCTGGAGTCCATGCGCGAGCCGCTCCAGGCAACCCTGACGACGCTGGGCGTCTCTGCAGATCTGCAGCTGCACGCAAGCCTGCTCGTCGGCGACCGCTGCCTGTGGATGGTCGATACCCGAAGACCAGGCTGCTCTGGTGCCCTCTCTACCGACTGCACCGCCACAGTCTTCGAGGTCGACCGCGACCAGATCATGCTGCGGGGAATGGTGCCGATGGAGGCCACCTGCCGCGCCGAGGCTTCCTGCCGTCCCCAGAGGGTGCCGCCTGCTCCAGCGTGGCCGCCCAATCCCCATCCCGCTGTCACGACCGAGCAGTTTGGGCACCAATTGCACCCGCGCTCAGCCACCGATGCTGCACCGCTGGGATGGACCTGGGACTTCTGCACCCCGCTCGAAGCCTCCAGCATTGCGCCTGAAGACGGCCCCCCGCCGGCCACCCCTTGACACTCCACCCCATCTGGAGAACACCAGAAACCATCTTGTAACAACAATAACAAACAAAAAAATACAGCCGCTACAGATCCATGAGCCTCACGGTGACTCCTTGCCACGACAGCAAGACAAACCTCAGCAGCCAGATCCGGTCTCAATCCAGCGACGCAGGCAATAAATAACGAATAACGATGCCATGCAACCACCACTCCAGTTCCAGAGTGATGTGCGCTGTGGGAATCGATGCCCCGGTAGCTGCCGTCGAGCTCCGCACCAGCTCCAGAGGTGCACCCTCCTAAACAGGCGACAACCTCAAGGTCTGGTGCTAAACAATTGCCGTGACCACAAACCACCTCCAGATCGCGTGCCTTGCCCTTGGGCTCGGCATTCTCGGCTGCAACCGCCCCTGCGATGCAGCGCTGACCCTCAACAGCGATGATGCCCAGAGTGCACAGCTAACGTGGTCATCAGGTGAATCAGGTCCGCTCACGATCTCCTACAGCGGCCTCGGAGATGCTGATCCCCGTGACGCCGCATTCAGCAGCAGCGGCGACACCCACACCGCGACCTTGTGGGGCCTTCAGTCGCTCACAGAGCTCAGCTACACCATCTCGGGTTCCGAGGAGATCTGTAGTGATGTGCTGACCACGGGGGGGCTTCCTGCCGGGCTGCCGACCCTGACGGTGCCCACATGGTACGAAGAAAACGCCAGCAGCTGGCGCTATCTCTCGGGTGTCGTCATGGGCGGCGGCAAGATGATCTTCATCATCGACCGAGAAGGGCAGTGGCGCTTCCACCAGGCTCACGACGATACCCTCACGGTCAGCGCCGTCGACATCGCCGACAGCACGCTCTGGTACAACTCGTTTGATCAGGACCGCAGCAACGACATCGGACAGGTCCACGCGCGCCCGCTCCTCGGCAGCCTCGATGAGACCATCGACACGCGAACCGTGGGCTCCCACCACACCTTCACCCGACTCGCGGACGGAACCATCACCGTTCCCTCGCTCGATATTCGCACCTGGTTCGATCCTGACGAGGGCGCCGAGATTGATGTCGTGGGGGATCGCATCCTTGAGATCGCCCCAGATGGCACCGAGAGGGAGGTGTGGTCGCTGTGGGACAGCGCAGAGCCGATCAAGCACGATGCATGGGACTCCAACTTCTATGGCGATGTCGGAAAGGACTGGAGTCACGCCAACGCTGTGAACTACTCCGAGTCCCGCGACAGCTACCTCTTCTCCCTCGCTCACCTCGACATCATCTATGAGATCAACCGCTCGACAGGTGCGGTCATGCAGATCTTTACCCAGGACAGCGTCACCGCTGGGGTCGTCTACAACTTTCAGCACGATCCAAACTGGACGGACGACGGCACCCTGCTGCTCATCAGCTACCCTGAGGGCGCGCCAGC
Source organism: Myxococcota bacterium (assembly GCA_029251165.1). GTDB lineage: Bacteria > Myxococcota_A > UBA796 > UBA796 > UBA796 > JAQXDW01. Next base: position 12,157 of record JAQXDW010000007.1, read on the forward strand.
GATGGCGATCGAGTACGCCGTCACCGACGACGGCAAGCTGGAAGAGATCTGGTCGTTTCAGCGGGACAGCACAGGCTCGACGCTGCTGGGTCAGGCCCGACGCCTGGAGAACGGGAACACCTTCCTGAACTTCGGTGGGCTCGGCGAGATGCGAGAAGTCACGCCAGAGGGAAGCACCATCTGGCAGCTCAATGCAGAGCTGGGCAGCTGGTTTGGAAATGCCACCCTGCTGGACGCACTCCCGAACCTTGATTAGCCAGACAGTCACCGTTACGGCTGCTGAATTAGCAAGACCCCCATGCCCATTCTCGACGCCTGGAGAGCCCTACTTCGCGCGCGTCAGGAGGGCTTCAAGCCGTGGGAGCCGACCTCAGGCCGTCAGCGCTGTGCCCACACCACTCGCCCCAGTGCGCCCCGTAACAATGGTTACGATATAAATCTGGGAATCGAGTCGTTAGAGAGGCACGCCCGCACCTATGCGGAGCCGGCGGTCGGCTTCCGAGGTGAATCCGCACATGACGCACCAGCGGCTTCAACGGTGCCTTCGCCTACGGTGCCTGCTCCTTCAGCTTCTCTTCGTCCAGGTCCTGCTGACCGTCGCGAGAATACTCACAGGCAAGACCCGGCTCGAGCAGGAGCTTCCGCGCGTGATCCTGGTCGGTGGTGTCAGACGGTGTCCGGACCGGGAGGCTGCCGAGGTGGAGCAGGTTGGTTCGACCGTCGGTGATCATCTGATTGTTGCTGGTCTTCTGCCCGAGGCAGAGCTGGGAGACGCCGAGCTCCTTCTCGATGCTGATGTCGTCGGGCTTGCAGCTGTTTGCCCACAGCTGCATCTCCAGTGACTTCTCCAGGCTGCCGCGCGTCCCGGCGATGAGATCGACGATCCAGGAGTCGGGAACCAGCCGGTAGAACATGCCCAGCGCGTGCGCACAGTCGCACGGAAGCATCTCCTCTCCTGCGATGCTGCGGTAGCGGTGCTCACTCTGCATGCACTGAGTCCAGGACTGCTCGATCGGCGCAGCCATGCCCAGCGATGCGAGGACACCGCGGGTGGTGCCCAGCCGCCCCAGCGCGACTCCCTTTCCAAACAGGAGGTGTGCATGGTCGGGATCCTGGGCCAGCGCAGCCTCGGCAAGCGTGGCCATCTCCTGGTACCAGGCCTCCTTGTCCATCGAGGTGTCGGTCCGATCGAGGCGCTCAGCGACCTCAAACATGAACCGGATCTGATGCCAGGCCAGCTCAACATCCTCGGGGCTCTCTGCCCGAAGCGCCTTCGTGCGGGTGAGTCCTTCCTGGTAGCGGTGCTGGTGGTAGAGCAGCTCTAGCTCCCAGTACGGATCGTCTGGCTGGACCTGGCCTGGAATGTCGAGCAGATCCCAGGTCGAGGAATCACCCTCCTGGGCGAAGGCAGCAGAGAGCATGAGCACTGAAAGGTTCACAAGAGCCTCGTCGTTTTTGTTCGTTCGATATAACCATATTCGGCCATGTCTGTTTCCTTTAAGGCGTATCGCCAGTTCAACACACCCAGCCTTCAGGGGCTCTCAGGGCTGCGGGTGCCGCTGTCTGATGAGCTCTCAAAGCACTTCTCTGCTGAGCGTCACATCGATCGCTTTGCCCTCGCACTCGCCGCCCGCCGTGCCGTGCCCATCAAGGAGCTGCTGGAGTCTGCTGAGTTCTATATGCGGGTCCGACGACGGGTTCGCAGGCAGACAATGGTTGACCTGTGCGCAGGTCACGGGCTCGTCGGAGTCTTGTTCGGGATGTTCGAGCGAGAGGTGAATTCGGTCGTTCTGCTGGATCGTCGGCGTCCGGCCAGCTTCGCGCGTGTCCTCGAGGCCGCCGCAGAGGTCGCGCCCTGGATCACCGACAAGGTCCGCTACGTCCAAGCCCCCTTGAAGCAGGCCGGTGAGCACGTCCCACAGGGAGCAGGCATTGTCGCGGTCCACGCCTGCGGAGTGCGGACGGATCGCTGCCTGGAGCTTGCCGTCGCCCGACGGAGCACGATCGCAGTGATGCCGTGCTGCTATGCACAGACCGCACGCCCAGCCCCCCGTGCGCTCCAGGCAGCCCTCGGCGCAGAGCTGGCGACCGACATCGACCGAACCTATCGCCTAGAGAGGTCCGGCTACTCCGTGGACTGGTCGTCAATTCCAGAGTCGATCACGCCCACCAACCGTGTGCTTATCGGCGTACCGGGAAGATCAGCCCTATAATGCCCTCCATTCCCCACTCACTCGAGCCCGACTGGAACCATGAAACCTCGCTCTGCATTCCTCATCGCTCTTGCTCTCTCCGGCTGCGCCCCTGACGCCACAGGAAACTGGCAGGGGAGCTGCTGGATGGAACTCAATCCCGCAGTTTACTCCTCTCCGGGCCTCGACCTCGGCCCCCACGAGTGGGCGCTCACCATGGAGATGACGGAGGAAGACGAGCGCCTCTCTGGTGACTTCGACTTCGACTCCAGCTTCGACGGCATGAGCGGCAACGGCGACATCGAGGGAAGCCGAAGTGAGCTCACGCTGACGATGAGCCTGGACTACATCGTCGGAAACGAGCGGGGCCGCTTCGAGCTTGAGGTCGACCATGAAGAAGAAGACATCTCTGGCGACGGTGCCCTCTACAACGCCAAGGACAACACCCTGCAAGCCGACGGTGACTGCGATCTGGAATATCGTTTTTAGGGGGTGACATGCGCATCGATCATGGCGCCGTGAGCCTGACCGGGCGCCGCAACAACAACGAAGATGCCATGCTCTGTCTCCCCAGGCAGGGGATCTTCGCGGTCTCTGACGGAATGGGCGGCCTCGATGCGGGTGAGATCGCCAGCCAGATGTCGATTGAGTCTCTTCGAGAAGCGGTTCCGCGCATCGAGAAGCTCCGAGATCGGCTCGCGGACAGCGGCGGCAGCGAGGACAAGATAGCCCTGGCGGACCTGCTCGATGAGCTGTTTCAGGACACGACCGCCGCCATCCACCAGCACGGCACCACCCACGCGATGCGGCTCGGTGCGACCCTCACGGCAGGTGTGCTGACCAGCGGCTCGATGCTCATTACTCATGTCGGCGACTCTCGGTTCTACATCATCCGAGATGGCAAGGCTGCGCCGCTGACCGAGGACCACTCCGTCGCTGCGCTGCGCCTCCGGCAGGGCAAGATCACCCGCGAAGAGTACGACATCAGCCCCCAGCAGAACCTGCTCTACCAGGCACTGGGGGTGGTCCATGAGGTCGAGCCCGACTTCTTAGAGGTCGAGCTCGACGATGGAGACATCCTGCTGTTCTGCTCCGATGGCGTCTGGGGTTCGCTCTCTCTTCAACAGATCGGCAACCTCGCGCAGTTCGATGACATGCACAAGGCCGCCCGCCACCTCGTCGACGCAGCCTATCGTCAGGGCTCCAACGACAACCTCACCGCGGTGGTCTATCGCTACCGCAAGCCGCTGGTCGCCCGAGCGAACTGGGAGTGGCTGCTGCGGGGTGCGCCGCTGTTCTCCCACTTCACCCACGCTGAGCGTCTCCGGCTCGCGCCGTTCCTTCACGAGGTCCACACCCCTCCAGGCAGCGTGCTCTGCCAGGAAGGCGAGGTCGGAGAGGAGCTGTTCGTCCTGCTGGAGGGTGAGGTCACCATCACCCGACACGACATCGAGCTGGTGCGACTCCACCCGCCGCAGCACTTCGGAGAGATCGCCCTGGCGCTGCGCTGTGCCCGCACCGCGACCGTCACTGCGACCCAGGACTGCCGGCTGCTGGTGATGCACCGAGATCAGGTGGATGACCTCATCCGGCGGAGTCCCCGCCTCGGCGCACGCTTCACCACCCGCCTCTTAGAGCACCTCGCCACCCGAGTGGTGGATCTCAGCGAGCGCATCGCTCAGCAGGGTGAGCCGGTCAACGAAGCCTAGCTCCCAGCGACACTCAGCGCGATGCCCCTTCCAGCAGGCGCGCCTCAGCCCGGTCCATCGTCGACTTCAGATAGCGGTACGGCAGCACCCGCAGCACCTCATCGAGGGTCGAGACGCCCTGGCGGACCTTGTCCATCGCGTCGTCGACCAGCGAGTAGAAGCCGCCATCCGCGAGCGCCTCCCGAAGATCGTGGATGTGGGCTCCCTCTGCGATCTCATCCTTCATGTCCATCCCGACCAGCATCAGCTCGAAGATGCCGACGCGTCCGCGATACCCGCTGAAGCTGCACTCCTGACATCCGGCCCCCGCCTTTGGCGAGATGCCCTCCAGCAGTCTCCCGAGTCGCTTGCGGTGAACCTCAGAGATCTCCGCAGGTCCGACGCACGCGGAGCAGATGCGGCGAATCAGCCGCTGGGCGACCACACCGAGCAGAGACTCGGCGATCTGATCGGCCTCCAGCTCCAAGCCGCGCAGGCGATGGATCGCACCGAGGGCATCGGCAGTGTGGAGGGTGGAGAGCACAACGTGACCGGTTGCTGCCGCTCGAATGGCGACATCAGCGGTCTCCTTGTCGCGGATCTCGCCCACCAGAATGACGTCCGGATCCTGCCGCAGGAAGGCGCGCGCCAGATCCGCCATGGTGATGTTGGGGCTGGTCTGCTTCTGGTTGATCTTCGCCAGCTCATACTCGACCGGGTTCTCGGCGGTGAGAATCTTGCGGGTGCCATCGTTGAGGTGGGCGAGCGCAGAGTAGAGGGTCGTGGTCTTGCCCGAGCCCGTCGGTCCCGTGACCAGGATGAGTCCCTCGGGGTTGGAGAGCAGGGCGAGGAGCTGCTCCTGGAGGAGCGCAGGCATGCCCAGTGCCTCCACAGACATCACCCCGACACGACCGCCGAGCACACGAATGACGATGTCCTCTCCAGAGAGCCCAGGGACGCTGCTGACCCGGTAGTCACACTCGAAGTCTCCTCCGTCGGGGTCGAGCAGAGCCATCCGAAACCGACCATCCTGCGGAGCCATGCGCTCGGTGATGTCCATGCTGGAGAGCACCTTGATGCGGTTGATGACACCCTGGACATTGTCGGGGTTGATGTGAGACTGGAGCTGACGGAGAACCCCGTCGATCCGAAGCCGGACGTCGACGTCAGAGCGGTAGCGCTCGATGTGGATGTCTGTGGCATGGAGGCGCATCGCCTGGCGCAGGACATCCTCGGTGAGCTGCACAACGGTTGCGTGCGGAGAGACGGTGCGTCCGTCGAGGATGATCCGGGGCATCGAGACCCCATCTGAGCGCTCCAGGTTCCCCAACCCACCGCCAAAGCCGATCTCCAGCGCACGAGTCACCTCATAGAGGTTCAGGGCAACCGGCTGAAGCTCACGTCTCCAGCGCGTCTTGAGATCTCGGAGCAGACCGCGATCCTCTGGGTTGAGCATCCCGACCGTGATCGGCTCGGTGCCGTCTGCCTTCACCGTGTCGAGGACCACGACCCAGTGCCGCTGGCAGAATGCCTTGGGCAGCATACGGATCGAGACCGGATCGAGGGTAAACTGGGCGAGCTCGGTGAAGTTTTCGATTCGTGCAGTGGGCATGCCCCAGAGCATACCTGCGTGCACCCTTCAGATTCCGTCATCCCACGGAATCTGAAGGACACCCCGACGCCAGGGAGGCGGCAGCCGGAAGTGGGTGCCCATCGGAACAGCGGGCGTGCCACCAAGCAACGCCCCAAGGAGGCCGGGGTTTTCTCCACGCTCCACGACCTGACACAGGACATCGAGCGCAGCAGCGGCCGTCTCCTGAGCATCCTCAGACCAGGGACGCATGCCAGCGGAAGCAACAGACCCAGCGGTGCGCGGGCTCTGACACGCCGCCTGTGAATCCGTGCCGCGATCAGGAACCGACAGCGCGATGAGGAAGCCCTGCTGACAGACAACATCAGAAGCCTTCCCGCAGGCGCGCATCTGGAGCGCTCCGGGGCCTATCCGTCGGGCGATGATGTGGGCGAGCAGGAGCTCTCCGGTGGACTGTGCATCGCCGCTCCCGTAGTGCTCCGCCATGTCCACCAGCTCCACCAGGAGTGCGGGCTCAGCGCCCGATTGTCGGACCGTGTCAGGCAACATCTTGAAGTCACGCTCCAGTGCATGAGAGAGACAATTATCCTCGAAGCGGCCCGTGGCGGAGCAGTCCTGTGCGGCCCCTGCACGCAGACGCATGCGCCGATCAGCAAGCAGAAACATGCACTCATCCAGCCACAACTCGTCTTGAATCTGGCCACAGATGTCTGCTGCTGACGACGCATCACCATCAGAGAGAGCCTGCGCTGCGGTGAACGTCAGGCACTCGCCCTGGAGGGCAAGCTCGTCAATCTGAACACATCGTTTCTGTGCTTGCTCCGGGGGCATGCTGGCAGCCTCACGGTAAAGCGCGCCGGGATCCGATGCGGCGCATCCCAGCATCAACCCAATTGACCAAAGAAGGAGCCTCTGCATCCTGTCAGATTACCGGCCCACATCTTACTCCGCCAGCGGTACACTCTCGGAGTGATGACTCCCACGGGCAAAGAGTTGGACGGCGCTCGAATCCTTCTCATCGAAGATGACGAGCGGGTCGTTCGCGTCATGAGCCGCTTCCTGACCCTCTACGGCGGGACGGTGGTTCCTCTGGGCCGGATCTCAGCTGTGATGCCGTGGCTGTCGGAAAACAGCGCCGACATCATCCTCCTGGATCTTCACCTGCCCGACGGAGACGGCCTGCAGCTCTGCATCCAGATCCGTGCGCTCGACTCCCCTCCCCCGATCGTCATCCTCACCGGGGACGGAGACGTAAAGCGGCGCACGGAGGCGCTCGCTCAGGGGGCCGACGATCTGCTGCTGAAGCCACCCCACCCCCACATCCTGCTCCGTCGTCTGACGAACGTCCTCCGTCGTCATCGGGCGGAGACGCAGAACAAGAAGCTCATCCGCCGACTGGAGCGGTATGTCTCCACTGCTGCAGTCCAGCACCTCCTCGGTCCAGAGACCAGCGAGCGCATCGAGGCGATCATCCTGTTCTCTGACCTCCGAGGATTCACTGCCGCGAGCTTTACCCAAGACGCCGCTGCGGTCTTTGATCAGGTCAACCTGGTCCTGACCACCCAGAGCCAGATCATCCGGCAGCACGGTGGCTACATCGATGGCTTCTCCGGAGACGGGCTGCTCGCGCTGTTCGAGGGCGCGGCTGCTGCCGAGTCCGCCTGCCGAGCGGCGGCTGACATCCTCCACTGGTCAAGAGAGACCGCCATCGGGAATTGGGAGCAGCTCCCAGTGGGCATGGGACTGCACTGCGGGAAGGTGATCCGTGGGGATCTGGGAGACGAGACCCGGCGGGTGTTCACCGTGCTGGGCTCGCCGGTAAACATCGCGGCTCGGCTCTGCGGTACGGCTGCCGCGCTCGAGGCGGTGGTGTCAGAGCCCATGATTGAGGCCATTGGCTCCAGTGCCGGATTCCACTGTGCCCGCGAGGTCGCGCTCCGCGGCGTGCCAGAGCCAATGCGCATCCAGACCCTCATCCCAGAGCACTGGTCTGGAGAGTGAGCCGCGCAGCCTCCGGCAGCATCACCGCGCCCGGGCGCTGAGGGCCGGAAGCCGTACTGCTGGAGCATGCGAGAAGAGAGCCCACTGATGTCGTCATCCACACCGTCTGCGTCCCTTACGATCCCCATGGAAGGCGAGGGACAGCGGCTGGATGCCTTCGCCGCAGCAGCCCTTCCCACCCTGCTCCCCTCACGGACCCGTGCCCGTAAAGAAGCCAAGGCGGGGCGGCTGCTGCTCGACGGGGCTCCAGCGGCCCCCAGCGCTTTCCTACAGGCGGGGCAGCAGCTCACCCTGCTTCCCCCTCCCCCTCCGGCCCGACCTGCCATCAGCATCGACATTCCGGTGCTCTACATCGATCCCTTCTTCGCCGCAGTGCACAAGCCACCCGGACTGCTGACCAACGGAAACCGGCACCGGACCCTGGAGCGCGCCCTCCCCGGGGTCATTCCGCCAAGCGACGCCCCGGATGCACTGCCGGCTCCGCTGGTGGTTCACCGACTCGACCGTCCCACAAGCGGACTGGTCCTGGTCGCTCGGACCCGTCGGGCGCAGGTCTCGCTGGGTCGACAGCTTGAAGAGCGCACGCTGGAGAAGCTGTACAGAGCGATCGTCTGTGGACCGCTCAAGGGCGCTGGTGAAGTCACCACCCCAATCGATGGGCGGGCTGCACGCACGCTCTGGCGTGCGGTCAGTCACACCCCCAGCCTCAAGCACGGCTGGCTGACCGTCGTCGCACTGCACCCAGAGACCGGTCGAACACACCAGCTCCGCCGTCACCTCGCAGGACTCGGCCACCCCATCCTCGGTGATCTTCAGCATGCCCCCGAAGCTCAACTCCGTGGCAAGGGGCTGTTCTTGTTCGCTGCGGAGGTTCGCCTCGTCCACCCGATCACTGGAGCGCCGCTGCACATCGTCGCTCCTGATCCGCCCAAGTTCGCCGCGCTGCTGAAGCGAGAGGCACGCCGACATGCCCGGGTCAGCGACAGCCGGCACACTCCGGAAGCGTCGTCAGGCCAGGAAGGGCCCACACCGTGACCATGCGCGCGCGGAAGAATGGCTCACCGAGCTGCGCGCTGATGGCAGCCTCGTAGCGCCTCCGCTTGCGGCGCGCCCCCTGCTGGTAGAGCACGAGGTAGTGGAATCCACCAGCATCGGTATCGGTGAGCGGCTCAGGGAGGCGAGGAAAGCGCCCCGTGGTCTCCAGAGACTGGAGCGCAGCGATGAGCGGAACGTCGGCATCACGCCGGCGACTGGCATCGCTGTGAACCTCCGCACGGCTCCACGCCATGCCACCACTGATGGGCTGACCATGCCAAGCGATGAAGCCCATCATCCCGTTGGCGAGGCTGTCGGTCGGGAAGCCGAGGACGGGATGAGTACCCGCCTGCTCCCCGATGGCGACAAACACCTCCGGTACAGTCGCCTGAAGCATTGGAACCCCCTCTCCCTGAGAAGAGAAGCCGCCGTGGAGGGCAGCGTGCCCCTCCAGGATGGTCCAAACAGCCAGCGGCGGGAGCGCAAGCCAGCCCCGTCGCAGACCACCAAGGAGCCCAGCAGCAGAGAGAGAGGCCGCCGCCAGTCCGATCGCCTGCCAGCGGTAAGGCCACCAGAGCCGGGAGAAGCCCGGGAGGATGTCGAGCAGCCGGTGTGGAAGGAGAAGCCGGCTCTCCCCAAAAAGGATCGGCTGTCCCGGGGCATGCATGAGCACCGGCCCGGCGGCCAGGACGGAGGAGACAACACCGAGCACACCGAGGAGCCGCAGGCGCGGGCTCAGCATCGCGGCGAGGCACAGCGGCACCATCAGCAGCGGTGCAGGCGTCGTGGCGTGCGCAGCAGAGGCGAGGGCTGGGCCAACAAAGCCATCGGGCACCAGGAGTGAGCTTCCGATCTGCGCATAAAGCCCGCTGCCCGCAGAGGAGGCCATCTGTGAGAAAAACGCCGGCGCAGAGAGCTGTCCGAGGACGACCGGGAGCAGGAATGGGCTGACGAAGAATAGGGAGCCGAGGCCGACCACCACGAGGTCCATGAGCCCGATCCGGCTCAGCCTGCGGCTGAGGAGCCACACCGCCGCCGAGGCGATGGTCAGGACAACAAGAAAATAAGCATAGAACCAGTACACCGCGCCACAAAATGCCATCGATGCTGCTGCGATGAGCCGAAGTCGGGGGCTGCCTGGTGTCTGCCGGAGCCGCCAGAGCGCCCAGAGGTAGACCATGATCGGCGCCCACAGCGCTTGCTCCATCCGTCCCGAGCCCCCCTCCTGGAAGGCGAAGTAGCTGCCGGCCGCAACGATCATCGCCGCGCCAGCACCGACCCATCCTCCCACGCGCTTCCCCAGCAGGCCGGCAACCACACCGTTGCTTCCCGCGATGAGGAGCACCGAGAGGTTCAGTCGGGTGACCGGGGCGTCGACGAGGAGGGTCACCGGCAGCAGCAGCAGCGCCAGCGCATAGTTCCAGAGGAGCAGACGGGTGTCCTGTCCCACCGGCCAGGCCAGCTCGGTCGCCTGAAATGGTGAGCGCCCCTCACGGATGGCCTCGGCGAAGGACGGAAACCACCACAGCGTGCTCTGCACATCAGCGTGATCAATGTCTGTGAGGAGGTGGTCGTGCATCAGGACTGGCACCGGCCAAGTCGAGGCAGCAACCATCACCGCACAGCCGAGGATCAGAACAGCGTAGGCGAGAGGAGTCTTCAGAGAGACGAGTATATGAGGACTACTCGCGGGTGACCACGAGACTCACCCCTTCAGGCTTCGCCTTGAGCGCAGCGTGAAGCATGCGCCCGGTGTGCTGATCGGCAGTGGGCTGGCCGTCAATGAACAAGATGCGCCCGCCGTCGAAGTACAGCTCCAGCCCCCGGACAAACCGCTGCTGCTTGTAGCCGCTGATCGGGCCACCTGGAGTCGGAGAGAAGCGACTCCAGGCGTTGACCTTGCGATCCTCTTTCTCGACCCGGGTACCCATCCAGGCGATGGGGAAGTGGTAGACACGACCGCGTCGGCTGTCATGGGCCATGATGATGTCACCAGAGCCATTTTGATGGAGCGCAAGAGTCTCTAAACCATCCATTGACTTCCAAACTGCCACCAGCTCAACAGAGATGTCTCCATCAAAGAATCGACCTTGGAGAGTGCTAAAGGACCGCGCACGGGGCGTGATGCCCTCCAAGCTGAGGCGGTGGGTACCGCAGTTGCTCTGTCGGCTCTGCTCAAAATCTTTCTGATTCTCGATCTGCATACGGACTCCTCCGGAGCCTGCATCGCTGACTTCTGATCAAAGACTCGAGCAGACGACGGGTGTGGGTTTTGACTTGTCGCAACAACACTCTACTCTCCAGACATCAGAAATGGAAGCCATACAGCACAACAAGAATATTCAACTTTTGACCTATATCCTTGCTTATCCAAGACATCCAAGGTAGCAAATACGTAAGAGAACTGAAATATTACTCCGCACAGAGGCCAGTCGTTTATGGAAACCAGCTTGAACACTGAACTGCAACAGATGCATCGATGGGTCGACCGGGTTGTGGTGGGTCTCAACTTGTGCCCATTCGCAGCAGCCCCCCACCACGAGCAGACCATTCGCTATGCCGCGAGTGACGCAGAGGAGCCCCATGACATCCTCGCCGACCTCCTCCAGGAGCTCACCCTTCTGGTGAAGCTCAACGAGGCCCGCACGACCCTACTGGTGATCACCCGCGCGCTCATCGACTTCGATGACTTCCTGGATCTGTTCGCTGCAGCAGAAGACCTCATCGAGGCGACTGGACACGCGGCTCGCTTCCAGCTCGTCTCGTTCCATCCCGACTACCTCTTCGAAGGTCTTGCCCCAGAAGATCCAGCAAACCACACCAACCGTTCGCCCCTCCCTGCGATCCACATTCTCCGCCGCGCAGATGTCGCGCAGGCGATCGCATCGCATGACAATGTCCACTCAATCCCTGATGACAACATCATCCAGCTCCGCACCCTCGGCACCGAGGCACTTGCCCGGCTGCTCACGGAGTAGCATGAGCTCGGAGGTAGAGATGAACAGACGGATCGGACGCTGGCACAGTCCGGCAGTGGACAAGGCGCTCTCGGTTGTGCGCTGGGGATGGTGGGGCCGGCCAGTGATCTTCTTCCCGACGGGAGGCGGAGATGCGCTGGACTGCGAGCGATTCGGCATGGTCCAGGCCCTCGCACCGCTGATCACATCCGGTCGGATCAAGCTCTATGCCGTCGACAGCATCTCCAAGCAGTCCTGGATTGATCCAGCAACGGCTTCCGTCGACAAGGTCCGCCACCAAGCTCGGTATGACTCCTGGCTGACCGAGGAGCTGGTTCCCTGGATCCGTGCAGACTGTGAAGGCGATGACCAGCCCATGGTCGTGACCGGAGCCTCTATCGGTGCATTCTTAGCCTGGAGCGCAGCGACCCGTCATCCAGAGCTGTTCTCTCTGATGATCGGCATGAGCGGGACCTACCAGATGGACCGCCGCATGAACGGCCACTGGGATCAGGCATGGTACTTCCATGATCCCTGTCAGTTTGTCCCCAACCTCCCGGAAGGCGGTCAGCTGGCACAGCTTCGAGAGAGCCTGTTTGTGTTTGGTCTGGGCCGGCAGTGGGAGAACCCGACCTACACCCGCAACGCTGCCGCAGCCCTCTCAGCACGCCGCATCCCACACCATGTCGAGGTGTGGGGTGGCGACAGCGGCCACGACTGGCCGACCTGGCGCACGATGCTGCCGGCGGCACTTCAGAAGCTGGCCTGATCGGCTGCCCTCAGAGGTGCTCTGACTTACCAGTCTCCACCGGGACCGCCCCACGCACCCTGATCATTGGTGCTGCCATCGGTGTCGTTGTAGACGGAAGAGGAGTTGCCAGCATCCGTGGAGTTTGAGCTGCTTCCGAGGCTAATGTCGTCGTTGGCATAGTTGCCGTCATCAGACCAAGATGCGAAGTCCGGATCCGCGGAGATGTTGCCGCTGGAGCCCGTCGGGTCGGTGATGCCGGAGTAGTCGCTGCTGGTGTTGCCGTAGACGTTGTTGTAGCTGCCGCTGAAGGTGGCCGAGGTGCCGTAGATGCCATCGCCATCAGAGTCATGAACGATGGTGTTCATGATCGTGGCGGTGCCGCTGTCGATGTACAAGCCGCCGCCGTCTGTGGCGCTGTCCCCAGCGTGGGTGACGTTGGTGGAGACCAGGGTACCCGATGCCACCAAGATGCCACCGCCGTCGTAGTCCGCCTCATTCCACATCGAGGCCATGTTGGTCACAGTGAGGTAGCCGGTGTCGACAGAGATACCGCCGCCGCTTCCAGCCGTGTTTGCAATGACCCAGCTCTGCTCGAGGGTGATGTTGCTGTCTTCATCGATGTAGATGCCGCCGCCCTGATCGGCAAAGTTCTCGATGAAGTCCACCCGGGTGAGGGTCGCAGCAGAGTTCATTGCACAGAAACCGCCGCCGTAGGAGTTGACATAGTAGACGTCATCTCCAGAGGTGGTGGTCGAGGCAGGCTCGAGCTCGTTGACCGTGATCAACACATCCTCAATCGTGGGATCAGCAGCAGAGAGGTACAGACCGCCCCCGCAGTACGTGGTGTAGTAGTCCGTGCAGGTGGTGATCGAGGTGCAGGCGTAGCTGGTGGAGACGGTCTCTTGAAAGCCATCGCCGCCAGTCAGGGTGAACCCTGAGAGGACCGCTGCGGCAGACTCGCCGGACTCCATGGTGACCGCCGGAGCGCCGATACCTGAGGCATCAATGGTGGTGTAGTCTGCACCCTCGAAGCCCGTCACGATAATCTCGTTGCCGTAGAAGTCGATGGCCTCGTAGTAAGTACCGGCCATGGCAACCACACACGCGCCAGCAGTATCGATGGCATCCTGGAGGCTGTCGAGGGGATCAGACATGGTGCCAGCCCCAGAGGAGGAGCCGTTGACCGAGTCCGCGACAACCGGCTCGCCGGAGTCGGCGTCGTCGCAGTCCAGCTCATTGGTCACACCGTCGCACACCCACTGAGTGCTGCCTTCAGCGCCGAAGCCGTCGCTGTCGTCGTCGGTGGCGTACCAGTCACCGTCGATGGATTCCTCGTCGATGGTGCCATCGCAGTCGTCGTCTTCGGTGTTGCAGTACTCATCAGCGCCCGGGTACTGCGCAGCGTCACCGTCGTCGCAGTCGGTGGCGTCAGAGACGTAGCCAGAGGGCTGGTTGCAGTCGATGTCTGAGCTTGCGGAGTCGCCGTAGGAGTCGCTGTCGCTGTCTGCGTACCAGGTCAAGACATCCAGGGCATCGTCTTCGTCGATGGTGCCGTCACAGTCGTCGTCTTCGGTGTTGCAGTACTCATCAGCACCCGGGTACTGCGCGGCGTCGCCGTCGTCGCAGTCGGTGGCGTCAGCGACGTAGCCGAAGGGCTGAGTACAGGAGAGGGTGGTGATGGTGGACTCACCGTAGCCATCGCCGTCGCCGTCCTGGTACCACGTCAGAGCATCGATGGCGTCGTCCTCGTCGATGGTGCCGTCGCAGTCGTTGTCGACCGTGTCACACTCCTCGAGGGCATCGGGGTTGATCGCGGCGACCGTGTCGTCACAGTCACCGGTAATCTCCGAGTATCCGGTCGGCAGATCGCAGGCCTCGGTGGTCATGTCAGAGACACCGTAGGTATCGCCGTCGACATCGGCATAGTAGGTATCGGTGACGCCCTCGTCGACGGTGCCGTCGCAGTCGTTATCCAGCTCGTCACAGATCTCATCGGCGAGCGGATAGCTGATGGCGGATGTGTCGTCGCAGTCATCGGAATTTGCAACGTAGCCAGACACCTCCTCACAGGTCTCGATGGCAGAGTCCGGGTCTCCGTAGCCGTCGCCGTCGCCGTCAGCCCAGAAGGTGTCCTGGACGTCTTCGTCGACGTCTCCGTCGCAGTCGTTGTCCACACCGTCGCAGTACTCAACATTTCCCGGAAAAGACTCTGCAGTAGTGTCGTCGCAGTCACCACCTACAGCGACGTATCCATTGGGAGAATCACAAGCCTCGACAGTGCTGGCTTCATCGCCAAACCCATCATCGTCGGTGTCAGCGTAGAACGTGTCGGTCACGCCCTCGTCGATCTCACCGTCGCAGTTGTTGTCCACGCCATCGCAGATCTCTTCTGCAGCCGGATGGAGGGCACTGTTTTCGTCATCGCAGTCACCATCGTCGGTGGTGAAGCCATCTCCGTCGCTATCTTGAACCCCAGGGTCAAAGATCGTGTCATCGATGGTGCCATTTCCGGTGGTGTCCTTGTCATTGCATGCAAGGACAAGGGTAAACGGAAGGAAGGCAGTGATGAATCGAGCAGTCATGGATGACGTCCTCAGGTCGCGAGAGATGCAAGTGCCATTCTATCCTATTTATGACAATGATCACCTGACAGAAATTGTTCAGCAGCTCGAGATCAAAAACAGTGGCGTATTTTTTCAACAGTTCCAAAGGAGCTACCCCTTATATACTCATATATAAGGTCCTAATCATAGCCCATACCGGATGGGATTATTCGTACAAGCCGAAGAGTCAGGAGATCGTCATGTTCCGATTTCGTCACAGTCAATTTCTTTGAACGACATGTATGTATATGTCCGGTAGAGGACTTGTGAACCGAGGAGATTTCGATGCTGATGATGGCCCTAATGCCCATGCTGGCTCAGGCACAGGAAGCCCCCCCAATCGTGGGCGGCTCCACAACCGACGACCACCTCCAAGTCGGTATGCTGGCGCTGGTCTACGGCCAATATTGGTATGGCGACTTCTGCTCTGGGACGCTCATCAAGGCCAAGTGGGTCGCCACGGCTGCGCACTGCATCGAGGCCGCTGATGAGTACGAGCGCAAGGGCTACGACATCTACTTTGTGACCGGCGAAGACTGGGAGAACATCTACGACTACGCCAAGGTCAGCGACATCATCGCTCACCCTCAGTACAACCCGAACACCCTCGAGCACGACATCGGACTGCTGGAGCTTCAGTCCGGGATGACCACATCGGGCACCTACCCGATCAACCGAGACTCTCCTGGCACCTTCAGCAACAACGCCGAGGTTACCTACGTCGGCTGGGGCATCACCGGCGACAACCGCAACGACAGCGGGACCAAGCGCACCGTCACCATCGATGTCTACGGCTATGACGAGCAAGTCATCTACACCTACGACTCCACGAGCGAGACCAACATCTGCTCGGGCGACTCCGGCGGTGCGGCGCTGATGATTGACGGCGGCAGCTATGAGCTGGTCGGGGTCAACTCGTTTACGTTCAACCTCAACGGCGGCCAGCCCAACTGCGAAGCCAACGGAGCGGCAGCGGGCTCGATTCGCCTCGACGCCCACACCTCCTGGATCGAGGGCTACACCGGAGAGCTTGACGACGATCCCGACACGAACAACGGCGGCGGCGGAAACAACGGCGGCGGAAACAACGGCGGCGGTGGAGACAACACCGACACCGACACCGATGAAGACACCGACGAAGACACCGACACGGGCTTGGAGGACACGGGCAACTCAGGCGGCAACAACGGTGGAAACAACGGTGGAAACAACGGCGGCGGCGGCGACAGTGCACTCTTTGCATGCAGCAGCACCTCTGCTCAGCCCGTGGGCCTGCTCGCGCTCGCCCTGATGGGTGTGGCCCTGTTCCGGCGTCGCGACTGATACCCGACACTCGACACTCGACACTCGACACTCGACACTCGACAAGGCTGAGGCAGTCGCTCTCCGGGGCGGCTGCTTCTCCTTCTGGTGCCCTCCACCGTAGCGTGTGCACGCTCACCAGTCGCGGTCATCACGGAGGACTTGTCGTCCACACAACAGCGGGGTTCCCCGCGCCGACGCCCTCAGCCTTGAGGACTCAGCGCCGCAAGGGCAAGCGCGAGCGCGCGTCGGGTAATGTGCTGCTGGGCTGCGACGCGATCCCGTCCAGGAGCCTCAACACAAGCGGTCGTGACCACACCGCAGACATCCACTGCAACCCAGGCCATCGGCGTCACGATGTCCCCCCAGGCCTCTGCAAAGCCAGTGGTCGCGATGCCGACATCTGCACCGGTCACGCGCCGGATTCCCGCAGCCATCTGCCGGGCGACAGCCTCGCTCACGCAGCGGACTGGCGCGGCGACCGCACGCTCAACTCCAAGCAGGGTCACCTTCTGATCGATATTGTAGGCCGTGATACCACCGAGAAAGTAGCGAGAAGCTCCAGAACTCGACGCAATGAGTGCCTGAAGGTTTCCAGCGGTCAGGCTCTCCGCGACCGCGATGCTGCGGCCACTCAAGAGCGCTGGAAGACGCGCGATGCTCACGTGGCTGGACCTTCCGTGACGCCACGACGAATCTCAGTGATCCGATTGGCATCATCGACAAAGACCACGGTGGGATTGACCGCACGGGCTTCATCCTCAGAGCACCACCCGTATGCGCAGATGATCACCATGTCCCCGGTACTGACGAGGTGTGCTGCGGCCCCATTGGTCCCGATAATACCGCTGCCGCGTGGCCCGGGAATGGTGTAGGTCGCGATTCGATTGCCGTTGGTGATGTTGTAGATGTCCACCTTCTCATGTGGCAGGATTCCTGCCGCATCCAGCAGGTCCGCATCGATGGTTATCGAGCCGACGTAGTCGAGGTCTGCCTGGGTAATGGTGGCACGATGAATCTTGGCGAAGAACATATGTCGCTGCATGCAGCCTCATAACCTGTGCAGGTGATCACGTAGTGACTCAGAAACCACACCGCACACACAACATCTCAGATTATCAAAGTACAACGTCACCTACTAACTAAACACACCCAACATTACAGACGTACACTACAAGCACTCTTATGTTGAGGAGATTTGTAACAACACAAATGTTCATCAAACTCGCTCCTGTTTATAGTGGCTCCATCAAAAACCCACGACTGGAGCGAGCATGTCAAACCGTACTCTGAGAGCACTTCTCTTCGCGCCTTGATCACAGCAATCGAGGCCGCAGCCGAAGAGGTCGCGTTGCTCTCTGTCGTACAGTGTGTCACGATATCTGATGGTTCAACAGCTGTCCCCTCAAGTCTCCATGATGAAAGAACGCTCAACGTTACCCACCACTCAGGTGGTAACTTCATCATCTCCACTGAAGAGATCACCGCGAGTGACTCTGACGAGGCGTGTGCATTGACCATCACAGATGAGACGTGTGTAGTCCACCTCTATGCAGTTACTTGGGCAGACCATAACAAGTTTCGATATCTTATTATCCGCCATTGACTCGATATTGTTGCGTGTCTTCAGCACAGCAGCGGGAAGGCACAGAGTCAGTTCTGACTAATGAATGACAGCACGCTGTCGGCAACGGCATGCGGCTCGTTAAACATTGGTGAGTGCCCGGAGGCCTCCAGGACTACCAGCTCTGCATCGGGCTGGCGGGTCACTGCATCTTCACCGAGGGCAACGGGAACCACAAAGTCATAGCCACCCCAGATCAGCAAGGAGGGCACATCGATCTCACCGAGCTGACCTGTAAGGCTGGTCTGTTCGATCTCTCTGTCGAGCAACAGGTTGGTCTGGGCACCGCTCCAGCCTGCGGTCAACAGAGACTCTGGTGAGGCAAACAGGTAGCCTCCCTGGTCCCAGAAGCTGAGCTCCGCATCCCAGCGGATCGTCTCGATGAGCCTCTCGGCCTGGAAGGCATAGCGGTTGATGCTGAGGCTGTCGTCTGCGGTCAGCCGCGCCAGATCAACCCCCTCGGCAAACGAGACAATCTCCGACCACTCAGCCGTGTTGCGCCCCGCCTCCAGCTCGACCTGTCCCTGCGCGATGAGCATCGGGATGGCGTAGCGGTTGAGCTGAGGTACGTCGTGGGCTCCGTCAATCTCAATCCAGCCAACAATCTCCGCTTGAACCTCTGGGTGCAAGAGCGCACTGCAGCCCAGCAGCCCCCCCCAGCTGTGTCCCATCAAGTAGAGATCGATGTCGGCTCCGTAGCGAGCCTTCAGAGACTCGATGACCACGGCGACATCCTCGACCATTCGCGAAATGGTGACCTCCTCGGAGGAGTAGTGTCCTTGAGAGTTCCCCTGCCCGCGCTGGTCGAGGTAGATCATCACCACCTCTGACTCGAGACGCTCAGACCAGGTGCCGAGGTTGTAGGCCTGGCCGCTGCCGCCGGGACCACCGTGCAGCAGCAGCACGAACACACCCTGCTCAGGGCTTCCCTCGGCATCGACAAACAGGTCGGCCCCGTCCACCCGGAGGAAGAAGGAGTCATCCAGCATGCCGGTACAGCTCAGCAGGAGCAGCGGAGTCATCGCGGCCCTCTGATTCCAATCTCAAGGACGGCAAACGGTGCAAGGCTGCTGTTGTAGGGGATCTGGAGCAAGAGTGTGGGCCGGAGGAACCAGCGCAGGTGATCACGGCGGGGAAGTCCGCTGCCGAGGCCCACTGCAGCCGAGGGCATCCAGCCCCACTGCCCCGCCAGTCGCTGCCGCTGAAGCTCACCGCTGGTGAGGATGTAGGTCGGCGCGGCACGGACCATCCAGGTCACACCACCCCCCAGCACCACCTCCGCATCGACCCCCCTGATGGTCAGCCTCGCGCCGCCCTCGAGCTGTCCGAGGAGGCGGGCGTGGCTGTCGGGGTGCAGGTAGCCCGCCAGCTTTGGACCACCGAACAAGGAAACCGAGGCCTGCCGAGCCCCTTCACCCGACCGGACGTAGGACAGCGCGGCACTGGCGCCGGGGTTGAGGCCAAGCTCCGAGAAGAGTGCGACAGCGAGGATGGGACCTGGCAGCGGGACTCCAGCGCGAGAGGGTCCACCATTGAAGCCGTGATTCTCTCAGCTGACAACCAGCATCACCGGACAGTGATCAGAGCCAAGCACCTCGCTGAGGATTTCCGACGATTCAACACGACTGATGAAGGAAGCGGTGACGACAAAGTAGTCCAGCCTCCAGCCAACGTTGCGGGCCCGGGCACCGCCCATGTAGCTCCACCAGGAATACCGCTTGGTGGCATCGGGGAAGAAGTGCCGGAAGGTGTCGACGAAGCCAGCATCCAGTATGCCGGTGAAGTTCTGGCGCTCTTCATCGGTGAAGCCGGCAGAGCGTCGGTTGCGGGTCGGACGCGCGATGTCGATCTCAGCATGGGCGACATTGAGATCACCGCAGCAGATGACCGGCTTTGTCTGCTCAAGCGCTTTGAGGTAGCGGCGGAACGCCGGATCCCACTCCTGGGTCCGGTATGCCAGCCGGGGCAGTCCCCGGCCAGAGTTTGGGGTGTAGACATTGACGAGGAAGAAGTCGGCCAGCTCGACGGTGACCACGCGCCCCTCTCGGTCTTCGATGTGCTCGCCCAGGCCGAAGCTCACCGAGAGCGGCTCCTCACGACAGAAGACGGCTGTGCCGGAGTAGCCAGCCTTGTCTGCCGGGTTCCAGTACTGAAAAGGGTAGTCGGGGAGATCGAGCTTCGCCTTGGCCTCGGTGGCCTTGATCTCCTGGAGGCAGATCAGATCGGCATCCAGCTTCCGCACTGACCCGATGAAGTCCTTCTTGATCGAGGCCCGGATTCCGTTGACATTCCATGAGACAATTCGCACTGAGGCCCTCCGCAATGGCATGACCACCTAACCTGGGCACCGCTCAGAATCCGGGCAGAAGATGACCGAACCCACCGGATGGGCGCTACCCCTTCGGGGCTGGTGCATCGAGGTCATCGAGCACACGGCGAACCTTCATTCCCGTGTGCTCGATGCGATCCCTGCACAGGCGAATCAGGTCTGCAGCACGCTCGACCTTCTCGCTGAGCTCGTCGATGTCGACGTCGTCCCCTTCAAGGCGAGCGAGGATGGCCTTCAGCTCCTCGACGGCATCGCGGTAGCGGACCGCTGTGGTGTCATCGTTCATTGATCTTCTCCTCGGCGATTACCGCCAGTCGTCCATCCGGGAGCATCACCACAAGGCGATCTCCCACCGCCACTGCGGCGCTGGCACGCACCGTTCGGCCCGACTCATCTAGAACTCGAGCGAACCCGCGACGGAGGATCCGAGCGGGATCGGCAGCCTGCTGCTTCGCGGACAGCACATCGAGCAAGTCTCCCTCGCGCTCCAGGCGACGACGCACTGCGAGAGACAGCGGACTGCGGAGCCCCTCCAGAGCCCGACGGTGGATTCCGAGGGCGGTCTCTGCGCTGCGCACACTTCGCCCAGAGAGCCAGGTCAGCTCCCGGTCGGCCATCATCAGTCGACGATCGGCCCGCTGGGCAATGGATGCCGCGAGGCTGACAAGGGCGCTGTCGTGCCGTCGGTGGTGCTGGCTGGCTTGCTGAGCGATGCCGCCCTGGAGCGCGGTGAGCTGCTCGACGAAGCTGGAGACAAGCTCGACCAGCGCCGCGCCGACCGCAGTCGGCGTCTTGAAGCTGCGGGCGACATCGTCAATCAGTGAGTGGTCCCGCTGGTGTCCGATTCCGGCGAGCACCGGCAGCGGATGGCGACAGACCGCATCTCCGACGCTGAGCAGATCGAAGCCAGAGAGGTCGACCCGCCCTCCCCCACCCCGGATGATCGCGACCACGTCGTATCGCTCGGCGCGCGCTGCAGTCTGCTGGAGGGCTGCGAGCACCGTCTGCTCGAGCGCGCGCCCTTGGACGCGGACATCGAACAGATCCACAGAGAACGCCAGCCCGCTCCCAGACAGCTCATCGAGGAAGTCCGCAGCGGCCTCAGAGTCCACAGAAGTCAGCAGGGCGATCCGAAGCGGCACCGACGGCAGGGGGAGGTCGAGGTTGTTCTCAGAGATCCCGGCCTCATCGAGCACCCGCAGCGCAGCCGCGCGCCGCTCGTTCATCAGGGTGATGGTGTAGTCTGGGTCGATATCGATGACACGGACGTTGTAGCTTCCGCTTCGCTCGAAGACCTCGGCAGACACCTTGAGGCGAACGACCATCCCGTCACGCCAGATGAGCGGTGGACGGGTGGAGGCGAGGTGCGCCTCGATGCGACGCCAAGTGTCCTGAAACATCCGGGCACGAAGCCGCGCGCGCGGCTGGCGCTCGCCTTCGTACCACTCCACGAGGTCAAAGAAGATGACCCCTGCCCGCTCTCGCCAGCCGAGCACCTCACCGATCAGCCAGATCGCATCGGGCAGTGCAGAGCGGACAGCGTCAGCCAGTCGTGCGTTGAGGGAGGCCGGCGTGAGGCTGTCTCGTCGTGAGGCACGGCGAAGACGACGCATCCGGGCATTCCGACCGCCACGTGTCGCGAGCGCGAGCACTGCATCGTCGATCTCAAAGCCCCGATCGCTGAGAATCTCCAGAAGCTCACCGGCATACTCTGCGGGCACAAACCAGCAGCGCTCCGCGCCGTCCCAGCGGCGCTGCGGGAGCCGCTTGATCTCATCAACCAGGCCTGCGTCGTAGCCAAACCGAACTTTTAATTCGGTACTCTGCTCAATGAAGCTGACCCGGCGGCGTCTGGACATGCTCTGAGGAGTATCCTGACGGTTAAGTGCAAGGCTGCCCATCTCCTGCTGTACATCACCAAAAAATGTCCGAAAAACCGTATCCACCTCCCAAGCTGACCCAGAGAATCATCTACCGGATCGGTTGGATTCTTTGTATCTTTGCCTTTGGCCCTATTTTTCGACCCAAGGTATTCGGACGAAAGAACATCCCGCAGGATGGGCCGCTGCTGCTTTTGGCAAACCACACCGCAATGCTGGACCCAGTGAACGTCGGCTGGTTCTGCATGAGACAGGTCCACTTTATGGCCTCTGAGCAGCTGTTCCGGGTGAACAGCGTGCTGTCCTGGCTGCTTGGGCACCTCAACGCCTTTCCCAAGGCCAAGGGTGTGAAAGACCGCAACTCAGTAATGGAGCTCGTGCGCCGCTACAACGCTGGCAACATCATCAACCTCTTTCCAGAGGGAGAGCGCACCTGGACTGGACGGCAGCTGCCGATCGTCTCCGGCACGCCGCGCCTGCTGAAGCGCCTGGGCGCTCGGGTTGTCTACTGCCGCATCATCAACGGGCACCTCAGCCATCCGCGCTGGGCCCACTATCCACGCTGGATCCGGCTGAGGCTGGAGTACTCCGAGGTGTTCGTCTACGACGACCCCGAGCGTCCCGATGAAGAGATCATGACAGAGGTGGCGGCGCAGCTCCATGTGGAGCCAGAATCGGTCGACGTCGAAGGCTTCGGGTTTGGCTGGCGGATGGCGTGGGGCCTGCCCAGCTTCCTGTGGGCCTGCCCTGCATGCTTCGTCCAGGATGCTCTTGAGGTCGCTGCGGACAGCGGCAACGCCGTGCTCTGCACTGCCTGTGCGGCCCGCTGGCACATCGACGTCTCTCAGCGGCTCCATGGTGAGACCGAGGGCGCACAGGACATCCGTGTCGTCACCGCCTACGACAACATCATCGCGCACTTTGGCACGCCACCGATCACCGACCAGGCCCGCTTTGAGCGCGATAATGTGGTGCTGGAGACGACCGATGCCGAGGTCTGGCTCATCCCACGAGGCTCCAAGGCGCACGACGTCCTCGGCAGCGGGACTGCTCGACTGACCCCTGAGAGCATCGGGATCTACGCTCCGGATGGCGCCATAGTCTGGGAGCGGAAGCTGACCGACTTCAAGGCGGTCCTCGCGTCCGTCGGAGACCGACTGCAGCTGCGAACCGCGTCGGAGAACTTCCAGCTAAACCCTGCTCTTGAGAGCCGTAACAAGTGGCAGCACTTCATCAAGACCTGGTGGCGCCATGCACAGGAGCGCTCATGAGCACCAACATCGTTGACTACTACCAGCGGGGCTGGGTGGAGGTTCAGAAGAACCTCTTCGGGTGGATGATCTTCTACACCGCGTTCATGGCCGTCACCATCTTCACCTGCGGGCTCGGCGGCATCCTGTACCCCAACATCGTCCGAGAGGTCCGGACCTCATACCGAGACGGAAGCGGCCCCCAGCTCAGCAGCCTGTTCAACACCGAGCACCTGGCCAACGATCTGATCAACTACCTGATCTACTACGGCGGAATACTGCTCGGGGGCGCCGTCGGTGGGATCGGAGGGCCCATCGCTTCGCTCATCTTGCAGTTCCAGATGCCCCTGGCTGCTGATGACCGTTACGCACCGATGGACAACGCAAAGCTGTCGTTACAGCATGTATCTGACCATCCAGGAGACCACATCGTCTTCCTCCTGATGACCTATGTGCTGACCATCCCCACGATCCTGTTCTGCCTGCTGCCGCTGCCGATCGTCGGACCGGTGCTCCTCATGGCGCACTGGCTTTGGTACGAGGACATCCGCAGCGAGCTGGACACCATCGCCAGCGACAAAGAGATCAAGCAGCTCAGCGGCCCGGTATGAAGCTGTACGGCTGGCCGGTCTCGCCGTACACACAGAAGGTCAAGAGCTACCTGCTGACCCGTCGCATCCCGTTTGAGGATGTCGTGCCGACCGGAGCCATGCTGCGGCGCACCATCCAGGGCGCGGTCGGTCGCGTGATCATGCCGACAGTCCAGCACGACGGGGGCGGGTGGCTGCAAGACTCCTCAGTGATCATCGACTGGATGGAGGCGCACCATCCAGGAGACTCCATCTCTCCGCCCGGTCCGCGCCAGCGCCTCGCGGCCCTGCTCGTCGAGCTGTACGCAGACGAGTGGCTGCCGATGGCTGCCCTGCACTATCGCTGGAACATTGAAGAGAATGCCGCATTCGTGCGCGCGGAATTCGCCCGATACGCGCTCCCCTGGCTGCCTGGCATGCTCGGGAGGCGCCTGATCGAGCCGATGGCGGGAAAGATGAGCGGATACCTGCCGCTGCTCGGTGTGACACCAGAGACGATTCCCGGCCTGGAGGCATCCACTGAGGCTCTCATCGCGGGCCTGGACGTCCACCTCAGGGAGCATGACTTCCTGCTCGGAGGCCGCCCCTGCATCGGAGACTTCGCACTGTACGGTCCGCTGTGGGCACACCTGTTCCGGGATCCGGGCAGCCGATGGCTGCTCGATGACGCCCCATCCGTCCGAGCCTGGATGGAGCGCCTCACGACGCCCGCTCCGCTGTCCGGGTCCTTCCGGGCGGATGATGTGGTGCCCGAGAGCCTCGACTTCCTGTTTCGAGACCTGTTCGCTGAGCAGTGGCCCTACATCGCCTCCATCCACCGTGCGATCACCTCTTGGCTAGTGGATCATCCAGCTGCAGAGCGGCTGCCGCGGAGCCTGGGGACAACAGACTTCACCCTCGGTGGTCGAGTCGGTCAGCGAAAGCTGATCACCGCCGCTGCCTGGATGGCCCAGCGCCCCCTCGATGCGCTGGCAGCCGACCGCACAGCCTCGACGGCGTGGCTGGAGCGCGTCGGCGGCGCGGAATTCCTGCACACGACGGCTCCAGCACGGCAGATACAGCGAGACTTCAGGTTGGTGCTGGCGTAGGCACCAGCTCGTCCCAGATTCCGGTATAGATCTGCCCATCTTCTGCCAGGATCCCCCGGAGCATGCCGCCGGAGTTGAAGGGCAGCGAGGGCACACCATCAGCAGCAACCGCGATGACACCACCGTCTCCGCGCAGCTCCTGATGCACCACCCGAGCACAGGCAGCCTCGAGGCTCAGCCCAGACAGCTCGATGAGGTTTGCGATGCGCGCGGCGACGTTGGCCTCGATGAACCGCTCGCCGTGGCCGGTGGCAGAGACCGCACAGTGCCCATCCGCCCAGGTGCCGGCACCGATACAGGCAGAGTCTCCGACCCGGCCCGGGAGCTTGTTGGTCATGCCACCGGTCGAGGTCGCGGCGGCGAGCCTGCC
Source organism: Myxococcota bacterium (assembly GCA_029251165.1). Lineage (GTDB taxonomy): Bacteria > Myxococcota_A > UBA796 > UBA796 > UBA796 > JAQXDW01. The sequence goes on from JAQXDW010000007.1 coordinate 37,408, forward strand.
GCGACGATCACGGGCGACCGCGCCGACCGTTCCGGTGGTGTCATGATCCAGTGAGATGGCCTGGGTACGCTGCCACTGCCGGTGCCGACGGGGAACGATAAACCAGCTTGGATCCGCTCGCTCCAGACCAAGCTCATCCGCCAGCCGAGAGGCTCCCTCTCCGACCATCAAGACATGCTCGGTCTGGAGAAGAATCGACTGGGCGAGCCGGATCGGGTTCCGCACACCGACGACAGCCCCGACCGCACCAGCAGCGCGATCATGACCACGCATGACCGAAGCATCATGCTCTGCGTGTCCATCAGCGTTGAGGACGGCACCGCGACCGGCGTTGAAGTGTGTGCACTCCTCCAAGAGGACGACCGCAGCCACCACCGCATCAAGCGCCGAGCCACCAGCGGCCAGGACATCCCGACCAGCGGCCGTCGCCTCAGCGAGTCCCTCGTGTATCTCTTGCCGGCGTGCTGCAGAGAGCCCCGCTCGGCTCAGGTGTCCAGCCCCCCCATGCACAGCGAATGCGATCGTCATACGCCGTGGGTACCACAGCTGAAGATGGGATGCGTCATTGGCGGCTCATTGCTCCGGTCGCTCCGCTCCCATGCTGAGCACCCTGCATGCTTCTTCCCTGCCCGCTCCGTCACAGCAGGCGATTACGGAGAAAGAGAGCGGTGGTTCGTGTGCTCCACGCCCGAGGAGCCCCAGGACGGAGGAAGACCGAGCCCATGCGACGGGCACTGGAGGAGAAGATCCCCCCGCGTAGAGCTGCGCTCCACAGGCCGAGCGCTCGGCTCCGGACAGTGCATCGAGAGCACCTGCACGACACAGCATTAGGCGGACATTTTATGGATGCCAGGTGCATTGACAGGTGCGGTCGTGAGGGTGACGTAGACGGAATGAGTGCCCTCCAACCCGGAATGAATGCCGCTGCGCTTCGCGCATGGGCACGCCAGCATGCTGTCGAGCGATGGCTGGATGCACCTGCCCGAGTGCTCCAGCAGCGCGAGGGGCAGCAGCGGACCTGGTTCTGGCTGTACCGTCAGCCAGACATCACCCTTGAGCGCCTGCTGACCGCAGCCTCGGCGCGCTCGCTCAGCGAGACTGCGGTCGATCGGGTTCCGGTTGACCTTCAGCAAGCCGCGATCACGCTTCTGCGTGATCAAGCCACGCTCGCAGCGGAAGCCCTTCAGGATGAGCAGGCCCGCCTCAGCGACATCCACATCCCGCTCCATCACCGACTGCGGCCGCTGCATGAGCGACTGATGGCGCTTCGTGAGTCCGTCCGAGCGCACGCCCACCCCCGCCCAGATCGCGAGGTCGGACCTGCGGCCATCTCTCTGATGGAGGATCCCCCTCGCATTCGCTATCGAGAGCAGTCCTCCTCTTGGTGCAGCGGAGACGGCTACTGGCCAGAGCTGACCATCGAGCTGCAGCCCTCTGAGGGACAGGCGGCCATCCAGTGCCGCTGCAAGACCGGCTGCGCCTCAGCATGCCCGGTCGGTCTCAGCGCAATCGATGCCAGCCTCGAGATCCTCGGCAGCCCCCAGCAAGCAGACCTCCAGCGTCGGATCGTTCGCCTCCTCGCCACTCCTCGCTGGAGCCGGACTCTGGAGGCCCTCGATCGGGTGCTCCAGCGCGGTCGTCTGCCAGCGGATCTCCCCGCGGATGAGGCCATGGGCTGGCGCCTGAAGGCCCGAGACGCCCGCCCGCTGACGTTAGAGCCGATCCGCTGTCGCCCCAACCGAACCCGTGGAGGGCTGCGGGGCTGGCGCATTGAGCCTGCGGAGCTTCACCAGCATCCTCACCTCCTCACCCTTCCGGTCGATCGAGAGGTCCTCGAGCAGCTTGATCCCGCGCCCGATGTCCCCCAGCGCAGCCGACATGCAGCGCTCCAGCAGGCCCACACCCACCGTGCGATTGAGCGCCTCATCGGCCACCCTCGGGTCCTCATCGGCACCAACAGCGCCCCCGTCTCGGTCCGCCGCGGGACCCTCTCTCTTCGCTGGCAGACGGACGAGACCGGCTGGCTCACCCTCCAGCCAGCCCTCGACGAGGCTCCCCTGCCCCTCAAGTCCCTCGTCGACCTCCTCCACGCGCGCCTGGCAGGTGGCCGGCTCGTTGTGGTTGAGCATGATGCATGCGTGGTCGTTCGGGTCGGTCCGGGGATTGTCAGTCTCTTCGAGGGCCTGCTCACGCGTGGCCACCGCTTCCCGCCAGAGGCCGTCGCTGCGCTGATGGAGCGCCGTCCAGACATCGAGCGCATCCTGCCAGTCCGCCTCAGCGCTGATCTCCGTGGTGCTCTCGTCTCGCCAGACCTCAGTCCCATCCTGTGTCTCCAGGCCCTCTCTGGAGATGGGATTCGACTCAGCGTTCGAATCCGTCCGATGCTCACCAGCGCCCTCCTCACCCCCGGTGAGGGTCATGGAGAGCTCTACGGCGAAGACGACGGTGCTCGAATCTTCATCACACGTGATCTGGTGGCTGAGGCTGAGGCTGTTCGAGCGCAGATCACCGATCTCAATCTTCCCGCTGAGGAAGAAGCACCCTTTCAGTGGGTGGTCGCGGGCGAAGCCGCCATGGATATGCTCGTCGCCAGCCAGCAGAGCGCACACCCCGTAGAGTGGGAAGGGCCGCCCCGACGGGTCACCGGACCAGCCACCGCCGCCGCGTTGAAGCTCAAGGTCATCGGACGACAGGACTGGTTTGGCCTCAAGGGCACCCTCACTGTCGAGGGTGTCACGGTCGCCCTAGAGGCACTGCTCGCCGCAATCACCGACAACCACCCGTTTGTTCAGGGCGAGAGCGGCGACTGGATACGCCTGGACCCCGCCCTTCGCCAGCGACTCATCCAGGCTGCCAGCGTGATCAAGCCGCGGAAGGGTGGGCTGGGATTCTCACCGCTGAATTCTCTGAGCGTGGCACACCTTGAGGACGCGGGTGCTGACCTCTCCGGACCGAAGAAGTGGACTGGGCTGCTGTCTCGAATTCAGACAGCACAGCAGGCACAGGTTCCGCCGCCGGTCGGGCTCACCGTGACACTCCGGGACTACCAGCTGACCGGCTACCAGTGGATGATGCGCCTCGCGACCTGGGGGGTGGGCGCAGTCCTTGCGGATGACATGGGGCTGGGCAAGACCGTTCAGGCCCTCGCGCTGCTCAGCCAGCGGAAGGGTCCAGCCCTCGTCATCGCACCGACCTCGGTGTGCTTGAATTGGCGCAGAGAGGCTGAACGGTTTGCCCCCAGCCTCACGCCGATGCTCTACGCAGGCTCCAGCCGAGCAGCCCTGCTCGACACGCTGCCCTCGAGCGCACTCCTCATCTGCAGCTACGCCACCATGACCCGCGATGCCGAGGCACTCTGCGCGATCCACTTCGGGACCATCGTCTTCGACGAAGCGCAGGCCCTCAAGAACCCGGCCACCCGACGCACGAGAGCAGCCACCGCACTGCGTGGTGGCTTCCGCCTCGCCCTGACCGGCACTCCGATAGAGAACCGCACCAGCGAGCTCTGGAGCTTGTTCAACGTCATTGCTCCCGGGCTTCTGGGTGACTGGGCGGACTTCAGAGAGGACTTCTCCAGTCCAATCGAGCACGATGATGATGCCGCACGCCGATCGGCCCTTGCCCGGCTGCTGGAGCCCTTCCTCCTTCGTCGCCTGAAGTCTGAGGTTGCCTCTGAGTTGCCCGACCGCACCGAGATCGTTGTGCCCATCGCGTTGTCTGCAGCCGAGATGGCGCTGTACGATGAGGTCCGGGTCTCCGCCGCAGCCTCGCTGGCGCAGTCCGGGGCAAGCTCCCCACAGAACCGCATCCAGGTGCTCGCCGCGATCACCCGCCTTCGCCAGCTGGCCTGCCACCCGAAGCTCTACGATCCAGACTCCGCCGTCCCCTCCTCCAAGCTCGCACGGCTGCGACAGATCATCGCCGAGCTTCGCAGCGAGGGCCACCGGGCGCTGGTGTTCAGCCAGTTCACCCGTCACCTCACCCTCGCTCAAGAGGCACTGCACGCAGACGGCGCGACCCTCCTCCGCCTCGACGGCAGCACCTCAGCATCAGCACGCCAGGAGAGAGTCGATTCGTTTCAAGCTGGCGAGGCCGATGTCTTCCTCATCTCACTTCGGGCTGGCGGCGTGGGGCTGACCCTGACGGCAGCAACCTACGTCATTCATCTCGATCCCTGGTGGAATCCTGCCGTCGAAGATCAAGCCACCGATCGTGCCCATCGAATCGGCCAGCGGCAGCCGGTCACCGTCTACCGTCTCATCTCAAGCGGGACCATCGAGTCATCCATGCTCTCGCTGCACAACGAGAAGCGACAGCTCGTCGACGATCTGCTCGCAGGAGCCGGTCGTGTCGCGGCACTAAGCACTTCAGCCCTGGCTGCGCTCATTGCCCGAAGCGGACAAGAGACCACAGCATTGTAAACCCAGGGTTAGTATCCTCCGATACATGTGTATGAGGATCCAAACGACACCTTGAACAACCAGTACGCTGACACCACAAGGGAACAACCATCCGCCCAAAAGGCTGGATGAATAATGTATATCCTGAGCAAGTCCCTCAGTTTCCAGCGATATATCAAGACCGCGCGCGCGAGCATGGAGAAGAGCCTGGAGCGGCTGTCTTCTGGGCTTCGCGTCGTTCGAGCGGCAGACGATCCCGCCGGTATGGCGGTCGCAACCTCGCTGCGCGCACGGCTGGGCAGCCGGCGCGCCGCCATCCGCAACATCGAAGATGCCATGGCCATGACGATGGTCGCCGACAGTGGACTGGCTGAGATCGCGGGGTCTCTCAGCCGACTGCGAGAGGTCTCTGTGCAGGCGGCCTCCGAGACCATCGATGACACCTCTCGCGGCTACCTCGATTCTGAGGCAGAGCAGATCCTCAACCAGCTCGACGTCACCGCCCAGAGCGCCATCTACGGCGGCAACTCAACGCTCTCTTACCCCGGCGTGGATGTCGGCCTGCTGGTCGACACCTCGGGCTCGATGACCGGCGAGATCCTTCGGGTCAAGGAGTCGATCACAGACTTCCAGGATCAGTTTCTCGCCGCCCGCTACAACGTCAAGATCGGGCTCGCAGAGTACCGAAACACGTCCGATAACGTTGACAACACCACCCTCCTCACGGACATCGGCGACACCACCCTCCTCAGCGATCTCGACGACATCGTGATCACCGGTGGTGGCGTCGATCCATACGCCGCGCTGACTGAGACCACCGGCATCACCAACATCGAAGGTCAGACCGATCCAGACAGGTTCTCGTTTCGAGAGGGTACGGTGAAGGTCCTCATCGTGATCACTGACTCTCTACGGCAGGCGGACTTCCTCGACGGAACAGAGACGCAGGCAGACGTGGCGGACTGGCTCGCTGAAGAGTCCTTCCAGGTCCACGCCATCACTCCGCCGTCGGTCTCTGGAGACTACAGCACCATCACGTCGGTCACCGATGGCGACATTCACGACATCGGCAACAGCGGCGGCAGCAACATCTCCACGGCTCTCGACGACATCGCGGCCAGCATCATCGACCAGCTCGATCAGGCTGAGCCGCGAACCTTCCAGCTTGGCATCCACGCCACCGACAACGTCGTCACTCCTTTTCCGCTCGACATGTCCGTGGTCGGCCTCTCGCTGGATGAGCTTGATCTGACCACGACAGAGGGTGCGAAGGCAGCACTCGACAGCATCGACCTCGCCATCAAGGATGTCGGGGAAGCGATGGGAAAGGTCGGCGGGATGCTGCGACGGCTGGACAGCGCCATGTCCACACAGATCACAAGCCAGGAGTCCGAGACCTTCTCGCTCTCCACCATTGTGGACCTCGACTATGCAAAGGAGAGCACAACCCTTGCTGCCAGTCAGATCCGAATGAGCGCATCGCTCGCCGCGATGACCAAAGCACGTGCGCTGGATGAAGAGGCCACGCTGCGACTTCTCTCCGAGTGAGCGGGAACCACTGGACGCCTCAGCGTGTCAAGAGTTCAGCATGCTTCGGAGATTCTTCACCGCGTGGGCCGTTCTCGGGCTGACCGCACTGACCGCGACCGCAGTGGGCTGGCGCTCTCCACCAGGCGAGACTCCTGGAGCACCCAGCCTTGCTCCCGCCTCATTCCGCATACCACCTGCAGACGTCTCGACCGCCAACCTCCTGACCGCATCCACGGTCTCTCTCGCCGACCTCATCGATGCGCTGGAGCATGAGGCCCAGGATGTCGAGAACTCCGAGGTCATCGCGGCGGACTTCCATCGGCTCGCGGAGGCCCACAATCTGCCTCAGACCAATGCACTCCGGTCTGACTACGTTCGGGTGAAGCTCGCCTTCGAGGCCACCCGCGATGCGGGCTGGTGGTACCTGCGCAGGACCCACGCGGAGACCACTCCCAGCAGCCAGGGCATCTGGGAGCAGTGGGCGAAGTGGCCGGGCGGGCATCCGATCCAGAGCTCTGCAACTGCGGACAGCAGCGCGCTGTCTGCGATGTTTGCATTCCTGGTGTGCCATCTCGGCGTTGCAGAGGTTGGGCTGTTCTACCCAACCCCCGATCACACTGTTGCAGCCTGGAGCCCCAGCGAGACAGCTCGACTCGTCGTGCCCACCACCCAGCTCTTCCTCTCATCAAGCGCCCGGCTCGGAACGGCCGAGATGGACCCGTTTACGCAGAGGAACATCAACCGCTACACCCACCGTGATGTTGCAGATAGCTTCACCATCCCTGGTGACCTGGCTGCGTTCTTCCAGCTCCAGGTACGACGATATTTATCCGCATCAGAAGAGACCCTCCAAGAAACAAGATCCCTCCGCGCTCGCTCTCTACACGAGAATTGGAGTGTGGATGAGGCCCATGTGGCCATCGATTTCCTCCAGTCTCAGATCCGCTCACAGTCTACATTTTCGGTGGATATGGAGGCAATTGATCGACTACGAATTGAGCTGACTGCTTCTCGATCCAAGCGATAATCGTATGGCCATGGGAGGACTGCAATGAAAAGCGAGAAGCAAATCATCGCAGATTACATTGAACTGGTAGCGTTTACTCGAAAACAAGCCGGTAATTTGACTCAGGCAGATCTGAACAACATTGCTGAAACACTTGAACTGTCAGAACAATTTCTGAAGCGGCTCAAGAGACGCTCAGCAGATCACCTCATACGCGGGGAAGGACACCTTACGAACAATCGACTGGAGCAGGCAATCAAAGAGCTGGTGCTCGCCTCCAGCCTGAGTCCTCTCGCCGCTCCGCCGAGCTTCGCTCTTGCGCAAGCTCATGCAGCGCGCTGGAAAAAGACAGGGCAGGCATCCGATCGCACGCGAGCCTCCATCCTGGCTCGGCGGTGTCTAATGCTGCAGTCAAACATGCCAGAGGTCTACACGCTTCTCCGCAGCCTCCAGCCCCCAAAAGAACCGCGCAACCGCATGACATTAGACATCATCACAGTGTTACTCTTTGTGCTGCTGGGTGGTGGTACACTGCTGGGACTGTCGCTGCGTACGGACAGTGAGGTCTCCGGAGCAAGCAGAAGCCCTTCCTTCAGCAGCTCTCATGTGAACAGCAAGCCCCCAAGTTATCGCGTCTTGCCGGTCGTCTTTCTTCCGTATGAGCAGCTTCCAGGACTCACCCTCGAGACCCCACGGAGCGATATCGAGGAGTTCGAACAGTCAATCACGCTCAAGCTCGGCAGCATCATGGTCAATGGCTCCGGAGAGGTCATCAAGGAAGCGACCGTCGAGCTGACGCTGCTGGCAGAAGACGGTACGACAATACACCGCCACTCCATTGATATGCTCCAGAGCCACCATGCCCGAATCCGCTCTGATGATCGACACGCCTTCTCCAACCTCACCAGCCTCTCCACGGAGTCAAAGAACTACCAGCCTCCCCACCGGGCAGAGCTGCGGTTTGTGTCGGTCGAGCTGATGCCTGCGGAGTCAAGCGAGCCAGAGATCACGCCGCAGCTCTTTCACTGGGAGGTTGCCAAGCCCCCCGGTGTGGCGCTCGCGCTGGAGCGGCGGGTCAGCCCCCGCTCATTGAGCAGCCTCTTTCACAGAGAAGAGTACGCCTTCTCCAGCCTCCCTGAGAGCAGCAGCATCAAGCGACTCAAGCTTCGCATTGACTACCTCAGCGAAAATGATGTGGTCATCAGCAGCGATGAGTCCTACGTGATCACCACCGCCGAGCCAGAGCTCGTTCCAGGCGAGGAGCGGCTGTTCTGCTTCTTAGAGCCACTTCGCAAGGCACCGGAAAAAACCCGCATCACAGTGATCGAGATTCAGTGACCCGGCTCCCGATTGAAGATCTCCGCAGCGACTTTGAGGAAGCCATCTCGAATGGCCCCGTTGTGCTGTCAGCGCCCACCGGCTCGGGAAAATCCACCCAGGTTCCGCGCTGGCTGATGCGCCAGGGGCGAGTGCTGGTCGTAGAGCCGCGCCGGGTTGCCTGCCGGGCACTGGCCAGCCGGGTCGCATCGCTGGAGGGCTGCACGCTGGGCGGACCGGTCGGCTACGCCGTTCGCGATGAACGAAGGGCCTCTCGGGACACTGCCGCCCTGTTCGTCACCCCAGGAGTTGCGCTGCGCATGCTCCGTGGCGGCGATCTCGCGCGCTACGAAACCCTCGTCCTCGATGAGTTTCATGAACGCAACCTCGATCTCGACCTGCTGCTCGCGCTGGTCACGAGATCTCGCAGCCCGCGGCTGGTGGTCATGTCCGCGACCCTTGCTGGAGATCGGATCGCAGGGCACATCGGCGGCGTCCACCTCTCTGGAGAGGGTCGACTGTATCCGGTGAGTCGACAGTACCTCCCCGGCCGCTGTGATGAGCCAGACATCCGCGGACTGGAGGGGCGCGTGTGTACGGCGCTGAAGGCTGCGGCGAACGACCCAGGAGACGTGCTGGTGTTTCTCCCAGGAAAAGGGGAGATCGCCAGCGTCGCGGCTGCGGTTCAAGGAGACTGGGAGGTCGTCACGCTGCACGGCGGGCTGACGCTCAAGCAGCAGACGCGCATCTTCTCTCCAACCGACCGGCGGCGGGTCATCCTGAGCACCAATGTCGCAGAGACCTCGCTGACGGTGCCCCGCATCGGTGTGGTCATCGACTCCGGGCTGGTTCGTCGGACCCACTACCACCAGGGACGCGCCTACCTCACCCTGACCCCCATCGCCGCCGACAGCGCAGAGCAGCGGGCCGGTCGAGCCGGTCGCCTGGGACCAGGAGTCTGCTATCGGCTGTGGCCCGAGCGCCTGTCGCTGCTCCAGAGCACTCCGCCCGAGATCCACCGAGAGTCACTGGTCCCGCTGCTCCTCGCCGCCCAGGCATGCGGTGCCAGCCCAGAGACGCTCCCCTTCCTCGATCCACCGCGCCCCTACGCCGTCAACGATGCCATGGAGCAGCTGCGGCTTCTCGGAGCGATCGACCCGGACGGACAGCTCACCCCGCGCGGCGAGTCCCTGTTCGGACTGCCCCTCGATGCCCACCTCGGCCGCCTGCTCATCGAAGCCGGCAGCCGGGGCACCCTCGACATGGCCCTTCCACTCGCTGCCGCGCTCGCCATCCCGCGTCGGCTGCTGCTGTCCCGTCCGGAAGATCCCGAGGATGACCTGAGGGACGCCGGCTGTGATGCCACCGCCCTGATCAAGGCCGTCCAGGACGGCGAGCCCCGTCGCCACCACCTCGACGCCGTCGCGCTGCGAGATGCCCGACAGGTCGCCCGTCGGTTCCGGGGACTGTTCTCGCAGGCCGGCTCGAAAGCGACAAACCGCGCAGACCTCGCGATGACCCTGCTGGCCGCCTGGCCCGACTGTGCGCACCTCGCACGTCGGCGCAAGCGGCAGACCGCCTGGAGCAACGGCGGCACCGAGCTCGCGCTTGGCCGGGAGACTGCGATCAACCCAGAGAAGGCCGAGGCCATCCTGGTCCTGGAGAGTCGAGCGTTCGGGCAGGGACGGAAGCGGCAGCTGGTGATCACCGCTGCAATGCCGGTGCCGATCGCATGGCTGGTGCGGGCTGGACTGGGACGAGAGCGACTGGGAGGAGTGGTCTACAAGCGGCGAACGATCATGGCAAAGATCGAGCGGGTCTATGCCGGCAGGGTCATTGCAACCCGAGAGGAGACCCCGCAAGGAGCCCTGGCAAGAGAAGCCACCCGCGACCTCATCCTCCGTGGTCGCATCTTCCCCGGCACGGCTGAAGCGCTGCAGACCCGTCATGCGGCATCCTCCCTCGCTGCTCAGCTCGACGGGGGGGCAGCCTCTCCGCCGCTGGCTGACTGGCTGCTGGAGCGCCTGGAGACCCTCGGCATGACCACAGTCGAAGATCTGGAGCTGCTGGAGCCCGATGACGTCTTGCCCGCCCCCCTCCCGGCCCACATCGCCGAGGCCCTCACCCGCCGCTACCCGCCTGAGCTGTCCATCGGCGATGCTCGGTACCGCATCGCGTACGACCCAGCGAAGCGAGAGGCAACCCTGGAGCAGATCTCCGGCCAACGGAAGTCGCCCCCTCCCGACCACTACCTCCCTCGCCTGCCCGGCTGGCGTCTCCTGCTGAGCCACAAGAACCGGGTGCGCACACTCCGAGGCCGGTGAGCCGGCTGGAAGTGAGGTATGCTGGTCTGTGGAGGGCGCATGTTCGCAGACGACGGCAGCATCATCGTCAAGCGCACGATCTTCGATCCAGAAGCGGATCTGGAGGTCCCGGAAGAGGGCTATGAGCTGAAGTCCCACGGAACGCTGAACACCTACCACCAGCAGTCTCGCGAGGTCACCTCGTCCTTCCGAGACAAGCTCCTGCTGGAAGATGAAGACTCGGTGCTCTACGGCTGGCACGGCATCCGTCACCCGATTCAGGCGATGCTGCTCTCGTTCAAGTACGGCAACGTCCGCGCCGCCATGGAGCAGCAGGTCGCTGCTGAGGTGCTCACTGAGCACAAGCCGTTCGTCGATCTGGAGCGTGAGGAAGGATTCACCCACCGGGTCGATGATCCCGAGCCAGAGGTCCACGGCAGCAAGCCCAAGCCGCAGGGCTTTGAGTGGAAGACGAACCTGTACGGCTAGGTCTGCTCCCCCAGACAAGCGCCCCGTTGAGAACGGAACCCGCCGATAGGATCAGGTGATGCGCCTCCCGCTCCGCGACACCCCGGCTCCCCTCGCCCGCCTGGAGCTTCTCCACCTGGCCCTGCCGCGGCGCTACACCTTTCGCAGCGCCATCGGCACCCGGTCGGAGAAGCAGGTGCTGATGATTCGGTGGTGGATGCCCGACGGAAGCTGGGGAATTGGTGAGGCGTCGTGCAGAGCAGATCCGCGATACAGCGGGGAATTCATCGACGGTGCGGTGCTGATGCTGCGGGATCACCTGGGTCCGATGCTGATGTCCTCAGGAACCATCGGCGACCTTGTGGAGGCGTGCAGCCAGATTCGGGGGTGGCCGTTTGCGACGGCGGCGGTGCTGTCTGCGGCACTGGATGCCCTGCGTCGAGGTGGAGTCCACGATCCAATCGATCGGTGGACATTCCCCAGGCAAATGTCGGTCCCGGTGGGAGCCTCGCTGGGACTGTACTCCTCCACTGCAGAGACCCTCCACGCTGTCATGCGCTCACAAGAACAGGGCGTTAGACGTGTAAAGCTAAAGATATGTCCGTCAATGGACCCCGCGATCCTGCCCGCAGTCCGTGCTGCATTCCCGCACCTCACCCTGACCTTCGACGCCAACGGCAGCTTCGGCTCAGCGCACCTCAGCCCACTCGCCGATCTCGCAGCCCTCGACCCGCTGATGCTGGAGCAGCCCTTCCCGCCCGGACGACTCGACCTCGACCGACGCCTGAAGGACCGCGCTCCAGACCTCTCCCTCTGCCTCGACGAGAGCATCACCGATCTCGGCATGCTGTACACCGCCAGAATGCTGGGGGTCCTGGACGTTGTGAACCTCAAGCCGGGTCGGGTCGGCGGACCGCTGAGGTGTGATGCGGCGCTGCGGTGGTGTCGTGAGCGGGGAGTGTCAGCCTGGATCGGCGGAATGTTCGAGACCGGCGTGGGCCGACACGCCAACGCGCGCGCAGCCTCCTGCCTGCCGGACGCCATCGCTCATGACATCAATCCGCCCAGCACCTACCTGCTCGAAGACATCGTCTCTGAGCCCCTGCGCATGGCGGACGACGGAACCATTGCCCTGGATGATGCGCCGGTGATGATTCGATGGGCAGTGGTGGATCGCTCCTGTGTGCGTCGCCTCGATGTGCTGCCTGGCGGGGTCGGATGATCCTCGACACCCTCATCACCGGGGCGGAGGTCTACGACGGGCAGCACACCGAACCACAGCGGGTCTCTGTGGGCATCGTGGGGAGACACATCGCCTGGGTTGGAGAAGCCCCTGTCGGCCACGCCGCGAGACAGACTGTCCATGCTCCGGGAACGGTCCTGTGCCCCGGGTTTATCGATGCGCATGCCTCCACAGGGCTGGGCTACATGCTCCCGAACGCCGCCGACCATAAACTATATCAAGGCGTTACGACTGAAGTTATTGGAAATTGTGGAACCTCCAACGCACCCATCGGCCCACACCTTCTGGCTGCTGCAGAGCGAGAGGCGAGCGGAATCGGTGCGCCGCTCCGCTGGCGAGGAATGGGTGAGTGGCTCGATCAGCTCGATGCTCACGGCCTGCCCATCAATGTCGCCACCCACATCGGACACTCCACCCTGCGGGCCTCTACAGGAGCCTGGCAGACGATGCTGTCCAGCACACAGCAGGAAGAGCTGGTGGCGCTGCTGTCGGAGGGGATGGTTGCCGGTGCCCTGGGAATGTCCACCGGGCTCATCTACCCCCCAGGAAGCCTGTCGACCACGGGAGAGCTCATCGCGCTGGCGAAGATCGTTTCAGCTGTCGGAGGGGTGTATGTCAGCCACATCCGAGACGAGCGGCACGGGCTGGAGGACGCCATTGAGGAGGCCCTCACCATCGGAAGGCAAGCTGGACTGCCCACCATCATCAGCCACCTGAAGGCCGCTGAGCGGGCAAACTGGGGGAAGATTCCCGGCGTCTTGGCACGGCTGGAGCGCGAGAGAGCGTCCGGACAGGCCGTGACCGTGACCGCATACCCCTACACCGCGGTCTCCACCCGACTCCGAGCGTTCCTGCCGACCGCCATCCTGCAGGACGGAGTCTCGGGAATGGGGGTGCGGCTGAAGACGCCCGAGGGACGGGCTGCTGCGATCACACACCTGCAGGCTCGGGGAACCGACTTCGCAGCGCTCACCCTCATCACCGAGAGCCTGCCCGGTGGACAAGGACGCAGCATCAGCATCCTCGCTCAGCATCGCAGGGAAGCTCCGGCAGACACCGCGATCGCCGTCCTGTTGTCGGATCCTGAGGCGTGGATCGTCTACCACTGCATCGACGAAGCGGACATGGACGCGGCGCTGCTGTGGCCCGACGCCATCGTGTGCAGCGACTCCTGGAGCTACCCGGTCAACGCCGCCAACCCCGTCGGCAATCCCCACCCCCGCACCTACGGCGCGTTCACAGAGTTCCTGGAGAAGTACGCGCTGTCTCGCCCGCGCCTCTCTCTCGGAGCGGCGGTGCGAAAGATGACGAGCCTGCCGGCAGACTGGCTGGGACTGCCCGACCGGGGGCGAATTGCACTCGGAGCGGCAGCCGACCTCGTGCTGCTCACGCCCGATCGGGTCCATGCCTGTGCGACCTACGATGACCCTCGACAATTCAGCGAAGGCACCGAGCAGGTGTGGGTCAACGGGGTGGCGATGCTCGATGAAGAGGGCCACATTCGACCCATGCTTCCTGGGACCACCCTGCGGCGTCAGGCGAGCGGAAGCGCCGCGAGGCGCTCACCGTCAGATCCTGCGGGGTAAACACAGGCTGCTCATGGACGGTAGACAAGGGGCGCTGCGGCGTGGTGACCACCGCAGCCACCGCTCGCATGCTCCCAACGAATGCCTCAGCGGGGGATCCCTGGCCGGACCTTGATCACACGCTCCTTTCGGATGCTGACCGTCCCGTCCTTGGCGCCACGGGGCTTGGAGACGTGTCGGGCGCGGGTGGCTGTGACCGCGACGGTGCCCCCGCCGCGCTGCTTGCTGTGGTACGCCGCGATCGCGGCCGCCTCCTGAACCCGAGCCTTTGGCGGCTCGATTCCCTCGCGCACGAACAGCACGACGTGGCTGCCGGGCATGCCGCGGACGTGGAACCACCAGTCATCGTTCCGCGCGACCCGCAGCGAGAGGCGGTCGTTGTCACGTGCGGTGCGACCGGCCCAGACCAGCCAGTCATCTTCAAGACGATACGCCCAGACCGCCGGCGGGTTTCGCATCTCCGAGGGCTCCCAGGCCATGACCACCTCCAGGCTGCCGGCTTAATCAGAGCCGTGGATTCGGTCCACGGGAAGCTTCCAGGTGTAGTTCGAGGCTGTCGACGAGCCAACGGTGATCATCCCCTCGATGCTCTCGGAGCGATGGACCATCTTGAGGCTGTGGAGACCCAGCGGAATCGGCTGGGTAAGCGGAGTCCTTCCCAGCAAGCGACCGTCGAGGAAGATCTCTGTGCCGAGCCCCTTCTGAGAGCCGAAGGTGATCTGCCGGGTCGCGACGACACGCTCGGAGGAGACCGCGTCTTGCTCCATCGCAAGAGCACTGGCCTCCGGCGCTCCGGTGGATGCAGCCCGTGACTTCGGAGCGGATCTGGCGGCTTCTGGCGCGGGGATGGGTGCGGGCGTGGGTATGACCACGTCGGCGAGCGGAACCTCTGGTGAATGAGGGTAATCAGATACCCCTGTATCAATCGTTACGGCTACACTTTTTGAATACTCATCCAGTCCTGAAGTGCTTGATTCTCCCGTCGTCAGTGCTGCTGTAGTCCGATGCTGCGGGGCCTGAAGGCGCAGCCCGATGCCCGCAAGGCCGATGAACCCCACCACCCCCAGAAGCACAGAGGCGGGAAGAATCCAGCGCGGCGGAGGCTTGCGCCGCAGCATCGGGTGGCCCATCGTCGACGACGTGTCCTCGCCCTGCACAGGCCGGGCCTCAGCGGCTCTCTTCACCCCCTCGTCGAAGAGTCGGACCTCCCCGGGAAGGAGCACAGACTCATGGCGAGACCTTCGGGCCTCAATGAGGGTTGGGATTCGTCGACGAGCGTAGTGGCTCAGCCCCTCCCCCGAGAGGCGGTCAGACAGCAGCAGCAGCCGCTCCGAGACCTCGTCTGCTCCCGGACGCTCTTCAGGGAGGAAGTGCATCATCTCGCGAAGGAGCGCGGCGATTGGTTCTCGAAGGGGCAGGTCTGCGGGGAGGGCCGCGAGGGTCTCGGAGAGGTGACACTCGAAGAGGTGGTCTGCGAGGGGGGCACGCCGACCAGCAGTGCCAGCGAGAAGCTCTACTGCGCTCACGCCGAGCGCGTAGATGTCGACCGGGTGGTCGGCGACTCCGTGAAGCCACTGCTCTGGAGCCATGTAGCGGGCAGAGCCATACTGCATCGAGCCGGTGACCCCCTCGCGATCAAACTCTGCTCGGGCAATACCGAAGTCGAGCACCTTGACCCCGCCGTGTCGCGAGACGAGCAGGTTGGCCGGCTTGATGTCTCGATGAACGACCGCGAGGGGCTGCCCAGTCTGCGGGCTGGTCGTGGTGTAGGCGACCTGCAGGGCATCGGCGACGGCAGCGAGGAGCTGGAGGACAGCCCGGGGTGGGAGCACGTCATCGTTGCCGAGCACGGACGCATCGACTCCGTCGACATACTCCATGAGCACCGCAGGCCGCCCCTCGACCGTGATGAGGTCAAAGACCTTGACGATGGCGTGGTGGTTGAGCTGGGCGAGCAGGCGCGCCTCGTCGCGCTGCCTCGCAGCGATGTCGTCGTTCTTGTTGAGCTCAGCGGAGAGAACCTTCACCGCGAGTCGCTGCTGAAAGCCGTCCTTTCCCTCGACATCTGCGAGATAGACCGCTCCAAAGCCTCCCTGACCGAGGGCCTCAACAAATCGAATTCGGCGCTGAAAACCAGGCATCAGTCACTCAAAGCGTAGCGGAGCATATCGTGACACAGCCCAGAGAGGAGCACACGGTGTCGGCCCATTGCTCATCCCGGCACTCCAGGAGCCCCTGAGGCAACCCATCCAACCTACAGTCAGACCCCATGGTCGTTTCTGTCTCTGCGGATCATGGAACCACCCAAAAAGACACTGCCACATCGCATAACACACTGAAAATGACTTTTTTCGAAGACCACCCGACACGCAAGTGTGGTGTCCGGGATCCTGTCCATGTGCCCGCTTCGACCACGGCGTAAGCTCAAGCACACCCCTGGGGAGCACCATGCCCATCTTCTTCACCGCAGACACCCACTTCGGACACGCTCGAATCATCGATCACTGCCGGCGGCCGTTCACGAATGTCGATGAGATGGATGAGGTGCTCATCGCGCGCTGGAATGGACGTGTCGGAGATGACGACACGATCTACCACCTCGGAGACTTCACCCTGAAGTCTCGGGGATTCGCACGGCGAATGTTTCGCCGGCTGCGCGGTCGCGTCAAGGTGCTCGGGCTGCCCTGGCACCACGACAAGGGCTGGGTTCCCGGGAAGGTCGGCTTCAGTGACTTCTGCTCGGCCTCAGGCCATCCCGTTGAGATCCTGCCGCCGCTGCTGACGCTGCGCTTCCCTGGTGTTCCCTGCGGGGTGCTGACGCTGAGTCACTACCCGATGGCTCAGTGGGAGGCGTCATACTACGGGGCATGGCAGCTCCACGGACACAGCCACGGCGCTCACCGTGGCACCGGCTCGCTGCTGGATGTCGGGGTGGATGTGCATGACCATGCACCGGTTGCGCTGGCGGAGCTGGCGGAGCGGATCCCGAAGCCCGGTCCATCAGCCGTCGGACGTCGAGCGCACCTCTAGCATCGCCCGGAGCACCAGCTCTCCCCACAGCATCGCCGGATCGGCGGAGAGAACGGGAAGGTCGGCACGGCGCACTGTGTCTAGCCAGACCATCGGGTGACCGTCGGCGTGCACGCGGAGGGCACCGCGCTGGCGTGCACGGAGCCCGATCTGGAACCGCTCCGCTGGGGAGAGCGAGACGACGAGATCGGGGCGGACGCCGCCATCGGTTCGGCGGTCGAGGCGTCGCCCGCTGGGGAGGGTCCAGATCTGGTTGGTGAACTGCACCGCATAGCCACGCTCGACCTCTGTCCGAAGCGCCTGAGCAAGCCCCTTGCCCCAGGTCGGCGCGCCGACGATCTGAGCACCGGCTCGCTCTTGAAGAGACCCGGCGAGAATCTCTGCGGCGGAGGCGGTGTCGCTGTCGACGAGGACCACCACCGGGACCCCCTCCAGGCCATGACCAGGCACCGCGTGGTTCCATGGAACAAGCGCCTGCCCCGTGACGGGATCGATGTCTGGACCGGTCTCTGGCTCCACCCGCCCCGACAGCTCAGCGAGGATGCCATCGGCGATGAACCGATCCGCGATCTGGACCGCAGAGTTGACGTCTCCGCCGGGATTGCCGCGGAGGTCGAGGATGAGTCCACGGATCTCGTCGAGCAGCGGCTCGGTGAAGGCATCGAAGTCTGCCTCAGTGTAGTCCCGGAAGGCGCGAATGCGAACATACGCCAGCCCATCAGACTGCGACAGCCAGCGACTCCAGGTGTTGTCTTCTTCGCGATGGTGACCGGCGAGGGTGTCGAACTTTACGGGGCCCCGTGTCAGCTCAATGGTGCGAGACGTGTTCTCGTCGTCGCGCTGCACGGTGAGCCGGACCGCGGTCCCGCCCTCTCCCTGGAGAGCGGCCTCTGCCAGGGTGCCGCGCCGGTCGGCGGGATGGTCAGTGAGGGAGACCTGACTGCGGTCATCGGCGATGGTGAGGAGGACATCGCCCTGGTGAATGCCGCTGCTCCAGGCTGGCGTGTCCAGAAGCGGTCGGTCGATGAAGACCACACCGTCCTTCTCGGCCAGCTCCAGGCCGACGCCGTAGTAGATCCCGCCATGCTGAGCCTGCCAGGCAGCGATCTCAGCGGGCCAGACCGCTCGAGTCCAGGGATCGAGGCTGCGACACATCGCAGCGACCCACTCGGCAATGATCACCTCTGAGGGAATCCTGGCGGCCTCTCCAGCCACGGTCGCCGCGGTGAGCTGTCCGAGGTGAGTCTCCAGGCTTGTGGCAGCGGACGGGACAGCAAAGGTCTCCGGTGTCAGCTCAGGCCAGACCGACCGCGCCCCCGGATCGGTGGAGAACCAGGAGAGCTGATTGGCAGTCACCCGTGAGGTCTCTGCCCAGTCGATCGGGGTGTGGTACTCCCGATCAAGCCGGGCGATGAGGTGCTCTGCTGCCGAGAGGCTCACCCCCTCCCAGGCCGACAGGGTGCCCGCGAGAGCCTCAGGGGTGTAGCGCATCGAGAGTCGCGCCAGTGCTGCACGACGGGCGAAGTCACTGTAGCGGATCCGGTCGTGCTCCCAGATCTCCGACAGCGAGCTGTAGATGACCGCTGCAACGGCAGGCTCGGCGCTGGCGGCGGCGGCCGTGAGGTGCTCAAGGCGCTGCCGAGCTGCCGGAGAGTCTTGCTCCAGCGCCGCCGCCAGCGCCGGGAGCGCGCCGGCAAGATCTCCCGCCTCAATTGCCGAGGTCGCAGACTGAAGCAGCATGCTCTGCTCCGCAGCATGGATCGCAGCGCGCTCTTCTTCGAGGGCGGTGATCTGCTGGCCGAGGAGTGCCCAGGACACCATGGGACTCGTCGGCTCGATGCGCGCCAGGGCATGGAGAGTGTCCGTCGGCTGCCCGGAGAGCAGCCCACGAACCACGAGTTCTTCCGGGGCCGGCTCCGGAGCGCAGGCGAGCAGCCAGATGAGCATCATCCGAACAGGATAACCGGCTCACACCATCGTCTATGTCAGCTTGTAGCGAAGGGCGACGGTGTCGCCAGAGCGACGGGTGAGCACGACCTCCAGCTTTCGCTTTCGGCGAAGCTTTCGGTAAGCCACCAGCGCCTGAGGAATGGTGGTGACCTCGCGGCCGTTGATGCTGTGGATGATGTCGCCGTTGCGAAAGCCTGCCTGGTGCAGCACGCTGCCGCACTTGATGCGACGAACCTTGAAGCCGACGATCTCGCCCTCCTCGCGGTACCAGTAGACCGAGGCGAGGGTCATCGCCTCCTGCATGTCGCCGGTGTAGCGGTCGATCAGCGCGCGATCGACCTCGTAGCGGTTTGGCTCCAGCTCCGTGATGGCGTCGGTGCTCTCCTCGCAGCTCCGCTTCTTCTTCGGCGCATCCTGTGCGGCATTGGCCTGAGCGGCATCTCGGCGGATCCGATGGCGATCGGCGATGACCCGGCGGGCTGGGCGGGCGACAGAGCGGGGCGGTCCCTCGGCAGCCGGCTCCGCAGTCGGTGTGGGGGTCGAGGAAGGGACGCCGTCGGCCACCGCCTCAACCGGCTCGACCGATGCGCTGGCGGGAGTCGGCTCGGGCTCCGCCGGTGCGGTCTCCGCAGCCATCGTCTCCAGCAGCACAGACACATCCGCTGCAAACACCACCTCTCGCTCTGGCGCAGACTCGAACGAGACAGCATCGTCTTGAGGCGGGCTGAGCAGGAGCAGGAGACCCATCAGGCCAAAGGCACCACCGGAGATGATCGCGGAGGCGGTGGCCTGGTAGGCTGTGCGGAAGGTTCGCATGGGGGTACTCCTGCCGGTGTCTGAGGGTCAGACGCTCCGGCAGGCGTGCCATTCACGCCGCAGCGCGTGCCCGGAGGCAGATGTCATCAAACAGCTGATCCAGCGCCGAATTTCGGTGAGAAAGCTTCGAGACAACCTGGACCGACCAGTCGATGTAGCCGAGGTAGCGAGTGGTCTCCCAGGGCGGCGGATCGATGAGAAAGTCGCGGATGTTGGAGATCTTGTCGGCGATCTTGATCAAGCAGGCACCGGGGCTGAGGTGAGCAGCGTGCGCAACCTGAGCACGCTTGCGGGCAGCCTTCGGGAGCGACTTGTCGTCGGTGACCTCCGCGACCAGATCCGCGACCGCGTCTCCGAACTCAGCCCGGACCCCTTCTGAGGTGACTGCAGTGTCCTCGACCACGTCGTGCAGCATGGCGGCGCACAGGATGGCTGGATCCGACACTGAGCCGGTGACCGTGAGGATTCGGCAGACGTCGATGAGATGGTTGACGTAGGGAGCCTTGTGGGCTCCCTTGCGGCGGTGGTCTCGGTGGGCGCGCGCGGCAAAGTCAGCGGCGACCATCAGGTCTCTGAGGGGAGTGGTCATGCGCAGAGTCTATCCGAGGCGCAGCCGCTGGCTGTCCCAGACACAAGAGCAGCCCCGACAGAACCGTCGGGGCTGCTTCGCTCGTCACGGAAGCAGGGGTGCGCTTAGAACAGGGCCTCGTCGAGGCAGGAGCTGTCGTTGGAGCGGATCGTCTTGCCCAGAGCGATGGCGCGCGGAAGGACCTGGGCACCGTAGAACCGGGCGTTGAGGATCTTGCCCCGGTAGTACTTCAGATCATCACCCTCCGCTCCCGCCAGCTTCTCGTGCGCGTAGCGTGCCTGGATGATGGCGTGGAGTCCGAGGAGGACGCAGCCGAACTGGTCGAGGAACGAGGTGGCCTGGACCATGGCGTCGGGCAGCTTGTTCTGCATCGCCATGCCGGCGAGGTGCATGGCGGAGGCACCGAGGCTGTCCCGAGCCTTCTCCATGGTCGCGATCGCCTCGGAGAGGTCATCGATGCTGCGGGCGGCGTCGAGCTCTTTGTTGAGATCACCCAGCCATGCCATGAACAGCGCGCCGGAGCCCTTGCGCATCTTGCGGCCCAGCAGATCCATCGCCTGGATGCCGTTGGTGCCTTCGTAGATGCTGGCGATCTTGGTGTCGCGGACGTGCTGCTCGACGGGGTACTCGCCCGTGTAGCCGTAGCCGCCGAAGACCTGGAGGCCGATGACGCTGCTGTCGAAGCCCTTGTCGGAGCAGTATGCCTTGACGATCGGGGTCAGCAGGGCGATCTGCCCCTCGAGGTGTGCCTTGAGCTCGGCATCATCTGTGGCGTGCGCCACGTCAATGCGCAGGGCCGTCTCGTAGATGAGCGAGCGCATGGTCTCGACGTGGACTTTCTGCCACATCAGCATCCGGCGGACGTCGGGGTGCTGGTTGATGGGGACCCGGGGAGCGTTGGGATCGCCGAACTTGCGAATGTCGGTGCCCTGGACGCGCTCGCGGGCGTAGTGGAGGGAGTTCTGGTAGGCCGCAGCGGCACCAGCGAGCCCCTGGAAGCCGACCTCGAGGCGGGCCTCGTTCATCATCATGAACATGATCTGGATGCCCTGGCACTCCTCGCCGATGAGGTAGCCGGTGCAGGGGCCGTTGGCGCCGAAGACCAGCGAGCAGGTCGCTGAGCCGTGGAGGCCCATCTTCTCCTCGATGCCAGAGACGACGGCGCCGTTGCGCTCGCCGAGGTTGCCCGCGTCGTCGAACATGAACTTGGGCACGAGGAACAGGGAGAGCCCCTTGGTGCCTGCCGGCGCGCCGGGGGTGCGGGCGAGCACGAGGTGCATGATGTTCTCGGTGAGATCGTGGTCACCGGAGCTGATGAAGATCTTCTCGCCCTCGATGTTCCAGGCACCGTCTGCGGCAGGGGTCGCCTTCGTTCGGTTGTCGCCGACGGAGGAGCCCGCACCGGGCTCGGTGAGGCACATGGTTCCGGCCCACTGACCGGTGAACATGCGCTCACAGACCAGACCACGGTAGGAGTCCGCGCCGAACTGGACCAGCAGGTTTGCAGCTGCCCGGGTGAGTCCGGGGTAGAGCGCGAACGACATGCAGGCCGCGGTGAACAGCTCGCCGACACCAGAAGCGAGGGCGTTGGGCATGCCCATGCCGCCGTACTCCATGGGCGCAGACAGGGCGAACCAGCCGCCGTCTGCCATCATCGCCCAGGCCTCCTTGAAGCCGTCGGGAGCCATGACGTTGCCCGCACCGTCGAAGCGACAGCCCTGACGGTCAGAGTTCTTGTTTGCCGGATCGAGGACATCCTGTGCGATCCGATAGGCCTCATCGATCATGGAGTCGCACAGATCGTTGTCGAGCTCAGCGAATGGCTCGTACTTGGAGAGAGAGCCTGTGATGTCGAGCTGCTCGAACAGGACAAAGCGGATGTCGCGAAGATCGGAGGTGAAGGCGGTGGCGCTCATGGTGGGCTCTCCCGTTACTGAATGAGGATTCATTCATTGATTGATGCTCCATCAATATCGGGTGCTGCGCCCTCATGGCAAGTGGTCGCGCACACCCAGTTCTGTTTTGATCCGCTCACCCGGATATGATCGACGCCGTGCTGGAACATGTCCGATACCAATCCGCCCTCACTCCAGAGGCGCTGCGCACCGCGCTCGCGGAGATCGTCGCGCCGACAGACTGGCCTCCGGCGCTCATCTTCAAGCTCAGCGGGGGCGGCATCGTCAGCCGGGTGATGGAGTCTCCAGAGACCCCCCTCCCGTTCTTCGGGCTGGTCAGCGAAGAGAAGATCCGAATCGCGCGCGCCAGCCGTGGTGGCCAGGTCACGCCGTTTCAGCCGATCCTTCTCGGAACCATTACAGCCGCTTCAGACGGCTCGCTGCTGACGCTCAAGCTGCGCCCGCATCGAGAGACCAAGAGCCTCTCCGGGCTGTTCACCCTCACCGGCTTCATCATGCTCGGCTCTTCCATCCCCGCGATCCTCAATGGGCAGCTGCTCGGCGTGATCGGGGCAGTGATCGGAGTGCTGTTCATGGTCTTCCCGACCTGGCGTGCCCGAACCTGCTTTCAGACCGACCAGCGCGATGCCCTCGACGCACTCTGCGCAGCCCTCCCGCTGAGCGTGGTGTCAGAGCATGCAGTCTGACAGCTGCAGCTCCGCGGTCTCCGACAGCGCCGATCGCCAGGGTATGCCCTCTGCCTGGTTGTAGATCATGCAGCGCTGCTCCCGGATTCCCCAGCTCTCTCTTTTACAGTCCCGCAGTCCCTCTGCGATGTCCGGGCACCCCAGCGCCATCATGCCGACGTATCGGCAGAGATCGATCTGCCCGCCCCGGATTGTCGGGATCTGCGGAATTCCGCTCCGGTAGAAGCGCATTCCGTGACACTCGGGGTGGACCCCCTCAAAGATGAGCTCGCGGGTGCTGCTGCTGACGCTACCGGTGGTCTCCAGGTCGTTGCCGACCAGCCATGCAGCCCACTTCATGTACTCGGAGAATCGCCCTGCAGGACCGGCAATGCTCAGGCAGCTCTGGAGCAGCTCTTCCCCGTTGACCGGAGCGGCGGAGAGTCGAGTGTGTCCGCTCTGACATCGGGCCATCGCTGCCTTTCGGACCGCGCGAGCCTCCTCGGCATCTCCGCGAGCCTCGAAGTGACCGGCGAGAGCACCGCCGGTCATCACGCCCGCCCACTGCACCTCCACAGCAAGCCAGTCCAGACTGTCATCCCAGCGAATCCGCTGCCAGGCCTTGTCGATGCTTGCGAGGCTCTCCTCGCAGCGGGTCCGCCGCAGGGTGGCGTCGGCGTCGGGCATCAGGCGACAGGCGCCGCCGGTGAGCACTCCGCTGGCGAGCAGACCGGTCACAGTTGGGCCCGCAGCATCCGCGCGCGCAATCACCGCCGCGCCCTCAGCATAGCGAGCGTCATCCCAGGATGCGGAGCTCCAGTGCCACTTCTGCGTCCAGACCGTCGACAGCGCGAGCAGCCCGAGAAGCTCCGGAGTCTCAGAGATCGCCAAGGCCGCATCGGCTTCTTCACGGATTCCGCTGAGGACCGCCAGGGTGTTCTCTGCAGGGACCGTCTTGTGGATCTTGAGGGACTCCAGCAGCCGCGCGGACTCCGCATCAGCCTGCTGTCGGAGCTGAAGCTGCGCATGCACCCACAGCCCACCAGCGAGTACCGTGCCGAGGGCTGCGATGCTCAGCAGCCCGACGACAAGGAGGATGCTGGAAGGTATCCGGCGGCGCTCCTCTGGCGCGGGTTCCTGGAGTCCGGCCTCGGGCGGAGCCGCCGCTGCGGTGACGATGTCCTTCAGCTCAGCGCCCACCTGTGGTGGTTCTGCGACCCGCTGCGTCTGCTCAGCGCCCACCTGTGGTGGTTCTGCGACCCGAGCGGTCTGGTCAACAGGATCCTCGACGCGGATTGTCGGCTGGCTGAGCAGGCTGCTGGAACGAACGGGCTCGGTCACCGGTGCGAACAGGGCACCAGACCATGTCGGGAGCGGGCCATCGGGACGCTCGAGGTGCGACAGCAGGACCGAAGCGGGGGGGCGGTCGAGGGGACGCCGACGGAGGCAGGCATCGGCCACAGCATCCCAGGGTGCCTCCAGTCTGGGTGGAAAGCCAACCTCGCCCGGGCGGGAATCGCCGAGCAGCTCACAGACGAGGAGGCCGAGGGTATAGATGTCGCTGGCGAGGTACAGCAGCGGGTGATCACCGTCTTGCTCTGGTGCCGCGTACCGGGGAGTGCGATGGGTCACCCGGATCGGAAGGTGAGCAGCAGGGACCTGCCGCAGCGTGTCGAGATCGATCAGCCCGACCCCATCCGGACCGAGCACGATATTCTGGGGCTTGAGATCGCCGTATGCCACATCTGCCTTGTGGATCCCAGCAAGAACCTTGAGCACCCCGCGGAGAATGCCCGGGCGCTGGGTCATCGGGAGGGCAGCGGCACGGAGGGTCTCGCCCGGCATCCAGCGGGTGGTGATGAACGGCAGCCCGAAGGCGCGCGCGCAGCGGGTCGGATCCGCTGCAAGTCCAGCGGCACAGACCCCAGGGAGGCCAGGCCCAGACAGGCGGCTGCGGACCCGGTAGCCCTCCAGGGTGGCGATGATCTCCTCGTCCATGCCGGCCAGCGAGCCGACGCCGCTGGTCACCACACCTTCAATCAGCCCAGCGAGCTCGACGGGGACCGGCCGAAGGATCACCCGGGTGACGGTGGCCTGGCCGTTGTAGCGAGACCGATAGACCACCCGATCCTTCCCATGGCGGAGGATCTCAAGCAGCTCGTGATGGGGAACGTTGAGGGACATGCTCTACCGAGTGAAGTATCCAAGCCTGTTCGCTTCTGCGATGACCTCCTGCGCAATCAGCCGCGCGGCACCGCTCCCGCCACCGCCGCGCGGGACCACCGCAGCAACGGCGAGGCGCCCCGTCGCGCCCGGCTCGCAGGCATCCACCGAGGCGGGCTCCGCGATGGCCACAAACCAGGAGTGCGGGCTCTGGTTTGAATTCCGACGAATTCCGTAGGCGGCTTCGTCGGAGCGTCCGGGATCGGTCGCGGTTCCGGTCTTTCCGTAGACCCGGACACCGTCGAGCTCAGCAAAGCTGCGCGCAGTGCCGGAGTCGATCACCTTGCGCATTCCAGAGAGGAGGACGTCGAGATCTCCAGCCTCTGCCAGACGGGTCTCGGCACAGGCACCGGCAAGCTGCATGCTGGGCGGGCACTTCCGATAGACCCCGCCGCCGCCGACGGTCGCGATCATCCGAGCGGCCTGCATGACGTGCATGCGCGCAGCTCCCTGGCCATACGCAGTGCTCGCGAGCTGGCGGGAGCCATCGGCGCCGGGCTGAAAGGCACCACCAGCAGGTGCGCGGTCGACCTCCAGGCCGTCGGAGACCAGCGACTGAAACGCCGCCTCACCGAGATCGATCCCAAGCTGAGCAAAGTAAACGTTGCAGCTTACCTCCAGCGCCTCAGAGAGCTCGACGGAGCCGTCTGGACTGCGGTGCCCATCGTGGATGGGCTTGCTCCATCCATCCCGGGTCACGCAGGGTCGGCCGTCACACTCCTGGCCCTTGCTGCAGGTGTAGTCTGTCACCCCTGTGCTGCTGCAGCGCCGTCCGCTGGTGCCCTCCCCTTCGCGAACCGCCGCCAGCGCAGTGGCGACCTTGAAGATCGATCCAGCCTGGTACAGCCCGCCGATTCCAGTCTTGTCCTTCCACAGCCCGTAGCTGCCGATGGTCTCCGGATCCCCCTGTCGCACTGCGGCAGCCCAGGTGTCAGGGCGTCCCGGATCGTAGTCTGGCCACTGCGCCCGGGCGAGCACCTGGCCGGTGTCCACGTCGATGACCGCGACGGCTGCCGCGCGCCCATACTGCGGACCGATCTCGCGGACCTGAGCACCGGCAGCGGACTGGAGGTAGGCATCGAGGCTCAGGGTGACCGAGCGGCTGTCGATGTCGCTGGCCACTGCGGCGATGGCATCGGCCCGGGCCTGCCCGGTGAGGTGAAGGAGGCGGACCAGCGGCGTGTAGTCGAGCCGCTCGATGCGGGTGAACAAGATGGTGGCGTTGGGGCCGATCTGCGATCGCGCCTGTGCGAGATCCGCGTCGCGCATCTCGTTGGTGGCCACGGTGAACAGAATGCGATCGCTGCGCCGCTTCGTGACCGCGCCGGTCTGCGCGTCGACAACGTCCGGGCGCTGCTCGATGTAGACCGCGAGGGGCTCGCTGACAGTGTCGATCCCACGAAGCCGGGTATCGAACAGGCCCTCGACAGCCCAGGGCGGCGACTGAATCCCCTGCCCCACCGGGCCGAGCAAGGTGCCGAGGTTCTGCCCCAGCGGCCACGCACGCTCTCCGCTCTCGTCAGGTCCAGCCAGGACCACCCCGGCCCGGTCTCGGATCTCTCCGCGAGGAATCTGCGCAGCGATGGCACGAATGCGGGGGTCGTAGCGGAAGAAGACGGTGTCATCCCAGCCAACGGTGAGCACGCCGCTGGTGGTGGTCTTTACGCCCTTGAGCCCAACCTGCACACCAGCGATCAGGCCGCCGATGCTGCTGAGCACCACTGCTGCAGCACCGATGGCGAGCACTCCCCCACGGAGCTGGGACAGCTCGTCCATGTCCACCTGACGCTTCCCGTCTGCAGCGAGGCGTCCGAGGATTCCTGCGGCGAGCAGGAAGACGATCATGCTCGTCTTTCCAAACGACAGGTACGGCACGACCACACCGGTCAGCGGAAGCATCCCGACGGTACCAAAGAAGATGACGACCCACTGCGCAAGGAGCAGGACGGCGATCCCCAGCGCCAGCAGCGAACGCTCTGGAGTCCGACCGCTCCAGGCGATCTGGAGCCCTTGAGCGATGAGCGCCAGCAGGGCGAGGGTGTAGACCGCGAGGCCCGCGAGGCCACCGATCTCAGTGAGGTGAGCGAGGATGAGGTCGGTGTGCCCCGCAGGCAGCGCCCCAAATGCGCCCTGACCGAGCCCCTGACCAGAGAGACCACCCGATGCCATCGCCCACAGCCCGGAGGCGAGCTGATCTCCTCCGAGGTGCCCGTTGAGCCAAGGATCGCGCATCATGTCCGCGCGAACCAGGACGTTGTCGGGCAGAAACGGAGGCTGAATGAAGACCACCACCAGCCCGGAGACCACAACAAAGCCAGCGATCAGGGCGACCTCAATCCAGGAGCGAACCGCGGCGTAGTAGAACGCCAGCAGGACCGCTGAGAGGATGAGGGTAGGGCCGAGATCGCGGACGATGAACATCAGCCCAAACAGCGCCCCGGTCAGCGCCAGCGCCGGCAGGAGCAACGACAGCCGCGGCCAGTGGAGGAACCCCAGCCGGGTCCGCTGGTAGCGAAGCTGGGCGATCTGGCGGCCCATGCTCGCGGCGAGGAAGGCAACAAAGGCGAGCTTGACCAGCTCAATGGGCTGGATGCCGAACAGGTTGATCTTGGCCGAGCTGCTGCCGGGAGCATCACCGATGAGCGCCAGGGCAATCATGAGCAGGGCTGCGCCACCGCCGATCACCACACGCAGGCGGACCGCGAGCCGGGCGGGGTCCCACGGGACCGCCATGGCGAGTCCTGCGAGGATGCCGCCGTAGAGGACTCCAGGGGCGAAGCCGGGGCCATAGTAGAAGCGATCCACAGCATGCAGCGGATCCGAGTAGCCCCACTGCAGCATCAGACCAAGCCCAGTCATCGCAGCGACACAGGGCACCAGCAGCGGCGTGGCGATTCCATGCCCGCGGCTGCGCCAGCCGCCGACGAGCCGTCCGAGCATCATCGCAGCGATCCCGCCCGCCCAGATCAGTCCGGCAGACTTCGCAGCGGAGAGGACCGCAGCAGCCTCCCGCTCCAGCGTCCCGCTCCGGGCCGCCGCAGCCTCCAAGGCCCCACTGACCGAGGCATCAAGACCCAGTCCGACCACGGCAGCGACGATCACCACACACAGCAGCAGCTCCACAACAAGCCAGATCATGGCGTCTCCTCAAGCGGCTCCTCGAGAGCCCCAGCGGTCTCTTCTACAGTCAGTATCGGCCCCTCAACCTGGGGGGCGTTGCCGCGCATTGTCAGCGTGGAGTCCACGACCTTCACCGACGCATCTGGCGGCCCGCGAACGAGCAGCGCATCAAGGACAAGCGTGCTGTCCGCGATGACCAGCTGAGCGCCGGCAGCAAGCTCGACGGAGACCACGGCTGAGGGGGACTGGATGTCTGCCCCCGACAGGGTCATGGTCTGCCCCGCTGCCACACGCCACTCCACCAAGGGCGGCTCCAAGACAAGCGGGACGGGAGGAGTCGGCGCGGCCTCGGGCGAAGACACCGAGAGGCGACCGACGACAAACGCGAGCGCCGACAGAACCAGGGCGAGCAGCACCCGAGGCATCCCAGAGCGCCGAGGCCCCGGCGCTGGAGGAGCCGGCTTGCGGAGGACGCGAGGCGGCTCCTCCGGCTTGCGGTGGACGCGAGGCGGACGGGGCGTGGGCGCGGAAGATGC
The DNA here is from genome assembly GCA_029251165.1 of Myxococcota bacterium. GTDB lineage: Bacteria > Myxococcota_A > UBA796 > UBA796 > UBA796 > JAQXDW01. Next base: position 66,106 of record JAQXDW010000007.1, read on the forward strand.
GGTGAAGCGCGCGACCACGACGGTGATGTTGTCGTGTCCGCCCCGAGACAGGGCCAGCTCGACCAGCTCACGGGCAACCGCCTCCGGCTCCTGGCGATGCGACCGCGCAGCACCGAGGATGCGAGACAGCTCGCCGTCTCGGACGAGGTCATGCAGTCCGTCAGAGCACAGCAGCAGCAGGTCATCGGGCTGGAGGTCGACCTCTCCGGTGTCGATCCAGTCGGTACCGTCGCGCAGCTGGCCGCCGAGATCTCGGGTGACCCGGTGCTGGTTGGGGAGCGCACGGGCCTGCGCCTCGGTCATCCCCTGCTGCTCCCGCAGCTCCGCGACGACGGTGTGATCACGGGTGAGCTGCTCGAGGCCTGCGGCGCTGATGAGGTAGGCGCGGGTGTCGCCGACGTGGGCGAGGGTCAGCCGGTGACCGGACAGGTGCGCAGCCGTCGCCACACAGCCCATGCCGCGCTCGGCGGGGTTGGCCTCGGCTCGGGCGACGATCGCGGCGTTTGCGGCAGCCAGGGCCTCACGGGGGGCACCACGAGACAGAATCTGCTCGCGGGCAATCGCTGCGGCGACCTCTCCGGCAGCCTCTCCGCCCATGCCATCGATGACCGCAATCAGGCCGCGCTGAGGCTCACAGACCAGGGCGTCTTCGTTGTGGGGTCGAACCCGACCGGGGTGCGTCATCCCGGCAGCGATCAGGCTCAAGTCAGCCTCGACAGGGACACTGTCAGCTCACCGTTGGACAGCACGATCTCCACTGCAGAATCCGAGAGGACCATGCGCCCCCCGGGCTGGAGCAGACGACCGGCGATCTGGACGGGGTTGGCGCGAACCGGTCGGGAGACCACCACACCATCCACCCCGTTCTCGATGGTCAGCTGCACGCTGTTGATTCGGTTGCTGGCGCCGCTGAGCGCGATGAAATTCTCCGGGGGCTGACCGTGAGGGCGACCGAGCTGCATCCGACGTCCGCTGGCGATGAGCGCAGTGCCGCCGCCCCAGGCAACGCGAAGCGAGCCAGGTCCCTCCGGCTCGATGACCCGCTCGGTGTGCTCAGCTTGGCGCGGAGGCGCCGCAGCGCGAACCCGGACGGTCACCTCAGCATCGGTCGGCGCTGCGATGTCGGCGTTGTTTACATAGGCGACAACGATCTCGCCGACGCCCTGCTCCAGATCCGCCTCCTCGTCGAACAGCACCCGGACCACGGGATCACCGACAGTCTGCGCGCCGAGATCGGCAAGAGACTTCCGGATGATGGTGTCCAGCCCAGCACTCAGGCGACCGCGCAGCGGACGGAGGCGATCATAGTCGGCCCGGGAGAGGTAGACCCGGTACTCATTCCAGGCCAGCAGCCGACCATGGACATCGCGCTCTGTGCTGCGGCTCATGACCGCACAGACCGCACGGCCGACCCGGAACGGATCGACGGTCACGACCGCAGGTCGGCTGAGCATCCCCTTCAGCCGACCAAAGACGCCGCCCTCTTCCAGTCGCGCAAACTCGACGCGAAACCGGTCAGGCTCTACCGCAATGACGCCCATTACTCCTCCTCTTCTGGCGAGAGAATCTCAACGCAGATCCGCTGACCACCGCCGTCGTTGAGCTCCAGCAGATCCCCCGGGCCGACCCGAACCCGGCGAGAGCGGGTGTTGACGGGTCGAATGCGCTTGCCGTCGCGGCGAACAACCACGAGGCACTCCCCCTGATCAAGCGCCGAGATCTCCAGCGCTGAGCCCGCCACCCGAAGGATCGCAGCACGGCGGCTCACGAACGCTGCTCCCAGCGCGATGTCGTTGGTGACGGTTCCCGGCTCATGCCACTCGCCGCGACCGATCCGGTGCTCCCGCAGACCAGCAGACAGCACGATGTGTTCGCCATCTCGATCGCCGCCACGAATACACAGCCGCGCGGTGACCCCGGAGTCTGACTCCGTGACCACGACACCGGTCAGCTCTCCGGCTGCCACCACATACCGACGACGCGGCAGGGCATCGGGGCGAATGCCGACCAAGCGGTTGCGGAGCTCGGCGTCGATCTCATCATCGAAGGCTGGCTCATCGACGAACTGGCGCACGACCTCGACGCTGCCCTCGCCAACAGTCACAGCAACGAGCACCGACAAGGGCAGCTGCTCGACCCCACGCTGGCCGCGTCGCCGAAGCTGGAGGATTCCTTCGACAACCCGGCGGCGCAGATCCGGGCGGTCGAGGCTGTCAGAGTCTGGATCTACAAGCGCGCGGAGGCGGTCGAGGAGTCCCATGGATTGCCTGGAGAAGAGAGGTCGTGACAGTGTATCCCGGTGGACTCAAGCGGCGGTCTGGTGGTCAGTATTCCCGCTGCGGAAGCCGAGCGGAAGGACCACGTCAGAGAGGCGGGAGGCCGAGCTGTGACATCGCAGGATCGATGATGTCGCGGTCCTCGACCAGCACAAACGCCGCCGGCCCATCGGTGGAGACCAGCACACCGAGGTGGCGTCCCTCCCGCTCATACAGCTCCACCGAGATCCCATCGTGCGAGCGGTCTTCCGTCATCCGCCAGCCATCCTCAAGCAGCCCCTGCCCGACACGGTCCGCCAGGGGCTCGACCGCTCCGTGTGGAATGCCGAGCAGCACAGTGCTCTCCGTCTCCAGGAGCCGCTCTCCCTTCGGAAGGCGAACCCCCGAGAGCACCGGCTTCAGAGGCACTGGTGCCTCCTCCTGCAGTGCTGCCCAGGTGCCGCCCGCGAGCGCAGCCAGCAGCACCAGCCACGCCCATCGACGCGATCGAGGCGGTTGCGAGGTGTTTGCTCTGCCCGCTCCACGGATCGCGGCCGGAGCATGCAGCAGCGACAGGGCCGCAGCGGCGGATGATGGACGATGACTCGGGACGGGCTGAGTGAGTGCACGAATGAGGACCCGAAGCGCAACCGGAGCAGAGGCACCGGGATCAAGGGCTGCGCCGGGATGCTCTCGGGCGGCGGTCGGCAGGGTGTGCTGCCGAGGTGCTCGTGCCGCGTCAGCGCTGGACGAACCGGTGAGCGCCTCGAACAGGCTCACACCGAGGGCATACAGATCCACCCGAACCGGATCGACGTCGCCTGGTCGGAGGCACTCTGGAGCGATGTGGCTGGAGATGCTGAGCGCTCCACGAGACCGTGGGTGCGGCATGCGGTCCCAGGGTGTGCCGAAGGCAACCAGGACCGGTGCACCATCGGGGCGCAGCATGATGTTGGCTGGCTTGAGATCACGGTGACAGACCCCCGCACGGTGGACGGCGTCGAGGGCCTCCAGTCCCTCCCGGGCCAGCACGCGTGCCTGCACAGCGGGCAGCGCACCACCCCGGAGGCGCTCCCGCAGCGTCATCCCCTCGACCAGCGCCGTCGCCACAAGTAGACACTCTCGCTCGGCGTCTCTCCAGCACTCCAGCACCCGAGCCACTCCTGGATGACTCAGGGCGGTCAGTGCGGAAGCCTCGCGGTACTGCTGCGAGGCTTCTCCGCCACGCAGGACCTTGACCGCAGCCAGCTGTAGGGGGGCATGACGGCTGCGACAGCGCCAGACCGATCGCACTCCGTCTGCGCCAAGCGGTGACTCGACCACCCAGTCTCCGATGTGATCGCCCGAGTGAAGCATCAGACCTCCGCTGCTCCCAGCGCCTCCAGGACCGCTTCCTTGCTGCCCAGCCAGGTCACCAGCTCGGCCCCCTCGCTCAGCACCCCGGCCTCGACGAGCTCCGCGATGGCTGCCGGGGCGTTCTTGACCTGCAGGCCGCCGCCGCTGAGCTTGAGCGAAGCACCGGACTTCAGCTCAATGACCACCGCCTGCCGATGTCGGATGTCCGGCACGGACATATCGACCAGTACAAAGTCACCGCACCACCCCCGCTGGTTGCAGCGGTAGAGCCAGATGTTTCGCTTCTTTCTCAGCAACCGACGGACGAACGATTCCTCTCGGCTGCTCATGGAGAAGACCTCCTGGAGCCGCCAGGTCTCCGCCCCGGAGCGCTCGGGATCAGAAGCCAGCAACATCGCGATGCTGAAGCACTCATCAACCATCCAAAATGGCAACAGCAAGGTCAGCGGCTGAGCAGACATCGTTCACCAGTTCGTTACACGTCACGATTGCGATTTGGTGAGCCTGACTGTACCCATACCCACTGAGTCCCGCTTACCCACCGGAGTCCCGATGCTAACCCTCACCCTGATCTCCGCCACCCTCGCTGGCGAGCTCGCCGCTGTCGGTGGTGAGAACCTCGACAGCGATGAGCGCCTCGACAGCGATGAGCGCCTCGACGTCACACTCGCTGACGGCGATGCCATCATCAACGGTGAGTCCGCCACCACGGACGACTACCCGATGACCGGCGGGATGCTGATGCGTGCAGACATCGAGATCTGGGGGTCCACATCCTCCGTCAGCACCATCGTCTGCTCCTCCACCCTCATCGCGCCCGATGTCGTCCTGCTCGCAGCACACTGCCTCGATGACTACGCGCTCACGTACGGCATGGGCGAGGTCAACAACAAGGAGCTCCAGTGGTCTCGCCAGGCCGACCTCACCGCCTGGGACGGCTCCGGCGCGAACCCGGACTGGCCAGCGGACGCCGTGGCGGTCATCGACACCGTGATGCACGAGGACTTTGATCTCACCGCGATGGCGATCGGCATCGCTGAAAACGACGACATCGCGCTGATGTTCCTCGCGGAGGCTGTCACGGATGTCGAGCCCGCATACCTGCCGACCCTCGACGAGGCCACCCAGCTCGAAGAAGGCCTGGAGGTCGCGGTGGTCGGCTGGGGCCAGCAGATCGCGACCGACTTCTTCGAGCAGCCCGAGCCGGGCGACTATGCCATCAAGATGATGGGCTACTCCGTCCTCAACGAGCTTGGCGACTACGAGCTTCAGGTCGGCGCAGTGGCAGAGGATGTCCGGAAGTGCCACGGCGACTCCGGCGGCCCGACCTTCCTCGACATCGAGACCGACAGCATCGAGTCCATGCGGCTCATCGGGGTCACCAGCCACGCCTACGATGAGTCCGACTGTGACTCCAAGGGCGGCGTCGACACCCGAGTCGATGCCTACCTCGACTGGATCGACAACGAGATGGTCACCCGATGCCAGGACGGCACCCGAGTCTGGTGTGAGACAGAGGGAATCCTCGCAGCACCGGTCGCCGAGGCCAGCACCGATGACGACGCCGACGCCGGCGGCAAGCGCTCCGGCTGCAGCGTCGTCCCGGTCTCTCCAGCCCTCGCCCCGATGCTGCTGAGCCTCGTGGTCGTCTTCCGCCGCCGCAGCTGAGCGGATACGGAGGTCACGATGCGCCTCCTGCTCCCCGTCTTGCTCCTCAGCACCGGCTGCTCCCTGTCTAAGATCGGCATGCATGCCATCGCCTGGCAGGCACACCGGACCGGAATGGAAGCACACACCCTGGTCGCTGGAGAGCACACCGTCCGCTACTGGATGGGTGGGCAGGGGCCGCCGGTCTTGTTGATCCACGGCTTCGGCGGAGACGGCCTGGCCACCTGGAGCCGACAGCTCGACGACTTCACCGCAGAGCACACCGTCATCGTCCCTGATCTGCTGTGGTTCGGGGCGTCGCACTCGCAGGCTCAGCCCACCCTCACCCATCAGGCAGAGGCACAGCTCGCGCTGCTCGACGCGCTGGAGCTCACGGCGGTCGATGTCGTCGGGATCTCATACGGCGGCTTCGTCACGCTGCGGCTGTATCAGCTCGCTGAGGACCGCTTCAATCGGTTGGTTATCGTCGACAGTCCCGGTCCACTGTTCTCCGATGAAGACGCCGAGGCGCTCGCGGATCGCTTCGGTGTAGCGGAGCCGGAGGAGCTGTTTGTTCCGCAGACTCCCGCAGCCGTCGGCGCGCTCATCGGGCTGGCTTACTATGAAGAGAAGCACTACCCACGCTTCCTGCTCCGAGACATCCAGCGCAACCTGTTCGCAGACCACCACGATGCGCTGCGGGGTCTCCTGGCAGACCTCTCGACCAACCGCGACCTGCTTGCACCCAGCACCCTCACCGTCCCGCCGGCGAGCCTGGTCGTCTGGGGCAGCCACGACAGGGTCTTTCCTCCTCCCATCGGGGCCTCCCTCGCTGAGCTGCTCGATGCAGAGCTGGTCACGATTCAGCAGGCCGCTCACGCGCCCCAGATCGAGCGGCCAGAGTCCTTCAATCAGGCCGTCCTGGAGTACCTGCGTTGAGCGAAGATGTTCCGGTTCCCGATCAGATTGGTCCCTACCGAATCATCCGGCTCGCAGGCAAGGGCGGGTACGCGCGGGTCTACCTCGGTGAAGACAAGGACGGGCGCCCCTATGCCGTCAAGCTCCACTTCCGAAACCGGAAGAAAGCCCTCAAGCGCTTCTACCGAGAGTTCACCATCCTCAGCGAGCAGCGCTACCGGTCCGTGCCGCGCGCCTATCAGTTCGGAGAGAAAGACGGCGCACCGTGGATGAGCATGAGCTGGATTCCCGGTGAGACTGCGATCACAGATGTCCGTGCGTTTGGGCAGGCGGGCTCGACCACCCGAATCTACCGCGCGCGTCGGATCTTGATCGGAGTGGCGGATGCGCTGGACTACCTCCATCGCCAGAACATCCTGCACTGCGACATCAAGCCATCCAATGTCCTCGTCCAGCCCAACGGCTCCATTACCCTGGTGGACTTCGGCGCCGCGCGGTGGATGAACCAGGCAGCCGGCGTGGCAGAGGGAATCCGGTTCGTGGGAACCCGAAGCTATGCCTCGCTAGAGCTGCTCACCGCCAAGCCGACCGATCCCCGCAGCGACCTGTTCTCCGTGGGTGTCATGGCCTACAAGCTGCTCACGGGTCGTCGTCCCTATAAGCGCGGAGATGCCCATACTTCAGTCGATGTCCTCCTCGACGCCACCCCAACGCCGCCAGCGGAGTGGTGCCCGGAGATTTCCCGCGAGCTGTCTGAGCTCGTGCTGGAATTAATGTCACTTCAGGCAGAGAAGCGACCCCAGAGCGCAGCAGCCGTCTCCCAGCGGCTCAAGCAAATACCCTGAACGCTTGAATAGGGTCAACTTATGTCCTTTAGGACATATAGTGTCCGAAAAGTGCCGTGAGTCCGCTGCAAAAGGGCTAAGAATTGGTATCAACCGTGGGAGATATCATGCGCGCACTTCGAGTCCAGCAGGTCCAGACCATGCCTCGCATCGCCATGCACAAGCTCGGGCTGTACACGACCGCAGATGCCCGACAGCGAAGGGCGATCGTAAAGAACCAGAAGCGACCTCGTGAGTTCTCTTCGATGCGCTACTTCGATGCGCGTGAAGCCATGATCGATCACCTCCTCGACGGTGAGACGGATCCCTCCGCGCTGTTCCTGGTCATCGAGTACCTCGCCAGCGGCTACCTTGGCTCCACCTGGGCCTCCCAGAATGCTGCGCTGTGCATCGAGGCGCTGTCCCACTTCTTGAAGTGGCAGGACTACACCCCCTGGAGGCGGATGAAGCTGGCGCGAGGGCCGGAGAGCCCGCCACCAGTCGACCTGTGCGGGGTCTGGGTTGACGTCGGTCCCGACATCATCCTGAGGGGTGAGAACCGCAACGGGCGACCAATTGTTGGTGCATTGAAGCTGCACCTCTCAAAGACTCAGCCCCTCGATGCCGAGTCCGGTCAGAACATCGCAGCGCTCTTGCACCACTACGCCTCCAGCACGCTGGCTCGCCCCGGCGAGACCGCCAGCGCCGGTCGATGCATGGTGTGGGATGTCTTCTCCGGCACCCTGCACTCCGCTCCGAAGGCAAACCTCACTCGCCTCCATGTGATGGAGGCATGCTGTGAAGAGATCGCGTTTCGGTGGCCGGCTGCGTAGCTCAGCACCGCTGCGACATGCCGGTGACTACAGCACGACCCGCAGCCCGACGTGCCCTCCGAAGCTCTCGTTGAGCCCAACATTGAGCTGGCCGTACGCCTTGATGAAGAGGATATCTGCCTGAAGCCCCGCAAACAGCCGCGGGACCACATCGTCCGCGATGCCCTCACCGTCCAGCGAGACCGAGATGTCACCGAGGGTCTCGGTGCTGCCGAAGGCGGAGGCAGAGATGTCACCGCCCAGAGAGATGTCGCTGGTGGCGCGCCCGACGTTGACGATGTCCGCGCCGCCGCCGACGTACAGGGTCGTGACGAGGATCCGAATGTTGGTGGACACCTCCACAGGGATGGTATCGGAGACCGAGGTGATGTCGTAGGTGCCCAGGGCATCCCACTTCAGATCGACGCCATCCTGCTGGGTCTCGACCGGCAGCTTGCTGGAGAGGCTCATCACATAGCCCGACAGCTCATACCCGCTGGTCAGGGCAAGACCGCCCCACTCCAGCGCAGCGGATATCCGGGGCTTGAAGACCTGGAACTGCAGGTGGGCGCCGTAGTTGTAGACCGAGGCGTCGAAGCTCTCACCGGAGGTACCCAGCACCAAGCCGTTGGCGTAGAGTCGGAACCGACTCAGCGGACTGTCTTCGTTTCCAAAGCCAAGGTTTATGCCCACCATCGCGGAGGCCGAGAGGCTGAAGCCGCCCTCTGGAACGCTGTAGTCACCGCGCCCGAAGCTCGCCCCGACGCCGTTGACCGCGGTGCCGAACGAGCCGCCGAACACAAACCGCTTGGGGTTGGAGGCATAGTCGACCCCCATCCCCTTGGTCGCGAGGGCTGCCGCGTTCGCCATGTCTTCCAAGAAGGCGGTCTGATCCCCGATGTTGAGCTGATCGCTGACGGCACTGTTCAGGTTATCTTCCAGACCATTGACGTCGAGGTTGTACTCCTTGGCTTTCGCAGCGTCGAGGTTGATGTCGATAGACTGCGCATGGGCAAGGGACGGCGTGAGCATCCACAGACTCAGGCATCCGCCTACCAGCACCACGATGGTTGAATTTCGCATGTGTCCTCCAGACTGACTTCACCTTAGGGCGGCATACAGGACAGCGGCAAATCCAGACGCCGCACACCAGCCTGTGAGGGTCCCACTGGCAGCCTCGTCGTGCCCGTCTCCTCGACCCGTCAGCCCCAAGATACACCCACAGCCCGACGAGTCAGGCATCACGCTTCGATGCCCCCTGGGCGTCGTGACACGGCACGCCTGAGGGTGCTGGAGTCATAGAGCACACCCGGTAACGGCCAGCTTCACAGGCTCATGATTGCGGCCCGTCAGGGAACCGTGAGGGCCTCAAACGTACCCATCGACCAGTTGTTGTAGCCGTGGTTGTGGATGTGGAAGGTGATCTCCTCTCCCTCCGCGATGTCGCGAGGTGCCGAGAGGACGCTGGGGCGGACCTCGGCATCCGCCGGGATCTCGATAAATTCTTCGACCAAGACCTCTCCGCCGACGCTGATCGCAACATGCCCCTCGGCCCCGTAGTCCGTCGACCAGAGATCGAGGTACCAATAGACGATCGTCAGCTCATCTCCCTCACGCACCCCATGGAGTGCTGGCTGGGAGAAGGTTCCGTAGGGACACAGCTCAGTGTCGATCTCGAAGTATGGCCCCTCGACCTCGTATCCGAGCGCCGAGCACGCTGCGTCTGCCGGCCGGTCATCCCAGGGGTCTTCGGAAGAACCCAGGAGCACCCAGGCCTCTGCCTCGATGAGAGAGACGTCCACTGGCTCCGCCTCGGGCTCCTCATCGACGCAGGCCAGCATCATCAGCATCATCGTCCACATGCTACCCAGATACCCGAGATGTTCCCTTGCTGCTACTGATGGTTCGCTCATGTCCTGGTTCCTGAACACTCCGACGGCTCCTGGCTGGAAGCTTGACTGGCCGGCCATTGCAGAGGCGCTCTCTTGGGTCGCGGCGATGAGCAGCTGCGCACCGAAACCGGGGCACTACGCAGAAGGCACTGTGCGCGCTCACACGCGAATGGTGTGCGAGGCGCTGGTCGAAAACCCCTGCTGGCGAGCGCTGCCTGTAGCCGACCGCGACGCGGTGTTTGCTGCCGCCCTGCTGTGCAATGTCGCCGGTTCGCTAGCTGCGGTAACGGCTTCTGATCGGGAAATTTCCGCCCCACGTAGCGCTCGGCAGGATTCGATCCTGGCCCGCGGACTTCTGTGGCGGGTGGGGGTCTCCGCAGAGATCCGTGAGCAGGTCTGCGGCATGATCCAGTGGCATCAGGCTCCACACGACTGGATCGGCCAGCCCGATCCGCTCCGCGCCCTCATCTGGGCCAGCCAGACGACCCGGTGCGATCACGTCGCGATGCTGTGTACAGCAGACGTTGAGGGACGGAGCAGCGGTGACAGTGCGCGCCTGCAAGAGAGAATCGCCCGGTTTGAGCGGCTCGCGAAGGAAGAGCACTGCCTCACGCAGCCGTGGCCGTTCACCAGCGCACATGCGCGCTTTCTGTGGTTCCGCGACCCCCAGCGCGACCCCCGGCAGGCAGCCTGCGACGACACCCGAGGTGAGGTGGTGATGATGAGCGGGCTGCCCGGCGCAGGCAAGGACACCTGGATCGCAGCGAACCGGCCCGACCATCCGGTCGTCTCTCTCGACGCGATCCGCGCGGAGCTGTCCGTCCACCCCTCCGAGAACCAGCGCCGGGTCATCCAGCTTGCCCGAGCGCGCGCACGGGAGCACCTCCGGCTCGGCGCTCCGCTCGTCTGGAACGCCACCACCCTGACCCGCCAGGCTCGCGAGCCTCTCCTCAGGCTGCTTGCAGACTACAGCGTGACCATCCAGGCCGTCTGCATCGAGGCACCACCGGAGATCTTGTTTGCACAGAACGCTGCGCGTGAGGCATCGGTTCCCCGCACGGTCATCGATCGAATGGTCTCTCACTGGCAGCCCCCCGACACCAGCGAGGTTCATGCGATTCAGCGGGTCGGTGGGCGCAAGAGGTCTCCGTAGAGGAGACTCTGACCGTCTCCGATGGCATCGATACAGGCCGCCCGGAGTCGGGCCGGCGGCTGCTCTGAGCGCCGAGCCATGATGAGGAGCGGACCGAGCAGGAACTGCCGAGAGGGTGTCGGAGTGCGCCAGCCGGCCCCCGGCGACAGCGGCAGCCCCGGAAGAAGCATCACCGCAAGCAGACCCACCGGAAGCCAGCGCCAGGGGCCGAAGCGGCGTGCGCCCAGCATGCTGACCCCCACGCCAATCACCACCGCGACACCGGGGGCTGCCAGAGAGAGCTGTCGAAGCTCTGCGCGTCCAAATCGGGCCGCGTCGATCCAAGCCAGCAGGAACGGCAGGCTGGTGACCGCGAGGATGAGGAGCTTACGGGGCGCTCTGCGCAGACCGATGAGCCCCAGGAGGCCGGCGAGCCCCAGCGGCACGCTCCAGGTGCGAAGCTGCCAGTCGCTGAGGGCAAATTCCGGAGAGCGGAGCGGAGCCTGGTCAGCGATGGACGCCACGGTCCGCAGCCCGAAGGGCAGCGCCGGCAGGCTTGTCCAGCCCCAGATGGTTCGGGTCGGCTGTGCGGGGATGCCGTGGTGCCCCCGTGCCTGGCTCTCAGCGAGGGCATCGAGATGGACAGCCTGCCATGCCTGCTCCTCCAGCGAGACCGCGTCTGCTGGGTAGGCGAGCCGACCGGCCCCCCACGACAGCCCCAGCGCACAGACAACAACGACGATGCGCTGCCGTGCTCCCGCCGAGCGCATCGCCAGCAGACCCGCGAGACCTGCCAGGGACAGACACCAGACGATGCCCCGCAGGTCCCACAGCGGAGCCAGGAAGATGCCGGCACCCACCGCGGCCCCCCCCCACCGATCTGATCGCTGAGCGCCCCAGGCGACCAGGCCGGTGCACAGGGTCAGCCCTCCTGCGATCATTGGGTAGAACGTCAGGTGACGAGAGAGCACAGCCAGCGGCGCCATGCCCGCGACCAGGACCGCAGCCGCGACGCCCGCGCTGGCCCCGCCCAGGCTTCCCGCCCACAGCACGAGCCCAGCGACCAGCATCCCGCAGCCGAGCAGCGCCCCGACGGCCAGGGCATCGATCGCGCCGAGGAGCGGGGTGAGCAGTCCGGCGAGCAGACCGGCGAGGCGGGAGCGGCGGCGGGGCCACGGGGCATCCTCTGCGGTCAGCCAGGCTGCACCGCCGCAGTAGTCCTCGACGTCTGCGGTGTCGATGATCCCACCGATGAGGTAGCCGTCCGCCAGAAGCCAGGCCGCAGCCGTGGCCGCGACCACGATCCCGGTCGCGGCGAGCCCGACGCGGACATGATGCCGCACAGGGTCTGCGCTCAGGGCTCCATTCCGATGAGGATGCTGTAGTCCAGAAGCACTGTGTGGCCGCATTCGTAGCAGACCATGGTGATCACCGGAGAGCCCATCTCAGCGGTCCGGTAGCCGGTCACGTAGCCGCGCTCATCGACCCCACACGGTACCAGCCCGAACGGGCCATTCATCGCCCAGTTGTTGGCACCGCAGAGCGTACAGCACGGCTGCTTCCAGGTCTTCTTGATGTGCCTGGCGACGACCGATGCAAGATCCAGCATCACCCCTCCTGTCGAATGAAGGACAGCTCCTGCCCTTGACTGTCGATGAGAACCAGAGAGCCGTCGTCGTCGAGGCGGATGACGCCCTCGCCCTGCCCCTCGAAGGCCACCCGGAGGGTGTCTCCCTGCTGCGTGATGAGGCTCCAGGCAACCACATCCTTGCGCGGGCCGATCTCCATCCGCATCTCCTGCTCAGTGATGACCAGCGCACCGCTCATCTTATCGATCACCTCGGAGATTCCGACGACCTGTGGCGCGTCTCGGGGCAGGGCCCTCAGCTGACGGAGGGTCTCCAGGTCATCATCAAGCAGCCCAAGGCGACTCAGCTCGGATTCCCCCGGCGCATGCTCCTGAAGCGCCAGCTCGTAGACCGTCAGGCGACGGCGCTCCTCCTCTGACAGCGAGACGATCCAGGTCCCCAGGAAGGGACTGAGGTTCGCAGTGACCGCCACGCTCACGGGCTGTTGCGGACCACACGCCGGACCAAGCAGCACCAGCACCCCCATCCAGACCATGCACACCTCCCCTCATGAAGAGAGCTTATCGCCCTCTGACGACAGACGGGGGATGAGCAGCCTCAGAAAAGGGTGCCCTGGCGGGGGGCATCGAGCGCCTCGATGCGGACCTCTGCGCCCTGGAGACGCAGGGTACGGGCCAAGGCATGGGCGAGCAGCTCGGGCAGCGGGCGGCTGTCTCCGTAGGGATGCCAGGCCCGAAGCTTTCCGGCGCGGTGGCCAGAGGTGTAGCGGACATGCAGTCGCGCAGTCAGTGTTTGATCATCCATCACAGCCCTCCTGAACAAGCGTTCACCATGAACGCCTGTACAGTATAGGGGATTCACCAGGCGCGCTCAAGGGATGCTGACGAAAGGGGGCTCGTTCTCCCAATTGTCCCCTGAAGCCGCATCCGTCTGGACGGCCAGATCAACACCATGCTCCATAAAGCACTGCAGCCGTTCCGCCTGTTTGTGCATGGGCTTGAGAAACAAAGCGCCGCGGTATGCCACCCTACAACGCCTGAGGGTCCAAAGCGGGGCCATAACATCGATTAATAAGGTACTACAAAGACAACAACCCGATCCCAGCGTCCTCATCTGCTGCCCCTGATGCCGCTGTCTGCCTGCCGGTTTTTAAACCCGCGAAACTACAATTCAGGGAAATCAAGATGACTGCGAAGGGCACAAGGGCTAGGATATGGCCGCCTCCTTGGAGGGCCTCTTGTCCAGCGTGCTGCTGACCGTTCTGCTGTCCTGTGGGCGTCTACCAGAAGAGTCCACTGTGGACACCTGTGATGGTCCTCCCTGGCCTGCGTCGGCCATGCCTGGACAGATCATGATCGCGGACACCGGGGGCGGAAAGATTGTGCTGGTCGATCGGATCGGCGGCGAGCAGGAGTCATCGCTGTGTCTCTCCAGCCTGCTCCCAGATGACTGCGCGACGCTCCGAGAGGATGGCGCGGCGAGCTGTCAGGTCTTTGGAATCACCGCCGACAACCACGGACTCCTCGTCTCCTTCTCCAACACCTCTCCCACCCGGGCCGTCTCCGGTGTGATGCACTACGACACCCTCAGCGAGGAGATGTCCTGGCGCATCGACGGGCTGCGATTCCCCCTGGACCACGCGCTCCGAGAGACTTGCCTCACCATGGGCAACCAGGAACCCCTCTGCCGCCTCCGGATGCCCCATGCCGCAAACTGGAGCCCAGACGGAGAGCTGGTCATCGCAGACACCCTCAACGATCGCGTCCTGCTGCTCCGCCCTCCAGATACCGGCACAGGGGTCGCAGATGTCATCGCCACGCTCGACTCCAGCGAGAAAGACTGGGGCGCTGCGCGCTGGCCGAACCATGTCCAGGTCCTCAGTCGGAACCACGAGGTCTATCTCCTGGTGACCTACAAGGGCTCTGACCCCAGCGAGACGGGGAACAACCACGCCGGGCGCATCATGCTCTGGGAGGTCACCGATCCAGCCAGCCCGCGTCGCGTCTGGGCCTATCCAGAGGAGGGCTACCTCGCGGCCGTGCACCACGCCGTCATCCAAGAGGGCGCTCCAGACGGCGAGCAGCTGATGCTCTACGCCCACAGCTTCGGCTCAAGCGACGCCTTCGAAGGTGAGACGGGCAGCATCGGCATGGCGCTGGCGACCTTGGATTCCCCGCCGGTCTACCTCGGAGACGGGCTGACCTCTACGGACGAGGCCCTCGGATTCGTTCGCTCCGCCGACCTCATCGATAACGGCAACACCCTCCTCGTGACGGACTCCGGCTGCGAGCACCCCAACGACAGCTGCTCCCGCATCCCCCGGGTCTTAGAGCTGAGCTTCACCCTCCCCGAGCCCGCAGGCATCAGCGGAGCCTTCTCCCCCGATCACAGCGCGCAGCGGTTCATCGACCTGCCGATGCTCGGACACAGCCTGGGCAGCGGACTGCAGTACCCGTTTGAGTCCGAGCTGGTCCCGCAGCCGCAGTCACGGTTTCGCCCCTGAAGCGTCAGCGGTCGAGCTCTGCCATCGCCATGCTCAGCACCGGCCACGAACCGACGTCTTCCTCGACGCGGTGAAGCAGGTCGCGCGCGGTGTCGGTCTGACCGCTGGCGTGAAGCAGGAGCGCCTGTCGACGCGCGACGTTGGCAATTCCGGCGCGTACCCCTTCTTCTCCCGTCCAGGCCATGACGCCCTCCGCCCGGCCGCTGAGGTACAGCGCCCGCCAGTCTGAGGCGAGGACCTGGGTATACATCGCCATCGCCCGCTCGGGCTGCTCAAGCAGCTCAAAGCACCGCCCCTGCCAGATCTTTGTGTTGAGATCCCTCGGATAGCGCTGAGCGAGGAGCGCGAGCAGCGCCAGGGAATCCCAGGGTCGATCGGCGAGGAGCAACTCACGGGCACCGGCATGGAGCTGAAGATCCAGCGCGCTGGGACCCACTCCTTGCTCAGTCTGGGGGATCTTGAGTCGGACCAAGGCCATCTGAGTGTCTCGCACCAGCAGCAGCGGAGCGATCTGCTCACACCGTGACAGCGCGACCGCAGCCTCCACATAGTCTGTGTCTGCCAATGCCAGCCGAGCCTCGACACAGGCTCGCTCGGGAACCTCAGCCAGGGTGTCGAGGCGCTGACGGGCGAGGACATACTCACCGCTGGCGGCGGCACTCCAGGACAGCAGGAGCGCAGGCTCCGGATCCATTGGGCTCAGCTCACTCGCCATCGTCGCAGCCACCTCGACCACATCGGGCTGTCTCGCCGCCAGACCTGCCCAGGCCAGCGCCAGCGGAGGCTCGACCCGCTCGGGGAAGTCCGCCTGTAGAGAGAGCAGCACCACGCGGGCATCGTCCGGACGATTGCTGTGGACCAAGGCCTGCCCCAGCCGCCAGCGCGCCTCCCCGCCCGTCGGATCCGCTTCGACGAGCACGCGGAGCGTCTCGACGGCTGCTGGCAGGTCGTATCGCGTGAGGGCGGCATGCCCTTCATCCAGCATCACCCGGTGTTCGGGCTGCGGAGACCAAGCCGCCATGGCCGACGGCATCAAGAAGAGCATGAGCATGGTTCCTTATTGATGCCGAGCAACGGATCCGGTTCCACCCCTCCGGTGAGTTTGTCTCTCTTCTCTTCGAGGGTGCTCAACAGCCGACCGTCCATATCCATGATTCCAGTTCCAGTCTCTTCTTTCTCGAGGGCAGCAGGATCGAGCACTCCGGGGCCATCTTCTCCTCCGCGGCATGCTCCTCAAGCGCTTCTTGGATGCCCCTTCCTGGAGGAGCACGCTCCTTGGTGTTGGTCTCCATCTCCTGCGCACGGACGGCGCGCGCTCACCCGCGACGCTCGGCCTGGTTGACCTGACGCTTCTGCCCGACGGCAACACAACACCAGGGCCTGCCTCGCGGCGTCGCCCCCAAGAGGCTCGTGCTGTTTCTGACGAGCGCTGGTGAGACCCCGCTGGGGCTCAGTCCGTCGCCTCACTGGCCTCCGCGCTGAAGGCCAGCGTAAACGCCAGGGTGACCGCGACAGGATCGCTTGGTCCCAGGCAGTTAAACACCAGGCCATCCAAGGGCATGCGCCCGAGGTTGGCGAAGAGCTCGCCACCCGGGACCGACTGCAGGGTCAGCTTGCGGCCCAGGGCGCGCCCCGCAGCCTCGGTGAAGATGCGTGCGGTGTCCGGCGCCGTGAAGATCGCAGCGAGCTGCCGGCCCTGGGGATCTGGCGCCAGGGCGATCTGTGGTGCGCCGCCGCCGTCAGGGGGAATGAACGCGATGAGAAATGCGCTCTCCGTGAGCAGACTGACCGTCGCCTCGTCGTCTCTACGCTCGACGAGCGCGGCCTCTACCGCCCGTGCACGGCCCCAGCTCCGCAGCGACGGGAAGTGCTCGGAGAGGAAGCGGATGCCATCAGGGAGGGTCGGGTTGATGGCGAGGCCGGTGAGGTCATCGGCGAGGTTGCTCAGCAGCCACTCCCCGGTGGTCTCGATCCAGGCCAGGTCCTCAGCGTGTCCGATGGCCTGGAGGTGCTGCTCCAGGGCCGCACCGTCTGTGAAGATCTGCAGCCATCGCTCCCCAGCGCGCTCCTGAACCAGCAGGCGGTGCTGCCCCTCGCTCGTCTCCGCTGGAACCCGCCAGGTCCCGTGCTCGACGAGGGTGCGGAGGAGGTCGATGTCGTCGAGTCGCGTGCTGTGGCGGCCCTTGAGGGCATCTCGAATGGGAGACAGGCTGGGCATCGGAGGTCCTGGACACGGGGTTGGGAAGAATAGCCAGCTCAGGATGATCTGGGGAGGGTCAGCCCTCGGAGCGCCATCAAGAGCAGGCTTACGCCAAGCACAATGGTAAACGCAGCCGTTCGTGGGCTGTCCGAGTGTCCCCACCACTGACCGATCATCACCGCACCGTTCAGACCCAGCGCGACCAGTCCGAGCCGGTGCACCAGGGACATCGATGGATCACGGGGAGCGCCTTGAGGATCGGTCATCGCAGCCCAGGTATCCGACCATCTCCGCTCCGAACAGCACCGATCCGGGGTGCCAGCGCAGCGGGCTGACTCCAGACCAGGCGGCCCCCCTGGCGTGCAGAGACCACGGCGGCATCACGACGCACGTGGCGATGCTCGCGCGCTACTCGCCATAGAAGAAGGCCGGGGTTGTCTCAAACTGAAACGCCACCGACAGCTCCTGGCAGACCCCGTCCTCATCCGGCTCGAGATCCGCTGCGCTGGTGACCAGGGTGGTGACCAGCTCTCGGATGTCGCCGAGATCACCCTCCTCTACAATGCGCAGGATGTCGCTGTTGCTGACCCCGCCGCCAAACACGCCAGTCATGATGCCATCCTCAGACACCGCCAGCCGGACCGCCCCCTCAGGCATGTCGAACTCAAGCTCCACGTCCAGCACCTGCAGCGGCAGGAACAGGGGAACCCCGCGGACGTCTACCACCCCGTCGGTGATCGTGGTCTGCTCGACGTAGGCATAGGGCGGAAATTCAGAGCGACCGAAGCTCTGACCATCGAGCATCTCCCCGTCTGTGCCCATGATCGGCGCGCCGTCGGCTCGGGTAAACTCCAGCGAGACGCAGTCGTCGTTGTCGAAGTCATCGATCCCGGTGAGCTTGACCATCAGCAGCAGCTCGCCGTTGTTGACCGAGTCCTGGATAAGATCCTCGACCGCAGAGGCCTCGGTGGCCTCCAGGGCTGGGATGAGCCCTGAGAAGGCGTTGTCGATGCCTTCGTTGCCAGCCGGATCGATGAGGTCCTCGTGGCTACAGCCCTCCCAGTCGTTGTCGTCACTGACGTGGTCATCGAGGTTAAAGCCCCAGACGACGCCGTCCTTCCGGCGGGTGTAGGCGACGACATTGAGGACCGCAGTCAGCTCCTCTCCCGTCGAGCAGTCTGCGACCGCCTCGGTCTTGTCGCCTCCGCATGCGCTGAGCAGCAGCCAGATCATCTGATTCTCCTCAGAGCTCGATGTCAGAGAGGCCATCGGTCGCCTCGGACTCACCAGCACCGAAGCTCGCGGCGGGCACATCCATGGCGCGGATGAGCGAGAGCATCGCCTTGCTGGCGCTCTCCTGAGTGTACGAGCGGTAGTGCTGTCCGGTGACAATGCGACCGGCCCCGCCAGCCACAATGAGCGGGATCTCATCGAGAGCATGGGTCCGTCCCTCAGAGGTCTCCGAGGCCGCGAGGACGATGCTGTTGTCCAGCAGGCTCCCCTCTCCCTCGGGCACCGCACGCAGCGCCTCCAGCAGGTAGGCCAGCTCCTCCATCACCTGAACGGTGATGCTGTGGACCTCTGGCTGATCGCCACCCTCGTTGTGGGTGAGGTTGTGGTGGCCATCGGTGGTGTCGGTGAACAGCTCATTGTTCAGCGGCGAAGTGAAGTGGAACGAGAACACCCGGGTCTGGTCGCAGGCCAGGGCCATGGCGAGCAGATCGGACATCGCACGGCTCCGTGCAGAGAGCTGAGTGCGGCCGTCGATGTCGGGGTACTCCTCGAGCGGCGCCTTGGGCGTGGAGCAGGCCGCGAGATCCGGCGGGTCATCCGAGAGGCGAGCGAGTCGAAGCTCCAGCTCCCGGATGCCATCGAGGTGCTGCTCCAGCCGCTGCCGATCGCTGCTGCCGAGCTGTGACTGCATCGCGTTGACGTCGGAGAGCACCGCATCGAGCACGCTGCGCCGATAGCCGAGGCTGGGATCGACCACGCCCCCCTCGCCCGGCTCCCGGAAGGTCTCACCGAAGATGCGCTCGTAGAAGGTGAACGGATCAACCTCTGCGGGCTTGGTGGCGTTGGGGCCGGTGAACGAGAAGATCCCCGAGGAGGAGATGCCGATCTCCAGGGAGCGGTAGAGGGTGGCGTCCCCGATCTCAGCGGCGATGATCTGATCGATGGTCGGGCCTGCGACGGTCCAGTCGTCGTCGTCCCCATCGACCTGCTGTCCCGTCAGCAGCCCGGCAGCACCCGACCAGTGCGGAGAGATGTTGTCGACCTTGACGGACATCCCGCTGAGGACCGTGATGATGTCCGTGAGGTTCGCCAGCGGTGCCAGCTCCTCGGAGACGGTCCAGTCGCTCCCCTCACCGGTCGGCGTCCACTGATCGGGGCGGTTGCCGTTGCCCCAGAAGAACAGCCCGAAGCGCTTGGGGAACAGATCGGCTGCAGCCTGAGCGGTACGGGGAGCGAAGATCTCCAGGGCGGGCAGGCCGACGGTGACCAGACCGCCGCCAGCGAGCGCACCGCGAAGGAATCGACGACGACTTGGGGTGTGCTTGCCGCTCACTGGATCGCTCCTGTCGTGGTGAAGCTGTCGGAGAGAATGGTCTGGATGAGGAGCTCCTGGAAGGAGTATCCAGACTCGGCAAACGACTCTGCCAGCCAGTCCACCAGCGCCTCCTCACCATCCACGATGGCGTGTCCCGTGGCGTACTGAAAGACGTGGCTGGACATGCAGGGTCCGAGATCTTCGTGCTCTGCGACGGCCTCTCCGAGCGCCCAGGCAGACGAGAAATCCGCGCCGTCGAGATCACCGCTCGGATCGATCATGGCGTCGTTCTCGGTGTCGCGCCAGCGTCCGATGCCGTCGAAGTTCTCCAGGCCCAGACCGATCGGATCGGTGATCTGATGGCAGGACGAGCAGCTCGGATCTTCCAGGTGCGTCGTGATGCGCTCTCGCAGCGTCGGAGACTCAGAGTCCGCCTCGGGGATGGAGGTGTCGACATCTCCTGGCGGCGGTGGAATGTCGTTGCAGAGCAGGACCGTGCGCACAAACTTGCCGCGCAGGGTGGCGGAGGTCGAGGTGGGGTGGGAGTGCAGGGCGAGCACGCTGGCATGTCCGAGCAGACCGCGCCGCCCGTCGTCCGCCTCCAGCCAGACCTCTCCGAAGCCCGTCTCCTCCGGAGCTGCGATGCTGTAGAGCGCCGCCAGTCGACGATCGACGAAGGTTCGCTGGGTGGTGAGCAGCTCCCGGAAGTCGGCGTCATCCTCCAGCAGGAGGGCCTCGATGAGCAGGAGGGTCTCCTCGCGAGCCGACGGGCCGAGGTCGGGGCTGGCGTGGGTGAAGGCCATCGGATCTTTGCTGAGATCGTCGAGTTCGTAGAGGCCGAGCAGCTCGGTGAACAGGTTGCGGACGCCATCTCGTGCGCGATCGTCAGACAGCATCCGACGGGCCTGAACATCCAAGCCGGCGGAGGTCATCAGCTCACCAGACTCCGCCGCCAGCAGCAGCTCGTCATCGGGCAGGGTGTTCCACAGCAGGAAGCTCAGCCGGGTGGCGATCTCGAAGTCGCTCAGCCGACGGCGCTCTGGATCATCTGGATCCGCGATGCCGTGCTCGGTGCGGTAGAGAAAGCTGGGCGACTGGAGGATGGCGGAGATGGCATACATCGCGCCGGTGTGGAAGTCCTCCGCGTCTTCTCCGATCGCCGTGACGACGGTGGTCAGCCGATCGATCTCACTCGCCGTCAGCGGCCGCCGCCACGCCGCTCGACCAACGGCGGTGATGAGCAGCGCTGCGCAGTCCTCGTCGGCAGGACCGACTGGCTCGCAAGGGTAGAAGTTGGCCCGCAGCTCGGGGTCCTCCGTGACCTGCTCGGCGACGAGGTAGGCGGCAGACTCGTACAGCTCGACACCATAGGAGGACACCGAGTTGACCGCCGCGCCGACAGACAGCAGGCCGACGATCTCGCTGTCCGGCTCGAGGCTGCTCGGCAGGACCAGCCCCTCACCGAACAGGGTGGTCACTGCGTTGCTGTACTGGGTGGCGGTCAGGCGACGGAGCGCGGGCGGAGCCGGGGCGACCTCTGGAGGCGGCCCAAGCGAGCGTGCAGCGGTGTCGTCTGCTCCCTGGCAGCCGATGAAGAGCGCGGTGAGCGCGGTGGGAGTCATCTCTCCTCCAGCAAGGAGCACACGGTAGGGGGTAATGCAGTGGGTTTCAAGGACTTGCTGTAGTGGAGGTTACCGCCAGCGTGCTCGCTTGGTCGTCCAGAACTGCAGCCGGGTGTACCAGTCCCATCGCGACAAGTTGGTCCGGTGCCCGCCGCGAACGCCCTGGGGGATCGGCCAGGGGGCGGTGGCCATTCGATTCACCACCGTCAGCGGGGTGTCGGCGTGGATGCTGCGCCAGGTGGCGGCCATCGCGACGAGCTGCTCCACGGGGGTGAGCGGATCCTGTCCCGTGGCGCAGCGCAGGGTGTATGGAACCCGATCAGCCGGCGCGGCGGCGAGGGCATCGAGCAGCGCATCCACCGGGATCGGCTGGCGGGCTGCTGCACCACCAGAGGGCCAGGGTCCGGTGAGCGGCTCACCGATGGGACCGAGGATGCCCGCAGCGGTGACCGATGCCGGCAGAACGCCATCAGCCCGCCAGGCCAGCAGCGCGGCTCGAAGCCCCTCGTAGAGATCGGCGTAGCTGATGTGTCGGTCAGCCAGCGTCACCTCAAGTCCGCCCAGTCCCGTCGCCACCGCAGCAGTGCCGATCATGAGGTCTGCCTGAGAGAGGATCTCCGTCGAGGGGTGGACCTGCTCCAGCAGGGTGACGCTGGTCATCCAGCTTCCGCCGGTCGGACGGATGAGGAGGCGATCCGCCTGGGAGAGGGCAGACTCCTGCAGCGACCAGTATCGCTCCACCTTCCGGGCGGGGTTCAGCTCCGTGTCTGAGGGACGCACCGAAGAGAGCGTGCTCACGCCGGGTCGATAGCGCTCATTGATGAGGGCGTTGACGGTGTGGAGCTCAGCCTTGTCGCTCGCCAGCATGCCGAACAGCCGCGGGCTGGCACCTGACAGACTGCGCAGCGCTGAGACCGCGTCCTGATCGCTGTAGCTCTCCAGCTTGGCGTCCGGCTGGAGGCTGATCACCAGCGCACCCATGTGCCAGTACAGATCGACCGGCGGGCCAGAGAAGGTGCCCATCGGAGACTTGCTGTCTCCGCGAACCGGGATCGAGAGACGGTGGGTGAAGACGTATGTCGCTACAGCATCGACGCCGCTGTAGGCCACCGCTGAGATCGGTCGTCCGAGGATCTCGGTGACCGCCGCCGCGCCGCCCGTCCTTGAGCAGTCCACCGCCGAGGTGGTGTAGTCGATGGCGCAGGTCTCCAGGCGCTCAAAGCCCGCCACTGCCTCGTCCCAGGTCAGCGACTTCAGCGCCGTGACCAGATCAGTGAATGGCTTCACGCCGTGGGGGTGGTAGGCCACGGTCACCGATGCATCCTGGAGGGAGGCGAGCACATCTGGGGCATGCGCCGCGTACCAGGCCGCCTGATGCTCGCCGCGGTGAAGGTAGGCCTCCAGAGGAACACCTGCACGGCGGGCATACTCCAGGTGACGCCGAACATTATCAGCGCTACGCTGGGGATCTGAGATGTTCTCGAAGTGACCAAAGCGGTATCCGTAGAGGGGAGCTTCCTGGCCCAGACCGATCCCCGTCAGCAGCATCCATCCAACCATCGTGCGCCCCCTTTCCCCTTCGAGGGTACCCCGTCCATGCTCCCCTGGCTGATCGCCTGCACCCCTCCAGAGGTCCCCCGAGAAGACATCCTTCTCCTCACCGACCTCGCAGCGCCGATGGACGAGTGCGCCCTGCCGTGCGTCGCGCTGTCTGGACCGGCTGGGGTCGATCTGAGTCTGGCTGCAGACGATGTGCTGCTGGACTCCGGCACCATCAGCGACGACGGAACGCTCGCGCTCTGTCCGACGCCGGGTGTGCTCTCGCCAGGGGTCACCCTCACCATCACGCAGGCCGAGGCGGTGCTGCACACCGGGCAGCCAGACATCCAGCCGTTCGGCTACGCGATGGGTCGGCAGCGGGCATGGGGGGCACCAGCGTCCCTGGCATGGCAGGAGGATTGGGTCCTCGATCCCGACCCCATCTTCGGTCCCGAGCCAGAGAGCTGGTACCACCGGGCGATCACCAGCCCCCAACGCGCGGGGGATTACCTGTACTTCTCCGGTAAAGCCACGGATGACACGCCATACCTCCTGGGAATGGTCGCGTTAGAGGGAGAGTCTGTGGTCGCGCCCTCTTCAGCACCGCTGCTCGAGCCGGCGAGCGGAGACTGGGACGCCGCCGGTCAGGTCAGCCCCACCCTTCTCTTCGGACCAGACGGTGACGCGCTGCTCCTGTACCAAGGCCTCTCCGAGACGGCAGCGGTCCCGGTACTTGGCCGGGCGACCTCAGACGACGGGCTCACCTGGAGTCGTCCCGAGGGCTCGACCTACGGCGATCCGAGCGACAACAAGATCTCTCATCCCACCGCGCTCCGCGATGAGTCTGGGCTCATTGAGCTGTGGCACCTCACTGACGAGGGCGTGTTCGGCCTGTCGCTTTCTGAGGATGACGGGTACACCTTCACCCCCTCCTGCGTGTCGCTGCCGATGCGCGGGAAGTCACCGGAGGTCACCTGGCTTGTGGATCGCTACGTGATGACCTGGGCAACGCAGTCGGGCGACGAGGCCATCGTGAGGTGGGCCGAGAGCCACGACGGCGTCCGCTGGCTGGAGCACAGCGAGCCGATCCTCTGGGCCAGCGACAGCTCCTGGACCGCCGACGACCTCTCCAATGCTCAGCTCACCTGGATCGACGATGCCCCCCGCTTGTTGCTGGTCGGCGTGCGCAACGGGCAGCACCGCTTCGGCTTGGCGCGTCCCCCACCCGAGGAATAAGACCATGCTGCTCTCCCTCCTGGCGATTTCCTGCAAAGATCCCCCAGAAGACACCAGCACCGTGACGATGGCCTCTGCCTGTGGTGAGGCGTCGCCGACGACGGGCGACCGGGCGCTGAAATTTGAGGGTGAGGCTCCACGCAACCTGATCGTGATCAGCATCGACACCCTCCGCCGGGATCGGGTCGGCTTCCACGGCGGCGGAGACGCCACCCCGTTTCTCGACGAGCGGCTCGCCGCATCGCTGACCCTCAGCGACCTTCAAGCCTGTGCCAACTGGACCTTTCCCGCTGTGTTCTGCGTGGTCACTGGTCAGACAATGCTGGAGCAGGGGCTGGAGCCATTTGATGCGACGCGCCTGGAGAGTCCCGACTACATCAACCCCGAGCTTCCCACCATGGCGGGGTGGATGGTGGACGCCGGCTGGGCGACGGCCCTGGTGACGACCAGCAAGCTGTTCAGCGATGCGCTGCCCACCGGCAACGGCTTCCAGGACGTCTCCTTCAACAGCGATCTGGACGCCGCAGGAGTCGCCGATGCTGCGCGCTCGACCCTCGACAGCCTCCAGGCTCGCGCGGATGGTGCCCCGTGGTACCTCCAGGTCCACTTTCGGGATCCCCACGGTCCCTACAGCCCGCCGCTGAGCTACCAGGGCGACCTCGCGACAGCAAACCTCGATCCCTACGATCCACGGACATCCGCTGGCATCAACGCGATCTACACCGCCCTTCCGGAGCTGGACACCGAGGCGCAGCAGGCGATCCGCGACACCATCGAGGTTCTCTATGCCGGGGAGCTGCGCTACCTCGACACGCAGCTCGCGCAGCTGTGGCGAGACTGGGAGGCCGCCGGTGTCCTGGACGATGCCCTGGTGGTTCTCTGGTCGGATCACGGCGAGCAGTTTTTTGAGCACGGCGGCTTCCAGCACGGCTCCATGCTGCACCAGGAAGAGGCCCGAGCCATCGGTGCGTTCTGGGCGAACAACCTCACCGCAGGCACATTCAGCGCCCCGACCATCCACACGGACATCCCCGCCACCCTGCTCGATCTCTACAACATCACCCCGACCACGACGCTCTCTGGGGTCCCGCTGGGGGCTGCCGGCAGCGATCGGATTCGGGTGAGCGTCGCCCGGGACAAGGATCTCTCCCTCCAGCTCGCCGCTGATCGAAGCGGGCACCGGCTGCTCTACAGCTGGGGAGGAGACCGCTCTTACTACCGCACGCCGCTCGACCCCTTCGAGGAGCAGGATCAGTACGACGCCGCTGCCGAGGATGTGATCTGCCTCTGGGACCACCTGCTGCCGGTGGTTGAGCAGATCGATTCCACCAGCATCGGACCGGCGATCAGTCCCGGCCCGTAGCGATTCAGCCCCTGCGAATGGCAAAGCCTTCGGCATGCAGCGTCCTGGAGCAGTCCACCGTTCCTGACACTATCCGTGCTCATGGACACCAGGAACCGGAACGCCGGGCATCATCGGTCCGCCATGGCGCATGTGCGCGGAGCGGCGGGTGAAGACGAGGCCGCTGGCGGTGGTGACGGTCAGCCCGATGGATGTGGGCTGCTGGCAGGTGGCGTTGGGGTGGTGCCTTGTGAGGGGGCTGGATCATCTGGGGTACCCAGCACCGCCTCGGCGCGCTCCAGGAGCGCCCGGACGTCCTCCGAACCAGGCTGCGTGTCCAGCGCCACGAGGGCCTCCCGGTTGTAGCGAAGTCCGATGACTGACCCGCGGGTGACGTTGAGCTGGATGGAGGTCTGGAGCAGGGCGAGGGCCTCCACCGCGCGTCCGGACAGGCGCAGCACCTCGGCCATCGCTGAGGTGCTGCGGGCCAGTCCGGTCAGCTCGCCGATGCGGCGCTGGACGGCGAGCGCAGACTCCAGGGCGCGCTTCGCCGCCGCGAGCGATCCCCGGCTCATCTCCAGCCGACCAATGGTCTCGTCGATGCGGGCGATCTCCCGAACGTTCCCGAGACGCTCATAGCCCTGACGAGCGTCGACGGCGTGCTCCAGAGCGCGCTGGATGGTCGCCTCGGAGACGACCTGATCGGGGGCGACGTGCAGCGGGAGGCGCGCGAGGATGTGATCGGTCTCGGCGCGCTCGCGGGCGGCGTCGGGGTGGGTGAGCCGCGCAAACAGGCGTCGAGATTCTCGCAGGAGCGCGCTGGCCTGGGCCGCGTCTCCGATCCGCATCCAGACGGCAGCCTGCTCGTTGAGCAGCTGGGCCGCCCCGATGTCGTCGCCGCTCTCAGTGCGTATCGTCACGGCCTGGTTCAGCGCGCTGAGGGCCTCCTCCAGGGAGGTCGCGTCACCGCGATCGTACTGAACGCCGGCGAGGACGATGAGGATGTCGGCGTGCTGGTCGGGCGGCGTCTTCGCATCAACGAGGGAGCGGGCGGTCTCCAGATCCGAGCGGGCCTCATCGAGGGAGAAGCCGCTGTGCCGTCCGCAGCCTGCCAGCTTGATGCGCCCCAGCTCGGTGTGAACCCGGCGGATGAGATCCGTCCGCTCTGGCAGCATCGCGCTGACCAGCTCCAGGGCATCCTCGCCCCATGCGACCGCGCTGTGGGCCGCGACAGGCTGAACCTCACCGACTGCAGCGAGGTACTCCTCGACCGCAGCGACGGCCTCACCGGCTGCGCCGAGGTGCGCAGCAGCTCGCGCGCGTCCGCTGTCGCTGGGCAGCGTGACCACCTCGATGGACTCGATGCTCACCGGCTCAACATCCACCACATCGGGCGTGCGCACCGTCAGCTCTTCCTCCGGCTCGACATCGACGGTCTCGCCCATCGGCGGCACCACTTCCGCGCGGGCCTCCGGCGGGTGAATCAGCGCCGCGAGCCGGTGGTGCCAGGCCTGACGCAGCGCGGGCAGCAGCTCGGCGGCCAGGAGGGTGGCGACCGCTGGATCCATCTGAAAGCGCCCCGCTCCCAGGTCCTCGAGGCTCACCCCAGCGTCATGGGCCACCTGGAGCCCTTCCAAGGCACGGAGCGGGTCCAGCGACAGCAACTCGGTGAGCAGAGACAGCTCAAAGCCGGCACCGATGACCGCTGCCGCCCGGATGATCCGCCGGGCCTCTGCGGGCATCGTGCCCACGGTCGGCGGCTCGTGTGCGGTCACTGTAGGCCCATGACACTCAGCACGGTCGAGGATCGCCCGCAGCGCGTCGTCAACAGGCCGCCGAGCGAAGGTGAGCACCAGGACAAGCCGGAGCCGTCCAGGGTGCTCGGTGAGCTGCCGAATGACATCGACGGTGGCCCGGTCTGCCAGATCGACGCGCTCGCAGATGATCGCTCGGGGGGCCTCTGACGATGCCAGCAGGTTGAGCGACGCCACGATCGCGCCGAGCCCAGAGTCAGACTGCTCCCCCAGCAGCGCCCCTCGGAGCCCCCGACGGGTTTGCCCGCTGCTCCAGGAGGCGCGCTCTCCGGTCAGCAGCTCGATGCGGCGGATGGCCTCCAGCACCGGGCGGAGGGGGGCCTGAGGGCCGCCGCAGTGGACGCGGACCGCCCGCCACGGCGGCGGAGCGATCTCGACGGCAGCCCCAACGACAGCCACAACACGAGCAACTGGGTTGTCGGCAAGTTCCTGCCACATCACGCCATCCTCCCTGGTCCAAGAGCGTATCAAGGTGGGCACGATACGGAGACCGGCTTGCTCCACCCTCCCCCTCGCCCTCCTCGACCAAGGGAGCGGCCGCACCACATCCCTCATAATGATCGGAGCTCATCAGGCGCACCGCTCTCCGATGGACCCCAGACCGCCTCCAGATGGACGACATGTGCGATGAGGGGCTGGCATCCTGCACCGCCTGGTGCTCCCTGAGGCCCCTGAGTCGACCACAAGGGGCAGACGCCCTTCAGCAGCGTCACGCCAGAGAGTCCCGCTCGGACGCAGACACGGGCTGCGATGCACGGTAGGATTTCGGCATGGAGCTAACCCCCTGCCCGCACTGTGCTGAGCTGCTGTTTACTGGCGCCAGCACCTGTCCCCACTGCGCAACCCCCCTCATCGAAGGCACCACAGCCCGACCGCTGCCCCTGCTGCTGCTCGGGCTCATGCTGACCGGCTGTGGGGACAAGGACGACACCGCAGAAGAAGAGGACACGTCAACGGCCTCGGCCCTGTACGGCATCGCCGAGACAGAGCCAGACGACACAAAGCGGTAGGCGGACGCCCCTGCAGGCTCAGGTCGGAGACCAGTCCTCCTCGATGATCGAGAACCGCCCGAAGTCATAGGGATTCCCTGGAGCGCGCTCGGTCTGCACCAGCCGCTCCCGTCGCCCCTGCTTCTTGAGGGTGGCTGCCCGGTGGTAGCACAGCGGGTTGTTCCCGCGCCGTCCCATCGTGCAGTGCGCCGTGAACGAGCAGCCCCCCCGGCAGAGGTCTGCGTAGTAGCAGCTCCCGCAGAAGCCCCAGAGCTCGTCTGCGGTCCGATCCCGGACGAAGCGAAGCTCCGGGGCGTGTGCCCAGATGTCCGCGAGCTGGAGGTCTCGGATGTTGCCGCCGACATAGGGGGCCGTCGGCAGGCTCGGGCAGGCCTTGATCTGGCCGTCTGACTCGATGCCGATGGTGTATCGACCGGCACTGCACCCCCGCCAGAACCCGGCTCGACCGCCGGGACGACTGCGGAGAATTTGCTCATGGGGACCGTAGTAGCCGATGTTGTTCCCGGCCCGAATGTCGAGGACAGATGACAGCGGACGCCCCGATGCGGCCGCCTCCTCTGCGAGCGTAAGCTGAAGACGGGAGAGGGTCTCGATGACATCGAGGATCTGCCACGGCTGAAGGATCCACTCGGGATGATCCGCAGCGCGCCCCATCGGCACGGTGAGCTGCAGCCGCCAGACCGCGATGCCCTCCGCCCGCACATCCGCCATGGTCTCTGCGAGCAGGTGGGCGTTGAGGCGGTTGACCTGGCAGTTCGAGGTCGTGGTCATGCCCGCAGCCTTCGCCGCACGGAGGGCCTGGATCGCCGCACGGTGGCTCCCCCGTGCGGCACGCAGGGCGTCGTGGACCGCCTCGGGACCATCAATGGACACCCCGATAGCAGAGAGCCCAGCACCCCGCAGGGCCTTCGCCAGCGCCTCCGTCAGCCCCCGCCCGCCGGTCTGCATGGTCACCCGCAGCCCGCTGGTGTGCAGGAAGCTGATGATCTCCAGGATGTCCGGGCGCAGGTACGCCTCGCCGCCGATGAGGGTGACCTCGCGGCAGCCCAGCGCCACCAGCGCGCGCGCAACGTCGAACACCTCATCGGTGGACAGCTCATCAGGACGCGCACGGCCCGCCCGGCTGCCGCAGTGGGCGCAGGCATGGTCGCAGCGCATCGTCAGCTCCCAGACCGCGTAGATGGGCGTGTCGATGTCAGCAGCGGTGGCGGTGCGCGGTGAGGCCATGGACAGAGGATAGAGTCATCGCGCGAGGTGTGAATGACTCCCGAAGAATTTGCTGCTCATCCCCGAGTCGCGGCAGCAGTGCTCTCCCCTGATGGGGCCTGGATTGCCGCTGCGGTGCAGCGCCAGGATGCGGCGGGAGGAAGATATGTCTCCGACCTCTGGCGGGTGCCCGTCGACGGCAGCGCACCGGTCCAGCTGACCGACGGCGACACCAACGACCGCGCCCCGTGCTTTCGCGCCGATGGTGCCCTCGGCTACCTCTCCGATGCCCAGCCCGAGTGTGCCGACGGAGACCACACGCACACCCAGGTCTGGCTGCTCCATGACGGCACTCCGAGCCGCCTGACCGATGAGCCCCTCGGCGTCTCCCGGTTCGCCCTCGACGGCGATGCGCTGGTCCTCACCGTCCCGGTTCTTCCTGGCATCCCACACGCAGAACAGCGCGCACACGCCGAGGACCAGAAGAAAAACGGCCCCTCCATCCTTCGCTACAGCACGATGCCGGTGAGGCACTGGGACCACTGGCGTCAGCCAACGCGGGCACACCTCGTCGTGATCGATGCGGCAGGGCGGCGGGATCTTGCGCCGGATGTCGACGGCGAATTTCACGAGTCACAGTGGCACGTCGCGTCTGGCAAGGTCGTGATCACCGCTGTGGAGATCGGCAC
This sequence comes from Myxococcota bacterium, assembly GCA_029251165.1. GTDB lineage: Bacteria > Myxococcota_A > UBA796 > UBA796 > UBA796 > JAQXDW01. The sequence continues at coordinate 96,240 of JAQXDW010000007.1, forward strand.
CGACCGGCTCGACGACACCGCGCTGTGGGTCTTCGACCTCGCAACAGGCACACGCACCGTGATTCCAGCCCGCCCCGGGATCAACCTTGTGTCTCCACGCCTCTCTCCCGACGGCACCCGGATCGCCGCCGCGCGCTCTGCACGCCTCCCCGGAGCCCACGGTCCGGTCCGGCTGTGTACCTACACCCTCGATGGCCACGAGACGGTGCTCGCAGAGGACTGGGACCGCTGGCCCACCCCGGTCGCCTGGCGCGGCGCAGAGATCATCGCCGCAGTCCGCGACCAGGGCACCACGAGCCTGTACGCCGTCAGCGCCGCCGGACACACCCCCGTCAGCCTCGGACACAGCCACGACGGCGTCTCGGTCACCTGCGGCACCATCGTCGGACTCCAGCACCACCTCCTCAGCCCGCCCGCGCCGTTCCTCCTCGCCGCCGATGGTGTCCTCCAGCTGCTCCCCCTGCAGCCGCCTCCAGCGCTGGATGTGGTCGTCGAGTCTCATGTGGTCACGAGCACCGACGGCGCCGCCATCCAGGGCTTCATCGTCCGCCCCAGGCAGGCTGACGGGCCGCTTCCGGGGCTGCTGTGGGTCCACGGCGGGCCGGTGAGTCACTGGGCAGACTGGTGGCACTGGCGCTGGAACGCCGCGATCTTCGCCGCTGCCGGCTACGTCGTCGCCCTCCCCAATCCCCGAGGCTCCACGGGCTTTGGTCAGGACTTCGTCGAGGGCATCTGGGGCAACGCGTGGGGCGGGCAGTGCGTGGCGGACGTGCTGGCCTATACCGACGCCCTCTCCGAGCGTGAGGACGTCGACAGCACGCGAATCGGAGCCATGGGGGCCAGCTTCGGTGGCTACATGATGAACTGGCTGGGCGGGACGACCGACCGCTTCTCCTGCATTGTCTGCCACGCCGGGATCTACGACTTCCGCTCGTTCTACGGCGTGACCGACTACCCCGCATACTGGGGGCATCAGTTTGGCTGCGATCCCTACTCCGACCCCGAGGGACACCACCGCTACTCCCCGGTCCGCAACCTCCCGCAGTGGGTCACCCCGACCCTCATCATCCACGGCGAGAAGGACTACCGCTGCCCGATCGATCAGGCGCTGGGGCTGTTTGAGGGACTCCAGCGCCACGGCGTGCCCGCCGAGCTGGTCGTGTTTCCCGATGAAGGCCACTGGATCATGAAGCCACGCAACGTGGTCGCCTGGCACGCGGTCTGCCTGGAGTACCTGGCGCATCAGCTCGCGCCAGCATCCCCGGCCTGACGACTGCACCGATGAGGCACGCCAGCCGCAGGATCCCCGGAGCCCGCCCCGGGACGTTGGCGACCACCCGGGCTCAGCAGACCGCCGCCAGAGCCTCACTGAAAACCCTGCGAGCGCCGGTCCAGCCGCCCCGTGGTGATGCTGGCGAAGAGCACCCGCGCTCAGAGCACGTGGTGCACGCTGAGGGCATGTCCAGGTGGTGACTTTGGCATCGGCAATGACGGGTTAGCGGTTGGCTCAAACAGCGAGATCAATGATGCCCAACCGCCTTGTCAATGAGACCAGCCCCTACCTCCTCCAGCATGCCCACAACCCGGTGGACTGGTTTCCATGGGGGGCAGAGGCCCTGGAGAAAGCCAAGGCAGAAGACCGACCGATCCTCTTGAGCATCGGCTACTCCGCCTGCCACTGGTGCCACGTCATGGAGCGAGAGAGCTTCGAGAGCGAGGCGGTGGCGGCGGTGATGAACACCCACTTCATCAACATCAAGGTCGACCGCGAGGAGCGCCCAGACCTCGACGAGCTGTACATGAAGGCGGTCCAGGCCTTCTCCGGCGGGCACGGCGGCTGGCCGATGACCGTCTTCCTCACTCCCGAAGGCCACCCCTTCTTCGGCGGGACGTACTTCCCGCCCGCCCCACGAGGCGGGATCCCGTCGTTTGGGCAGGTGCTCCAGCATGTCCACCAGCTCTACCACCGCGACCGGCCACGGGTCACCGAGATCACCGGTGAGCTGCTGACGTATCTGTCCGACGCAGTGCGCATGCCCACGCCGGCTCCAGAGCTGTCCGATCGCTGGCTGGAGGCCATCGCGGCAGCGGCGGACCGGGACTTCGACAGCAAGAACGGCGGCTTCGGTGATGCCCCCAAGTTCCCCGCCTATGGCACCCTCGCCGGGCTCCTCGCCCGCACCAACGATCGCTCCGCCCTCAAGATGGCCACCGCCACCCTCTCCGCGATGGCGCAGGGCGGCCTGTACGATCTGCTCGCTGGCGGCTTCGCCCGGTACTCCGTCGACGATGCCTGGCGCGTTCCCCACTTCGAGAAGATGCTCTACGACAACGGGCAGCTCGTCCCGCTGTACCTCACCGCCTTCCAGCGCACCGGCCAGGCACACTACGCCCGCATTGCAGCCGAGACCCTGGACTACGTCCTCCGAGAGATGACGCTCGACAGCGGCGGCTTTGCGGCAAGTCAGGACGCGGACTCCGAGGGCGTCGAGGGGAAGTTCTACGCCTGGACCCCCGCCCAGATCCGAGAGGCCGTGGGCATCGTCGATGGCCTGCGGGTCTCGATGCTGCTGGAGGTCACGGACGACGGGACCTTCGAGCACGGAACCTCTGTCCTGAGACTCTCCACGCCGCTGGAGGAGCTGGAGGCGGCAGATCGCGCGCTGCTGATCCGCTGCCTGCCGCTGCTCAAGCAGGCCCGAGACCGTCGGGTGGCCCCCGGACGTGACGACAAGATCATCTGCGCCTGGAACGCGATGATGATCGGCGCAATGGCCCGAGGGGCGTTCGTCCTCGATGCTCCGAAGTATGCAGAGGCTGCCGGACGGGCCGCCGACTGCCTGCTGGCCCGCCTGCGTCCCGACGGACGCCTCCTCCGCACCGACGGCGCAACCCGTCTGCTGGCCTATGCCGACGACTATGCACTGCTCATCGACGCGCTCATCAATCTGTATGAGGCCACCTTCGAGCGTCGCTGGCTGACCGAGGCGCTGGCGCTGTCGGACCAGCTGATCGCGCTGTTCTGGGACACCGACGAGGGCGGCTTCTTCTACACCGGCTCAGATGCCGAGACCCTGGTCGCCCGCAGCAAGCACCTCATCGGCGGCGCGGAGCCTGCGGCCAATGAGGTCGCGGCACTGGCGTTCTGTCGGCTGGAGGCCCTCTGCGGCCGCACCGATCTCGGCGAGAAGGCCGATCACATCATCCGCGCCTACCAGCTCCTCCTCGACCGCGCCCCCCGTGCACTCTCGGCCTCCGCTCTCGCTGGTGCCTGGCGCAGCGGAAAGGGACAGGAGGTCGCCATCGTCGGCGCCGCCGATGACCCCACGGTCGCGGCGTTCCTGGCGGTGCTGCGTTCGTCTCCGCACCCGTTCCGGGTCGTCGCCTGCCTCTCTCCAGAAGACCTCGCCGCTGGCATCCCCGCAGAGCTGCCCTGGCTGGAGGGCCGCAGCGCGCTGGACGGCAAGGCCACCGCGTACCTCTGCGAGCACTTCACCTGCCTCGCGCCGACCACCGATCCAGAGGTCCTCCGACAGCAGCTCACCGCCGCGAAGCCGACGAAGCATGTCGGCCCTGCTCGGGTACACGCCCCAGCACTTCCCGACGATCCGGCGGCCTGGATCGGCACACCGGTCTCGCTGGAGGCCCTCAAGGGCAGCGTGGTGGTGCTCGACTTCTGGACCCACTGCTGCATCAATTGCCAGCACATCCTCCCAGAGCTGGCCGCTGTCGAGGCGGAGTTCTCCGGGAAGCCTGTGGCGGTCATCGGGGTCCACTCTGCAAAGTTCCCCGCAGAGGAAGCCCGAGAGAGCGTCGAGGCTGCGGTCGCCCGCCACGACATCCGTCACCCCGTCGTGCTCGATCCGAGCCACGCGCTGTGGAGCGAGTATGCCGTCCGGGCCTGGCCGACCGTGATGGTGCTCGACACCACCGGGCGCATCGCCTGGCAGCGCTCCGGAGAGGTCGACCGGCACACCCTCTCGGCGACCATCGCCCGGCTGCTGGAGGAAGGCAAAGAGGACGGCACCGTCGGTGAGCCGAGCTGGTCAGCCGCGGCGCCCACGACGCCCGATCTCACCGCGCTGTCGTACCCAGAGAAGCTCATGGTCTGGCCGGGGCCGCTGGTTCAGGCCGCTCGAAAGGTCGATCCATTCGGCCTCCACAGCCGGCTGTACCTCGCCGATACCGGAAATCACCGGGTGATCGAGCTGCGCCTCACCCGCCGTCAGGGCGCCTGGCCTCGGGCGAAGGTCCTGAGAATCTTCGGCACTGGCACCCCAGGCCTCACCGACGGTCCTGCGAAGTCCGCGCAGTTCCACAGCCCCCGTGGGCTCGCCCGGACCCAGAACACCCTGTGGGTCGCGGACACCGAGAACCACGCCGTGCGCGCCATCGATCTCGACTCCGGGGCCGTGCGCACCGTGGTCGGAAACGGCGAGCGCGGTGAGGGCAGCAGCACCACGCCCGCCCCGCTGACCGACACCACCCTGCGCTCGCCGTGGGATCTGGAGGCCATCGTCAACGGCGACGGGGAGCCAGTCATCTTCATCGCCATGGCTGGTGCCCACCAGATCTGGCTGCTGTTCCCCTCTCGCAACCACATCGGTCCGTTCGTGGGCTCGGGCGTCGAGGAGCACATCGACGGCGCCCCCCAGGAGGCCGCCCTCGCTCAGCCCAGCGGCATGACCCTCGCCGGAGACTATCTCTTCTTCGTCGACAGCGAGACCAGCAGCGTGCGGGCCTACCGGATGGACGAGCGCACCCTCGGAACCCTCGTCGGCAAGGGGCTGTTCGACTTCGGCGATGTCGACGGCCAGGGCCCCACGGTCCGCCTCCAGCACCCCCTCGGGATCACCATCGGCGAGTCCGAGCTCTACATCGCCGACACCTACAACAACAAGATCAAGACGCTCCAGCTCAGCAACGGCACCACCACGACCCTCGCTGGCGGGGATCCCGCCGAGCTGAGCCAGCCGGCCGGACTGGACCGAGCCGGAGACTTCCTGATCGTCGCCGACACGAACAACAATCGACTCCGCGCAGTGCACCGCCAGACCGGAGTGATGCGGGACATTCCCATCGTCTGGTAGGCATGTGCCCATCGTCTGGTAGGCATGTGGCAGCGGCCGGCACCGCTGGAGCGTAGCGAGCGGTCACGCGGCGCTGTCGATTCACCACCGCTCGGTTAGCTCACCTCTCACGGCAACGTCGCCGCCGCTCCATTCCCCCATCAACACCCCGAGACTCGGATGCCCTCAACGGACAACAGCTCAACAGAAAGACGCGACCCTCGTGCGGTTGCGGTGGTCCTGGTGGCCGTGGTCGGCGTGCTCGCGCTGCTGTTCCCGAAGCCAGACCGCGCTCCAGCCGCGCAGATCGACCCGATGGTTGCACCGAACGGCTACACCCTGCACTCGCTGGCTGACGCCGACGTGAGCACCTGCCTGATGGGCTCCGAGCGCAAGGCGTCCTGCAAGCTCCTGGGCATCTCCGAGGAGGAGTCGGTCAGCCTCACGCTGAATTGGGCCACGCCGATGGGCGAGGAGCACGAGGCCGGCACTCCCGTCGAGGTGGTCGGAGCGAGGCTGCTGCTCATTGAGAACCACCACGACGACTACCAAGGCCCCCTGCTTCTGGAGGGGACGATCGAGGGGGCTCGGATCGACCCCCGGACCTTCCGCTTCCCCGCCGAGGGCACCTCCGCAGAGCTCGACGCCCTGCTCTCCAAGCAGCTCTCCGCAGGGCCGCTGACCCTCTCGATCAGCCCGACCGCCGCGACCCCCTCCAGCATCGACGAGTTCACTCCGTCTCTGGAGCTCTCCTGGCGGATCCCGGAGTAGCGATCAGCCGGCGTGGCGGCGCATCTTCGTCACGAACCTCGTGCCGCAGTAGTACGCCATGTCGGAGAACGCGCCGTTGATCTGCTCATCGGTCATCTCCTCGAGCTCGCGGATGTTGTTGACCACGCCGAGGATCATCTCGCCGGCTTCCGGATCGCCGGCGCCGACCTCACAGGTCAGGGTCTTCTTGTAGACCCGCTCGCCGTTGGCCCGGTACATTCGCGCTCGCACGGTGTAGGTGAACTCCCCCGGCGCGCCGATGTAGGGCACATACAGGCCATAGGAGAGGACCTCCAGCTGGAGCGTGGCGTCGGTGTCCGTGGTGGTGGCGTAGGCAAACGGCGGCCCGCCGCCGAGGGTGTTGCCGAGCCCCTCGCTCATCGCGCTGTTGACACCCTCGATGTCGACGGCGCTGTAGATTCGGGCGGTCTGATCAATGGCCTTGACCTCCTGAGAGACGTTGACGGCGACCGCTGCGATGTCCATCAGCAGGTTCGCGGTCGGGTTGCCCGTCTCCGGCGTGCTCCAGATCTTTCCAAGCTCTACATAGGGACCACCGGTTGTGATGACCTGGACGTTGATGTCATCGATGGTGGGAACCGCCTTCTTGAACCGCGCATGGCAGCCCCCGATCATGGCCGCAGAAAGAGAGAGGAGGATGAGGTGACGCAATGAGTGCTCCTGAGGTGTGCCCGCTGAGACGAAAGCGCTTGCATAGTATTCGAGACAACTGAAGACAAATGAAGACAACAACTGCGTGGCTTCTTCACCGCTGTGTAGCCGCCATCCTCCTCATCGCCTGGGCCTCGCTGTCGGTCCAGATCGAGCTGCTCGCAGGCCCGGCGGGACTGGCCCCGGCAGCCGAGCTGATCACCACCCTCGCCGAGAACGATGTCGGCTTCTGGGCCGCCCCGACGCATCTGTGGTGGAGCACCTCTGACGGGGTCCTGGTCGCCGGAACGTGGCTCGGAATGGCGCTGGCCCTCGCCGCGCTCTTCGGCCTCGCCCCGCGCCGATGCTTCGCGCTCTCTGCGCCGCTCTACCTCAGCTACATCGTCGCTGCGCAGACCTTCCTCAGCTTCCAGTGGGACAGCCTGCTCGTCGAGATGACCCTCATCGCTGCGCTCCTGCCGGACCGGGGCGGGAGCCACCCGGCGCTGTGGATGCAGCGGCTGCTGCTGCTCAAGGTGATGCTGGAGTCTGGGATCGCCAAGTGGCAGTCTCACCTCGGCGACTGGCAGGACGGCTCGGCGATGGTCCACTACTACCAGACCGCTCCGCTGCCCGCTCCAGGCGGCTGGTACTTCCACCATCTTCCCGCAAGCTGGCATGCACTCGCGGGCTGGTGGACCCTGTTCTTCGAGCTGGCGGTGCCGCTCCTGCTGCTCCTCGGTCCCGTCCCCCGGCGGCTGGCTGCGGTGATCTTCGGCGTGTTCCTGGTGCTCAATCAGGCGACCGCCAGCTACGGATTCTTCGTCCTTCAGGTCGCTGCACTGCTCGTGGTCTGCCTGGAGGATGACGACATACAGCGGGCTTACCGCGCGCTGCGCCAGCGCATCCCCAGGCTTCCCCGAGCCGCCCCGCTGCATGCTCCGCCGCTGACGGGACTGGGCTGGTGGATCCCGGCAGGTGCGATGGCCGCCTGGGTGACCCTCTCCACCCTCAGCGGCCTGGAGCGGTTCGCCGATGTCTCACTCGCGCCTGGGCTGACCAGCGCAGCCCGTCCCCTTCGAGTTGCCAACACCTATCACCTGTTCGGCCACATCACGACCGAGCGCATCGAGCCCGAATTTCAGACCCTCACCGAAGGCACCTGGAGCCCACAGCACCTCCGCTACAAGCCCGGCCCGCTCGATCGAAGGCCATCCTTTGTGGCCCCGCATCAGCCCCGAGTCGACTTCCGGCTGTGGTTCTACGGCCTCTCCTACGCACGCGGAACTCCAGGCTATGTCCAGACCCTCGTGACCAGACTGTGCACGGATCCCGGTGCTGTGCGCGCGCTGTTTGCCACCCCCCTGCCCCCCACACCAGAAGCCGTCCGCATCGTGTTCTGGCGCTACACCTACACCGCACCAGGAGACGCAGACTGGTGGCAGCGCGAGCAAGTGGACATGACCAGAGCCGCGCGCTGCCGGTAGAGTGCTCAGCGTGCTGACCTCGCTCCCCCGCCCTGCTCGCTACATCCTGGTCGGCGGCACGGCGTTCCTCCTCAACCTCGGGCTCTTCTTGCTGCTGGTCGACCTGCTCGCGCTGGACGTCCGGATCGCAGAGGTCATCAGCCGTGGACTCGGCGGGGTCGTGACCTTTTTTGGCCACAAGCACATCACCTTCACCGGAGAGCAGCGCCTACCGGTCGCGATGCAGGGACTGGGCTACCTGATGCTGAACCTGGTGAACCTCGCCATCTCGCCGTGGGTGGTCTACGGCAGCGTGGCGCTGCTGGGCAACCTGGTGGTCAGCAAGATCGCCGCCGAGGTGATCATGACGCTGGAGTCCTACCTCCTCACCGGGCTGCTGTTCCGTGCGTGAGTCCACCTGGAGTCGCTTCCTGCCGCTGCTTGCGCTGGCTCCCTGCCTGGCGTGGGTCGGCGGCGCGATCATCCAGCACGACATCTGGATCTCCGACCTCCTGCACAGCCAGCTCCCCTACCGGGCGTACCTCGGAGAGTCACTGCGCGCGGGTCACTTTCCCCTGTGGATGCCAGACATCTTCTCCGGGGTCCCGTTCCTCTCTCAGATCGAGGCCGGCGGACTGTATCCGCCTCACCTGCTGATCTTCGCGCTGCTGGAGCCGCTGAGCGCGCTCAATGTGGCCCTGGGCCTCGACATGCTGCTGATGGCGCTCGGGGCGGCGGCGCTGGCGCGCTGCTATGGCGCGACCACCGCAGCGAGCGCGCTTGCAGCAGTGGTCTATGCCTGGTCTGGCTTCAGCATCTCCCACTTCCGTCACATCAACATGCACGCTGCAGCCGCGCTGCTTCCCTGGATGGTCCTCGCCCTGGAGCGGCTCATCGAGGGTCGCTCCAGGGCAGGCATCGGGCTGGCGGTGCTCATCGGGCTTCAGCTGCTCGCAGGGCACCCTCAGATCACCTGGATCGCCTTGCTGCTGCTGGGGGTGCGGACCGCTGCGGCCCTGCCTGCCGCACCCGATCGGATGCGCATCGCGGCCAGCGCGCTGTCGGCGGTCCTCCTCGGCGCAGGGCTGAGCGCCGTGCAGCTCCTCCCCGTGGCGGCGTTCACCGGCCAGTCGCTCGCCACTGTCGCGCCCACCTGGGAGTATGCAGCGGCCTACTCCTACCGCTTTGAGGATCTACTGACCTGGGTATATCCGCCGGCAGTGGGTGCGATGGAGACCTTCGACTACATCGGCGGAGGCACCATCCCGTGGGGCAACTACGGCTACTGTGGGCTCGCCGTTCTCGTCCTCTCCCCGCTGGGGGTCATCGATCGACGGCTTCGGTTCTGGGCAGCCGCAGGTCTGCTCAGCCTGGTGCTGGTGATGGGCCCGCTGACACCGATCTACCGGCTGCTGTGGGAGATCATCCCCGGCATGAAGCTGTTCCGGTTCCCCACCCGGTTCTTGATGACCGCCAGTCTCGCGCTCGCGGTGCTCGGCGCGGTCGGGCTGACCCGGATCGCTCGCCGGCGGCCATGGCTGGTGCTGCCGGTCGTCGCGCTGAGCCTCGTCGACCTCACCTGGCACGCCAGCCCGCGCATCCCCATCGACGCGGCTGCCGCCTGGTCCGCAGCGTCTCCGATCGCGCGCACCCTCCAGCCGGGCACCGAGCGGGTCTACACCCTGGAGGAATTCGACCTGTGGGAGGATGCCTTCTTTGCCTCTGAGGGCTTCCGGAAGGGCTTCGGTGTCTACCAGCAGTTCTGGCAGATCCCGATGGGCAGCAGCGGGGTGCTCTCCGGCATCCGCTCCCCGTCCGGCTATGCGCGCATGGTCCACTTTCGCTGTGCCGCGTTCTGGCAGGGCTACAACTGGTCCATTCTCCCAGAGCGGTTCGGGACCACCCGCCCGACGCAAGAATCTCCCGCCGCACCTGCCGCCTTCCGTGCGCAGCTCAGCCGCGCCTCGGTTCGCTTTCTGCTGAGTCGATTCCCGGTGACCGGCGAGGGACTCGTGCTGCGGAGCGAGACGCCGCTGCTTCAGTATGAGAACACCGCTGCCCTTCCACGCGCCTACGTCGCCGCGCGCTGGCTGCCGGTCGCGAACATGGCGGCTGCCGCAGAGTGGATGTACCGCGACGGACTCGATCACCCAACCATCCCCGCCACTGAGGGCGCTCCCCCGCCACCAGATGCCGCAGTCGAGGGCCTGACAGCCGTCTCCGTCACCGAGCACAGCGATCGACACCTCTCGTTGGACGTCACCGGGGCCCCGCAGGGACTCCTCGTGGTCACCGACACATGGGACTCCGGCTGGTCGGCCACCGTCGACGGCGTGCCAGCGGCGCTGCACATCGCCAACGGCTACCAGCGGGCGGTCATCCTGCCCCCCGACGCACAGCGCGTCACGCTTCGCTACTGGCCTGCAGGGCTCACCGCAGGCCTGCTGATCTCCCTCGCGAGCGGGCTGCTGCTGCTGGTCTGGGGCGTGCGCACCACAAAGACCGGTCGGCGCTTGAGCTCGTCATAGATCGCCGCGAGGTACACCGCGATCACCCCGAGGCAGACCAGAATGGTGCCGCCCATGATCAGCACCACGAGGATCGTGGTGGTGAAGCCATCGACGGCCACCCCGCGCACGTAGTTCCACAGGGTCTGGGTCGACAGAAGGATGCCGAGTCCGGTGGTCACAAAGCCCAGCCAGGCAATCACGATCAGCGGCGCCGAGGAGAAGGCGATGATGCTGCGGGTCGAGTACCGGGCCAGCCCGGACAGCGACCAGCTCGTCTGCCCTCCGGCTCGCTGAGAGACCACGAACGGCACGTTCGCCACTCGAAAGCCCAGCCAGGCGACCAGTCCCCGGAGGAACCGGTTGCGCTCCTCGCAGACCAGCAGGGCGTCCACCACCTGGCGGTCGAGCAGCTTGAAGTCGGACTGGTTTCGCAGATCTTGACCCATTGCCCGACTGAGAATTCGATAGAACGAGCCCGCCGCGAGCCGGTAAGGAAGCGACTCCCGTCCACGATCGGACTTCAGCGCGTTGACCACGTCGAAGCCCTCCTGCCACTTCGCGATGAGCTCGGGGATGAGCGCGGGAGGGTGCTGGAGATCGGCGTCCATGAGAATCACCGCACGCCCGCGCGCCAGCGTGAGCCCAGCGACCATCGCCGGCTCTTTCCCAAAGTTGCGCGACAGCAGGACCGGAACGATATCTGTGCGCGCCGACAGCTGCGCGCCGGTCCCATCCGTGGAGCCATCGTCGATACAGATCAGCTCATAGGACAGGGACACCGCCGCCATCGTCGCCTTGACCGCCTCGATCAGCGGCGCGACCATCTCGGCTTCGTTGAACATCGGCACAACGAGGCTGATTACCGGATCATCCACCGCCCGATGATAACGCAGCGCGCTCACAACCCCGCAGGGGATGATGGAGGGGATGCCCCTCCGAGACCTCTTCCGCATCCTCCTTGCTGCAGCCCTCTCAGGCCTGATCGTGTGGCTTGCGCCCATCCGCTGGGGAATGGCACAGAGCTTTGCAACGACCCTGCCGATGATGGTGCTCTGCGGCGGCTGGCTCGCGCGCCGGTCGGAGCGGCTTGGTCCGACCGTCCTGGCGCTGACGCTGTGCGTACCTGCGGTCGCGACCCGGATGTGGGGACACGCCATCCTGGAGATGGAGGCTCACTACGTGCAGTCCTACCTCACCGACGAGCGGCTCCTGCTGATGTGCATCGATCTGCTCCAGCCGCTCGCCCCGCTCCTGCTCAGCGCGGCAGCAGGGCTGGTGGTCCTCGGCGGTCGTGGCTCACTCAGCGGTGCCGGGATTCTGGCTGCCGGCGGGCTGAGCATTGTCCTGAGCGCCATCGGACTGGAGCACGTCCTCTCGTCGCTTCAAAACGGCTCATACGCCCAGGCCACACGCCTGGCACAGGTCGCGCCAGCCCTCGCCCTCCTCCCCCTCGCCTTCCTGCCAGCCTGTCGTGGTCCCGGAGGGCTGATCCGTCTCGCGGTGGTCCTCTGTGTCGCCAGCCTCAGCATCTCTCCACTCGGCCGCGTCCTGCCGGCTCCGCCCAGCGTCGCGCCGGACAGTCCGATCGGCGTACCTGGGCTTGTGGTGGATCTCGTGCCGATCGCTCCGGGTGTCGGCGACTTCGCGGCGGCGCTGGAGGCCACCGGCCTCAGCCCACACGCCCAGGAGTCCTGGTGCCAAGCGGAGTCGAAGTGGGACAGCAACATCCGCATCACCGTCAGCCTCGCGATGTCGGATGACGACGACCTCACAGTGCTCACCGACGCCCTGCCTGCGCTCATCGCGCACGGAGTCAACCACCTCGCGATCCAGGGACGCGCGGAGCCGCTGCCGGGGCGACTCGGCGCACGCCTGAGCGGCCCTGCCGCGCAGCTCATCCTCGAGCCACCGCCGCCAGGAGCCGGTCATGCCATCGCGACTGCAGATGGCATCCGCTGGATTCGCCCCGCGCAGGATGGCCAGTGCTTCATCGAGCCCCGCCCCGAGATGACCATCGGTGATCTGTTCAGACACATCCAGATGCTCCAGTCTCCGGGCGGACCCTGCACGAAGCAACTGGGGCTTTCCCTCCACTCATCCCCACCCCGAGACGACGGCTGGCGTCCGCCAAGACGCTGCTCTGCGGTAGAATTCAACCAACAGGAGTAGCCCATGCCGCTGACTGTAGATGAGTACGCCTGCCTGGAGAGCTTCTCAGTGCTCTACTCAGGTGGTCTGGACAGCGCCGCAGTTGCCTTGCTGATGGGCGGGATGATCGACGGCGGGATCCACCTGCTGACCTACCGCCATGACTACGGTGCACTGTTCAATGAATGGTCCCGCAAGCACAACGCCGATCTTCGTCGGGTCCTTGGCGAGCGGGTCTACCACCACCTCATCGACCTGACAGAGACCTGGAACGAGGTCGGCGCCAAGCGGATGGCCAGAGACATGGTGAAGTACCGTGGTCACTGGGTGTGCTGCCTGGGCTGCCAGCAGTCGATGGCGACCCACACGATCATCTACAACCTCGAGCACAACATCTCGAACACCTTCATCTGCTCCTCGGTGGGCGGTGAGTATGCGGCGATGTCGATGTCAATCACCCGCCAGACGAACATTGAGACGTATGCAAAATACGGCGTTCGATACAACGCGCCGCTGATGGACATGGGGATCGGAAAGAACGAAGAGCGTCGGCTCATGCGGGCACATGACATCGAGCCCGGCTGGGGCAAGCGACGAAGCCACCAGGGCTTCCAGCCGATCTGCCTCATCGGGTTCCAGCACGCGCTCGACATCGTGTTCGACTGGCACACCACCTACCCGCCGGATCGTGTCGAGGAGTTCCTTGTAGACAAGGCCGTGATCATGGATCGCATCATCCGGCGCACGCTGGCGGAGCGTGGCCATGATCCGGACGAGCTCATTGAGCGGAACCTCAAGGTCTACGAGCGTGAAGAAGCCGCAATCGAGGCGGTTCGGGCAGCGCGCGCGAATACGATCACGCAGCGTCGGGTCAGGCGGTAGCCATCCCCCGGTGAGGCGGCACAGTGCGCGCTGGGCATGATGCGGACCGCGACAGCAGCCTCAGCTCAGCACGCATCCGCCATACAGGCGCGACAAGATCTGCACGCTCGCCTGAAGACACCCCGGGCAGTCGTCCACCCGCTTGCGAAACACCGCGATGTCATCCCCAAACCAGATCTCATCAAACGACTTCTCCCGGACATTGCCCGCCGGGCGGTGATCCAGTCCGCAGCGCACCACGTTGCCATCTGGCAGCAGGTACAGCAGATCGCGAAGCTCTCGGCAGTGGAACTGATGGGCCTCCTGGTAGAGCTGCTTGCGGAAGGTCTTGCGGGTCAGCCAGCGGGAGATGAGGTGGTCGATGGCGGGAAGCTGGCTCTTTGTTCCGACCCGGGCATCCGACAAGGCCTCCAGGGCACGCTCCTTGTCAGAGATCATGATGACCTCTGGCTGGCGCTCCTCTGGCGGGACCGTGCCGACCAGAAACGGCGAGACGTTGACGCCCGGGATGAGATCGGCACCGACCGAGCTGGCGAATGCAATCATCTCGTCCAGCTCATCGATGGAGTCGTCGGTGACCGCAAAGTTGATTCCGAACTTGAAGCCGTACCGCTCCTTGAGGGCAGCGACCTGGCGCACGGTCTCGGTGACCTTGCGATGGCCGCCCTCCACTCCGCGCATGTTGTCGTGGGTCAGCTGAGAGCCATCGACGGAGATGCGGAGCTGTAGCCCAGGCCAGGCAACGGCATGGATTGCCTCAACGACGCGATCCGTCAGCATGCCGTTGGTGGTCACCTGGAGGATGTAGGGATCGATGATGTCCCGCACTCCGCGAAGCAGCTCCACGATGTCCCGGCGCACGAACGGCTCGCCGCCGAGGATCTTGACCACGTCGAGAGAGCGGAGCTGGCGGAACACGGAGAGCCACTCATCGCTGGAGAGGTCGTTGTGTTCGCGGACCTGCCAGCTGCCGCAGCCCGCGCACTTGAGGTTGCACTTGAACGTGACGATGAGGTGGCCGGCATGAGGACGCGGGACCCAGGCTGGATCCACGCGCCGCATCGTCGCAGAGCGGGCCATGTTCTTCCAGGCGCGGGCACGTCGGCGGAGCTGAGACATGTGACTACTCTACCTCACGCACGGTTCACATCGTGACGAGGGAGCGGGGGTTGACCCAGCGCTTGATGAGCAGCGGGGTCATCTCACCGCGGAGGGTCATCTCGCCCGCCACGCCTGCCATCTTCACCAGGTTGGCCGCTTGGGCGAACGCAACGAGGGGGTCTGGGTTGTCCTTGAAGTAGTCCGACTCATACAGCTTCCAGATCGTGGACTTCGGCAGGAAGCCCTTGTTCATCAGCACAATGAGCGCCAGCCAGCGCCGATCGGCCTTTGCCCTCGGGAAGCCGAGATCGACCCGAAACTGCTTGAAGGCATGGGTGTTGACGCCCTCGATGTCCGCTTCGGTGATCAAGCCCTCACGCAGCAGCTTCCGGGCGAGGTGCGTGCGAGGGTAGATGGTGAGGCCGAACAGGTAGAGCTCGAAGGGGCGCTCGAGCGACATCAGCATCCGAAACAGCTCGTCCTTGTCCTCCTCTGTCGAGAATGGATCATCCCAGATGAGCTGAAGGTTCGAGGTGATTCCGACCTGACGGAAGACCTTCTGTGCCTCGACGATCTGGGCGTTAGAGACCGGTCGGTGGTAGAAGTCGCGGTTGACCCGATCGTTGGCCTGGATGCCCATACAGATCGCCCGCATTCCAGCGTCCTTGAGCTGCTTGAGGGGCTCATAGGAGACCATCCGGGGATCGACGAGCACCTCGAACGGAATCCCCACACGCTCCGCCCACTTCTCGGAGAACTCCTTGATCCAGACCTTCCGGATCGGAAACACCTCGTCGTCGAACCGCACCACCTTGATGTTGGTGCACAGCGCCATGGCGTACTCCATCTCCTGGATGATGTGCTCCACGCTGCGCAGTCGAAAGTTCTTGCCGAGCCCCTCATACAGCGGCTTGGTGACGGTGTTGGAGCAAAAGGTACAGGTCCAGTAGGGACAGCCGCGGCTGGCGAGCAGGGTGTACTCAGGGTTGGTGATGAACGGATCGCCCTGCGTGACTGCGGTCCCCTCGACGTGGAATTTGTCCTGCGCAGTGTGGAAGTCCCGAAAGGGAATCTCGTCGAGGTTCACCAGCGGAGCGAGGTCGTTTCGGTAGATCGTCTGCCCGCGTCGGGTCCAGAACGACGGCGCGGTGGTGACGTCTTCCCCGTCATCCATCCGCGTGAAGAAGTCGACCACCGCGTGATCGACCTCTCCAATCGAGATGTAGTCAGCGATCTGAATGCAGAGATCGGGCATGAAGGTGGGGTGCATGCCGCCCCACAGGATCGGCAACCCCAGGGCGTGACGGACCCGCTCCGTGAGGTACTTCGCCATCCGGTGAAATGCGCTGGCGCGCACCGAGAAGCCCACCACATCGATCTTGCGTTCGCGCAGCAGCTCAATGAGGTTGATGACCTCGATCTCATCCGGCCAGGGGAAATTGTTGTTCACCCAGTCCTTGAAGTAGATCTCAGTGACCGAAAAGCCAGCCTCTCTCAGCGAGGACGCGACATGTCGCACCCCGTTGTTCTCCAACGCGTAGAGGCTGATGACAGCAATTGAGAGCTGGCGTGACATAAGCTCACCCTGTGACAGTCCATTCTATCCCAGCCGCTGAAGCCATCCCAACGCACCGGCAGTGGTAGTCTGACCGAGAGGAGGCAGGTGATGCTTGTGATCCTGGGTGCAGGCGGCCGAACAGGGCTGGAGATCCTCAAGGAAGCGCTCCGTCGGGGACTTACCGTTCGGCCCGTCGTTCGAGACGACAACGACGCCGCGAGCCTGGAGGGCATCGTCGATGTCAACCAGATCTGCTATGCGAACGCGGACTATCCTGACTCTCTCCCAGCAGTGCTGACCGGAGCAGACGCAGTGGTTTCCTGCATCGATGCACGGACTGCCGGGCACGGCTCGCCGGAGTACGACAAGCGGGCCGCAGCAAACGTCGTGATGTCTGCTGCAGAGCTTGGTGTGGCGCGCGTGATGCACCTGTCGGTCATCGGCGGGTACCGCTGGTCAAAGAGTCGCCTGAACCGACGCGGCTTCCACATGGACAAATACATCAAGCTCGCCGGCATCGACTACCCATGGACCCTCTGCCGGGTCAGCTGCTACCACGACGAGATCATCGACGGACACGTCCGCCCGCCAGATGGGGGGCGGCCGCACCCCATCCACCCCTCCTCTCGCTATGCGCCGATCTCCCGCCGAGACTGCGCGCGCCTCGTGCTCGATGTCTTGCCCGACCTCATCCCGGGGCGGACACTCCAGCTCGGCGGCCCGGAGCTGTTCTCCGGCACTCAGCTCGGCGCGCTCGCCGCGAGCTACCGCAGCGGCAGCGGTGCGATCACCCGCTACGACCCCCTGCCCAACGGCGACATGGCGGTCACCCCAGACTCTACCCGGGTCTCCGTCGGCCTTCTCCCCCAGGAGACCCTCTCCTGGGCACTGGACCCCGCCCACCACCCCATCGACGAGCGCACCGAGCCGTTCTGGGATCGTCCGCGCCCCGGCCCACACCCTGCGGATGCCCAGCAGAGCCGCTCTCTGCTCGACGAGCTCGGCGAGGCGCTGCGCTACGTCCTTCACGACCAGCTCATTGCCGACCTCACGCGCATGGAGCTGCCCGTCGCCGGCGTGACCCTCGACTTCTCCGGTGCGACCCGCGCGGGTACGCTGTCCGAGGGCTTGCATGGTGGCCAGCTCTCGGCCCTCAGCGGTGTCCGTGCAGTGGCGCCAGATGGTTCTCTCCTCCACGAGGGCAGCGTCACGTTCATCTTCGATGAGCTGGCCGATCTGCTGCTGCTGTGGTGGGTCCGAGAAGCGGGCATCCCTGAGTCCATCTGGACGCTGTGCGACCTCGGCGTCCGTCGTCGGCTGATCCACCACAGCACGTGGAAGAACGACACGCGGGTTGCGGCATTTGCAGCCGATCGCCACGAGCGGGTCAGCTGAGCTACTGCCGGGGCCCCATGCCCGGATCCATCCGAGACATCGCCATCATCGCCTCGGCATGCTGCACCTTCCACTCCGCAAGCTCGCTGTCGGTGTGGGAGACCTCGGGAAGCATCCAGACCCCGAGTCCACGCTCAGCGACCACCGGAGCGCCACACAGGGTGGTCAGCTGGCCGACCAGATCGCCGGGCATCGACTCTCGGCCGCTGCGGTACGAGACGATGATGTAGCGAAAGCCAGCATCTGCGAGCACCGCCAGATCGGCACGGTAGTCCGCCGAGAGCTGACCGCCGTAGTTGTTGTACAGCGGGGTCAGGTCGGTGATGAGCTGGGTTGCCTTGACGAAGTACTGGCCGTCTCGGGCGAAGTACTCGATGCGCTCCAGGGGGATGGCGTTGAGGCGTCGGCCATGTCGGATCTGCGTAGACAGGGCGGAGAAGCGGTTCTCCTGGTCTGAGCGAACGGCGAGCGCCAGATCGATCATCGCGCCGTCGGGCTGGTCGTCCATCTGCTCCAGCACCCGCGCCTCTCGCGGTGCAAACGTCGCCCAGGGCCAGGCCAGCATCTGCCCCCAGCCCACCTCAACGACGACCAGCGGTGCGAGGAGGAGCAGCCAGCGGTTGCGGATGCTCAGCGCTGCGAGCGCTGCGAGGGCGGTGGTGGTGACCGCGAGGTAGCGGACCGGGAAATTCAGCGGCTCTGCGTAGTAGCCCAGGATCCGGTTCAGCCAGAATATCGGCATCCGAATCCGAGCACCGGAGGCCGTGCGCACGACCTCGCCGTCGACCGTGAGGAAGCTGCCCAGTGACAGCACGACCCCAACTCCGCCGACCGCCACCCACGGAAGCGCCCGCCTGGGATCTCGGACGATGCCAACCAGCGCGAGCCCAAGGGCCAGGAGGCCGAGGTAGCGACCACCTCCATAGGCGGCGTCCTCACGACGGGTGGGCTCTCGACCTGGAGTGACCAGCTGGGACAGCTCAGCGCGTGCGGAGGGCGGATCGGTAATCGGCTGGCCGTGATCCTCGGTGAGGTAGCGACTCAGCCCAATCTCAGGGACGGTCCCAGAGCGATAGCTGCCGGAGAACGCCCTCGTCACCGGGACCACCACCGCGATCGCGATTCCTGCGGCGAGGGCATAGCGCAGCAGCAGCTTCGGGGTGTCGCGCCCGGCCCACAGGGTCGCAGTCGCCCAGATCGCCACGGCAGTCGCGAGGAAGAAGCCCAGATAGAAGCACGACAGCATCGCGCCGATCAGGCAGCCCGCCAGGGCAAAGAACCATCTCCAGTCCAGGGTGCTCCGCGCCCGAACGAGCACCGCCAGTCCCAGCGGCAGCCACCAGACATGCAGGAGCTCGCCGACCCCGACGTGGACAAAGAACGCCATCACCGCGCTGCCCTGAAGCACCGTACCAGCCACCAGACCGCCGAGCTTTCGCCCGGAGACCTCGGTGCCAAACCACATCCCCGCCAGCCCCGTAGCGGTGAGGTTGAGGAAGACGAGGAGGTTGGCCATGCCGACCACCCCGACCCACGGCATCGCGACCGCCAGAAGGCCGTTGAGCGGCTCGATCGGGTAGAGGTCCATCCCGACGGGCGCATTGATCAGCTCGGTGTGGAACGGGAAGCTCCCCTCACGCCAGACCTCAGCGTTCATCCACCACAGGGTCCAGAGGTGCTTCATCCCGTCCGCGTGGATGCTGCCGAGGGCGGCAGCATACGGATCGAGCACCATCGGCCAGGTCAGCACCACCGAGAGCAGCGAGAACCACAGCACCACCGAGAGCTGACGGAACCACCGCCGGTGAGTCCAAGCCGGCAGGCGGTTGATCATCTACTCCGCATCACCAGATGCCGCGTCCTCCGCAGCGGCAGCGAGCTTGCGCTGCGCGATGGCCAGGGCAAGTTCGTCTTCAAAGGACCGAAGCTGTCCGGGAATGGCCGGACCATCTCGGACCACCTCGGAGAGGTTCGGATCCTTCTGGGCAGCGTAGTACCACTGCACCATCGAGCTCTGTGCGTGGTAGACGTAGTCGATCCGCACCTTGGTCTCGTTCATCGCGTAGCGGGTGCCGCCGCGGACCTGCTCGGGCCGGGTGAAGGCGTAGGTGTTGAAGGCGTTGTACTGCATCTGGAGCGCGAACCGCATCGTCTGATGGGTGGCGTCGCCGAAGAACTTCGACTGCTCTGGATCGTAGCGCAGGGCCAGGTCGTACGCCGCGGCGGTGCCCTCTGCGTAGCAGAATGCCTGCATCGCAGGAAGCTCATGCGACATCTTGTAGTAGCCACCGACAAAGTCGGGGAACGGTGCACGGTCCTCCGTCCACATGTAGCTGTCGATCATCCACCGGGCGATGTCCAGACCGAACGCCGCGACCTTCTCGTCTCCGGTTCGGCGGTGGTAGGCGTTGGCTGCCATGACCGTCCACGGACCGAACTGCACCAGCTCCAGCCGGGTGTCGTTGTGGTAGGTGTTCATCGGCCAGGGCGCGGTGGTGTCCTTCTTCTTCTCCCGCTCCCAGAACCACGGCTCGTAGTGGGTCCAGTACGCCGGAAGACCGCTCATCCAGGAGTCGTCGTCAAAGTACTCGGCGAGGTAGATGAGCGACAGCGCAGCCTCTCCGGGCACGATGTCGTTGACGAAGGTGTAGTAGGAGTGGTCCTTGTCGACGTAGTAGCCCTGGAAGCTGCCGTCGGCGCGCTGCATGAACTTCACGAAGCGGCCCATCTCCCGCATCTGCTCGTCCCACTCGTCGCTGCCCGTGGCGCGCGCGAGGTCGACCATGCCCAGGAGGTTGACCACGACGCTGCCGAGCTTCTGGTTGTCGTTGTATGAGTAGAAGGCCATCTGTCCCGAGACATCGAGCCGCTCGGGATCACACCACTCGACCTTCTCACAGGCCGGTCCGATGTCTTCCTTGACGAGGTGGCTGTCGGTGTACTCCAGGGCCTTCTTCGCGCCCGCGAGAAACTCCGGCCGGGGGTCGAGCTCCCAGGCCTGGACGAGGTTCCAGGTGGAGAGGGTGTGGCGGACGAAGTTGTACTCCGAGGAGTAGCGGTTCTCGTGGGGCCAGAACTTGTAGGTGACCTGCCCGTTGTCAGCGAGGTTGGCGATGTACCACTCACCGGATGCCAGGATTCCGTCCTTGACGGCGGCGAGGGAGACCTGCCCCATCGGCAGGGCGGGAACACCGCGATACAGGTGGACCAGTCGGCCGTCGGCCTCCTGCCGGAAGTGAATGCTGCGGAAAGACTCCAGCCACGCATCCTTGGCGCGCCAGGGACGCTTCTCAGACATCCGACCGAGCTTGGCGGTCGCGCGGAGGAACGCATCTGCGGTGCGGTGAGACTGGGTAAAGCTCGCCGCACCCGGAAGGGCACCGCGCTCCAGGCGGGTGCCGTTCTCTTCCTCGATCTCGCGCAGGACGAACGCACCGTCGATGCCCATCTCGAAGTACTGCGAGAGGAAGCTGTCGTCCCGAGGCTCAATGTAGGCGCGCTCGTAGATGTAGTGCAGCTCGACAGTCAGGCCGTCGCCGATGTGCTCAGAGAGGCGCGGAAAGCCGTAGCCCTCGACGTTGCGGCGATGATCCCGCTCCAGATCATCGGCCAGCTCATCGAGCACGCCCTGGAGCTTGGGATTGCGGGCGAAGGCAACCGACAGCTCCTTGCCGCCGTCTCGGAGCACCGCTGCGAAGGTCCAGGCGCCTTCAGGCGACTGAACATCGGGAAAGGGCGTGACCGCCTCGCCAGCCATCTTGAGCTTGAGGTACTCGATCGCAGCGTAGGCCAGCTGCGGGGGGAAGACGGCTGGGCTGGGGCGCACGGTGTAGTAGAGCAGCCCGTCGCTGACCCGGAGGAGCTGGAAGTACTCCAGGTGATCGTGGCGGTACAGCCGGTTGATGACCTGGTTGTTCCGGTCGAGGCTGGAGGCCACCTTGGAGTGAAGGATGATGATCCTCATGCCCGCATCCCGGACGAGCTTCGCCGCAGCGGCTTCGTCGGAGCCGTTCAGCGCGGCCCGGATGACCTCATCCTCCAGCAGATTCGCGACCGGGTACTTCGTGTCGACGCCCTTGACCTTCTCTGGAGCATCGGAGGCGAGGCTGTCCGAGGCCTCGCCGAGGATATTCTCCAGCAGCTCGCTGGCTTCGAAGCTGATCTTCTCCGAGCTGACCCCGCTGAGGGCGTTGTCGAAGCGGTCTTCAGGCGTATCGCCCTGGTAGATCGTTCCTTCTTCGGAGTAGCTCTGGACGCTCGGATCGCAGGCGGAGAGGAGGAGCAGGGTCAGAAATTTCATGGCCATCGCGCAGTCTGGAGGGGCAGGTCGCACAGGCTAGCCGACCAGAGGCGACTGCGCCAACTTCTACCGGAGTCGGATGACCGGGAAGCCTCCCTGCTGCACAGGGATGCGCTGTTCATGGGGTGCAACGCCGGGGATGTCATGGGCTTTCCGATAGCCTCCGGTCCAGGGCTGTCCCCGTGGGATTCGGATTCGCTGGCCGGCATACACATCGCGCGCGCCGGGCGTCCAGGAGATGAGCACAAACGGCGCAGACTCCGCGATCACCTCCGCACCCTCCATCGCCATCCCCCAGGCGATGAGGTCGGACTTTCGGGAGTCAGCGATGAGGTGGGTGCCGGCGGCGAGCCCATAGCGGGAAGCCTTCTGAGCGAGGCTCT
Source organism: Myxococcota bacterium (assembly GCA_029251165.1). GTDB lineage: Bacteria > Myxococcota_A > UBA796 > UBA796 > UBA796 > JAQXDW01. Next base: position 118,474 of record JAQXDW010000007.1, read on the forward strand.
CGTCGTAGGTGTAGGAGCGGGCGCGGTTGGAGATGGCGATGGAGGTGTCCTTGGAGCCGATGGGCACCGCATCGTCGGGAAGCTGACGGACCAGAGACCACACCGGATGCTCCCAGACAGGGGGCTTCGCGGAGAAGCCCGTGACGAGGTTGTAGGTGGCCGACCAGCCCTGCCACGTCTTCCCGCCGGCCCCGAGCAGCCCGAGCGCCACGAGCACCGCTGCGACCTGTCGGGGCCGAGTCTGACCGGCGATTAGACGCAGCAGGCGGCCGCCGCCCTGGATCATCGCGGCGATCAGGAACGCCGCAGCCGGGGCCATGTGATGGCAGTGTCCGCTCCATGAGCGATCCACCCCGTGGCCTTCAGGGATGGTCATGTGCAGCAAGATGAGGCCAACCCCAGGCAGCGCGGTGTTGGGTGCCGCGAGGATGAGGACGCCGAGCGGGACGAGCATCAGGGCATAGAACCGCTCCAGATACAGCCAGCCCTCCAGGAAGATCGCTCCGCTGCCGGTCTCTCCAGTGACGCCCTTCACAGCGCTCGCCAGGGGCATGTCGTGGCCAGACTCTGCCAGCGGGTAGGCATGCTCGACCCAGCCGGTGAACGCCGCTGCCACGAGGAGGGTCACCGCGATGTTGAAGCCCCACAGCTTCCACCTTGGCCGCCTCACCGCCTCATCCCATGGCGGACACAGCGCAGCGATGGCGATGGCCATCGGCACACACTCCTCGCGAGGCATGATCGCCACCAGGGCACCCATGATGGTCAGCCACCACTTGCCCGATGAGATCGCCCAGATGGCGAACACCAAGAACGGAAGGGCATAGACCAGATCCTGGTAGTCCTGGGTCGCCATGACCATGGTCACCGGCGCGCCGAGGTACAGCAGCCCGCCCCAGGCCAGGCCGAGTCCGGAGTCCGTCGAGCGCATCCCGAGCAGCGCAGCCGGGATGGCTCCGAGCAGCACCCCGGTCAGCATGATCTGGGCCAGCCAGAGCGGCTGCGGGGCGAGGCCGTAGAGCAGCCCGGTCACCGGAAGGCTGAGCGCCCGGTGTCCAGACCAGGTCCAGGCATCGTCGTAGCCCTTGTGGATGGTCTGAAAGAAGCCATTCTCGCTGGAGAAGTTGAACAACAGCTGCTCGTGAACGGCGAAGGCGTACGGCTCGATCGTCTGAAGAGCGGCGAGTCGGGCCCAGGCGGTCGACACGGCGGTTCCCCAGAAGTAGATCCCGGCCACCGCCAGCAGCACGACTGAGATGATGTGCGGAATCCATCGGCGCATGGTCTGAGGCTACCGCATAGGGAATGACTCGTTGACGCGGATGCTTTTCATCACTGAGGCCACACCATGAACAAGACCCTCCTCCTCGCAGCAGCCCTGGCGCTGCCCGCCGTCGCAGATGCAGAGCCCATGGGCGAGAAGGTCACCGCTGAGGTGGTCGGTATCGAGGACGTCCGGATCGGGCTCGGCGCCGCCGGCTTCACGGTGGTCACGGAGCTGACCCGCAAGAAAGCTCCGCCGATGATCCTCACCGGTCTGCGGTTCGATGTGCTGATCGACGGGCAGAAGATCGGCGAGGGCACGCTCGAGGACACCCACCGCCTCAAGCGCAACACAGCCGTGCGGGTTGAGATCCCGACCCAGGTCATGGCGACTGCCGGGCTGATGGCGATCATGAGCAGCAGCAACGCAGAGCTGTCCATCGCCGGAGAGGTGAGCGGGCGGTGGTTGTTCTTCAAGCAAGAGCGAACCTTCGCCCAGACCATCTCGCTACAGGACGTCATGGACACGGTCCAGTAGCGCGCTCAGCGACCCACGCTCCATCCCGACGCGGTGCTGCCGGACTCGTAGAGCCACAGCCGCTGATCAGCATCGTGCGGTCCGTCGTGGGTCACCGTGCGCCCGCCGGGGTAAACCACAGAGATTGTGTCGACCTCAGAGACGGCTCCGAGCCCGACGTGGGCAATGAGGCTGTCCTGGCAGCCCTGCCCGGTCCCGCCTCCGATGTGACGCAGCCAGGTGCGCGCGCCAGCAGTGACCTCGATGGTGGCGCCGATGCCCGCGCGGTTGCTGCCATCGTCTCCGACCACAGCGAGCTGAAGCCAGTGGCCCCCGGTCATGGTGTTCTCGTAGACCTCGCCGGTAGCCGCGAGATCCAGATCACCGTCATTGTCCAGGTCAGCAGCAGCCATTCCCCAGCCATTGTCGCGAGTGATCCCAGCATGGTAGGCATCCAGTGAGAAGGTTCCGTCTCCCAGCCCCCAGTAGAAGTCGGTCGGGCGGCCATCGTAGACCGCTGAGATGACGAGGTCGAGGTGCCCGTCGGCGTCGAAGTCACCGAGCGTAGGGACAGAGTGGGTCTCCTGATAGCGCAGACCAGCAGCCCCCTCAGGAGAGGCCCAGTCGCCCTGGATGTCGGAGAAGCTGCCGGTGCCGTCGTTGAGGAGCACCTGGGTCTTGTCGGAGAAGTCGTAGAACCGTGGGTGGGCGAGGTTGGCCTGCACCACGTCAAAGTCTCCGTCGCCGTCGAGGTCTCCCCAGGCGGTGCCGATGGTGTGACCGAAGTAGACCTGCACCCCGACGCTGACCCCCTGGCCGGCGAGTCCCTTGTCGCTGCCAGACTCCGCGACCAGCCCGTCGCCGAGGTTGTCGTAGAACAGGTTGCGGTGCAGGACGTAGTTGTTCACCAGCAGATCCACGTCGCCGTCGCGATCGTGATCGATGGGGCTGGCCCCGCGTCCGGCATAGGCCGTCGCGGAGAAACCATCCTCAGCAGCGCGCGCGGTGAACGTGCCGTCGCCGTTGCTGAGGAACACGGTGTCGCGGAAGGCGGTGTAGTCAGACCAGCAGAGGAAGTTGCTGAGGTAGAGGTCGAGGAAGCCGTCGGCGTTGAGGTCCACCCATGCCGCTCCAGCAGTCGGCGAGGTGGTGTAGCCCGCGCCGTCGCAGTCGTTGTCTTCCTGGACGTCGCTCAGCCCGGCGACAGCAGTGACCTCCTCAAAGGTTCCGTCTCCCAGGCTGTGAAGCAGGCTCTCTCCAGCGCTGCCGCTCTCGGCAAACACCAGCAGGTCGAGGTGACCGTCGTTGTCATAGTCCCCCCACACGCCACCGCTCGCTGTCAGGCCCATCGCGGTGATGCCAGCCTCATCGGTGACGTCGGTGAAGGTTCCGTCGCCGCCGTTGCGGTACAGGACGGGTCCGTTGGTGAACAGGTCCTCGTACCCGTCGCCGTCGAAGTCACCCCAGGCCTGACGGCTGGAGGGCGCGATGTCGTCGAGTCGCTGAAAGACCGTCTCAGCGGGCTGCACGTCGTCGGTGTACGCAACGTAGAGGCGGACCATGTAGTCATAGCCAAAGCCGAGCGAGACACCGTTGTAGTACCCGCCATACGAATTGCCGGTCAGCTCCGGCAGGTTTAGCGCAGAGTGACACTCATCGAAGTCCGGACAGGTTCCATCGCCGTTGTAGGAGAGGTCGAACTGGAGGGCCGCAGAGTCTGTGTCGGTGCGCTGGTTGACCACATAGACCAGGCCGGGATGATCGACAGCGACCGGCTCATCGAGCACAAACTCCACCCACTCCCCGGCCGCGATGTCCTCGACACAGTGGTCCCCCTGCCACAGCGGGCTCGCAGCCCAGAAGTCGAAGCCGTTGTAGCCGAAGTCATCAAACAGCCCGGCGACGACAGACTCGGTGGCCGGGAGCTGACCGTACTGAACCGCGAAGCCGTGGATGATGGCGGGGTGCTCGAGCTCGAACCGCACCGACTCGTTCAGGACGGTCGCGTCCAGGGCGATGTCATAGACCGACCAGCCCTGATCGATGATCGTGGCTCCCCCGACGCCGTCGTCCCAGGACAGCTCGGTGAGTCCGTCAGGGAGGCCTCCAGCAGCCGAGCCGCAGTCTCGGGTGTCGACCGGAGCAGTGTCGGCGGTGTCGAGGCGAGTGGCGCTGGGGGGAGAGACCGTGTCGCCGCAGGCGAGGAGAAGGAGGGTGATCATGCCGCGATCCTACACGCCGCTTCCTGCGGTGCTCCACCAACTTGGCGCCCGGCACTTCGGCGGCGCCAGCCCAGGACCAGTCAGGCCAATGTGGTGAAGGGCAAAGGACACCGGGAAGTCCGGCGGCACAGCACCGCCGCCGTACAGGCGGTCTCCAGCCAGAGCGAGCCCAGCAAACCCGGCGTGGGCGCGGATCTGGTGCATCACACCGGAGCGCATCACCGCCGACCAGCGCCAGAGTCGTCCGATCCGGCTGAGCCGAGTGAAGGTGGTCTCTGCATCCAGCCACTTTCCCCGGTGAGGGGTCTGCTGTCCCCGCCGAACGACCATGCGCTTCTTTCGGCTTCGATCGTGGGCGATCTGGGCGGTGATGGTGTGGCTCGACCAGGAGGGATTCTTGACGGTGAGGAAATGGTAGGTCTTCACCAGGCGCTTCTCAGCGAACAGCCCGCGCAGCCAGATCAGATCCGCTGGGGTCTTGGCAACCAGGAGGAGGCCGGAGGTGGGGATGTCGAGCCGATGCGCAATGCCCCCGGCAAACCCGGTCGGCCAGTCACCGTCCTGCTCCGGTCGCGCCGCGAGCAGCCGCGCCAGCACGCAATCGCCCGTCGGATCCGCATGGGGTGGAAAGACCGGCATCCCCGCAGGCTTGGCCACCGTGAGGCAGCGAGTGGACTCCCAGAGAATCCCCGGTCGGTGCTCTGTTCGCATGGGATAGCCTAACAGCCAGCGCTCCCCTCTCCTGCACCCCAGCTCCCCGGTTCGTCCCGAAATGGCCTTCGTCCACCTCCACAACCGCACCCAGTACAGCCTCCTCGACGGTGCGATGTCTCCCAAGCAGCTCATTGGACAGGCAGAGAAGTTCGAGATGCCGGCGGTGTCGGTGACCGACACCTGCAACCTCTACTGCGGGGTTGAGCTGTACAAGTCGGCCAAGAAGAGCCCGGTTCATGCGGTGTATGGCTCCGAGATCTGGCTGTGGCCCGATGGCCTGGAGACCATTGATCCCAGCAAGCCAGACGGCGGCTTCTCCCTGGTCTTCCTCATCGAGGACCGCACCGGCTACAAGAACCTCTGCCAGCTCATCACCACCGCCATCTTCGACGGAATGCACTACCGGCCCCGCATCGATCTCGCGCTGCTCAAGAAGCACCGCGAGGGGCTCATCGTGATGACCAGCGGACTCAACGGCCCCATCGGCCGCAGCATGCTGGGCCGAGAGGACGAGCGCGAGCAGACCGCCCGAGCCGAGCTGACCCGCCTCGTCGAGATCATCGGACAGGAGAACCTGTACGTCGAGATGCAAGACTACGGCATCCCCCGGCAGCTCGACGCCAACATCCTCTCCCGCAAGCTCGCTGGAGAGCTCGGTCTTCGTACGGTGGTCACCAACGACTGTCGCTACATCAAGAACACCGACGCCGTCACGCTCGACCTGCTCAACTGCATCAGCCGAGGCACCCTGGTCGACGATCCGAACCGGGCAATGCTTCCCAGCGACCAGCAGTACTTCAAGTCTGAAGCAGAGATGCGGGAGATCTTTCCCGACGACGGCCCCGCCCTGGACATCACCGTCGAGATCGCTGAGCGGTGTCACTTCCAGTACAAGATGGCGCCGCCTTACTTCTTCCCTGCGACAAACCCTCCAGACAAAGATCCCGAGCCGCCGCCAGACCTCCCTGCCGATGCCAAGAAGCCCCGAGCGGACACTGCGGCGAACTGGGAGTACTTCTACAAGGCCTATCCTCCGCCAGCCAACTTCCAGATGCCAGACCCAGACAAGGACGGCTTCGTGCCTCCGCATCCCGACGGGGCCGGCAGCATGGCGGGCTACTTTGAGTGGTACTGCGCCGAGGGTCTCCGCCGGAAGCTGCCCGATCTCGATGAGGCGCTGCACGAGGAGTACTGGAAGCTGCTGGACTACGAGATGGGCGTCATCCTGCAGATGGGCTTCCCCGCCTACATGCTGATCGTGGCGGAGTTCATCAACTGGTCCAAGGACAACGGCATCCCCATCGGGCCGGGGCGAGGCTCCGCAGCCGGAAGCCTGGTCGCCTGGGTGATGCGCATCACCGACATCGATCCCATTCGCTACGGCCTCATCTTCGAGCGGTTCCTCAACCCCGAGCGGGTGAGCATGCCGGACATCGACATCGACTTCTGCCAGGACCGCCGGGAAGAGGCGATCGAGCACGTCCGGGTGAAGTACGGCAGAGAGCTGGTCAGCCAGATCATCACGTACGGAAAGCTCCAGGCCAAGGCTGCGCTCAAGGACGTCGCGCGCGTGCTCGGGGTCGAGTTTCAGTCCGCAGACCACATCGCCAAGCAGGTCCCGCCGGTCCTCGGCATCAAGCTCAAGGATGCCCTGCTCGAAGAGAAATTCGCCGCCCTTGCCGACGGCGATCCGCTGGTGGGCCGGGTCAGCAAGCTGGCGCTGCGGGTCGAGGGCATGACCCGGCAGACCGGCGTCCACGCTGCCGGTGTCGTCATCGCAGACCGCCCCCTCGTCGAGCACGCCCCGCTCTACCGAGATGGTCCAGAGGGCGGACCGGTCGTGCAGTACGACATGAAGTCCGCCGAGAGCATCGGGCTGATCAAGTTCGACTTTCTCGGGCTCAAGACCCTCGATCAGATCCGAGATGCGGTGATCATGATCCACCGCAACACCGGCGAGCTCATCGACATGGGCAAGGTCGATGTCGAGGACGAGGCCACCTACAAGCTGCTTCAGAAGGGCGACTCGCTGGGCGTCTTCCAGGTCGAGTCATCGGGCATGCGCGAGCTGCTCACCCGGCTTCTTCCAAACAACATCGACGACCTCATCGCGCTCCTGGCGCTGTACCGCCCTGGCCCGCTCTCCAGCGGCATGGTCGACAACTTCATCGACTGTAAGCATGGCCGGAAGAAGATCGAGTACCCCCACCCTGACCTGGAGCCGATCCTCAAGAACACCTACGGCTCCATCGTCTACCAGGAGCAGGTCATGCAGACCGCCCAGGTCATGGGCGGCTACTCACTGGGCGGTGCTGACCTCCTGCGCCGGGCGATGGGCAAGAAGAAGGTCGAGGTCATGGTCGAGCAGAAGATCATCTTCGTCGATGGTGCGGTCAAGAAGGGCTACGACAAGGGGCTCGCTGGAGACGTCTTCGACCTCCTCGCCTACTTCGCCGGCTACGGATTCAACCGGGCTCACTCCGCGGCATACGGGGTCGTCAGCTACCAGACGGCCTGGCTCAAGGCGCACCACCGCGCGGAGTACATGGGCGCGCTGATGAGCATCGAGTCCAACAACACCGACAAGGTCCTCGCCTACATCGGCGACTGCAAGCGCGCCGGCATCAAGGTGCTTCCCCCCAACGTCAACGAGAGCTACAAGGCATTCAACGTCCCGAAGAACGACCGCCGGATCATCCGGTTCGGGCTGTCTGGGGTCAAGGGCGTCGGAGACGGTGCGGTCGCGGCCATCATCGAGGCACGAGAGGCAGACGGCGACGAGTTCAAGGACTTTATGGACTGCCTGGAGCGGCTGGACCTGAAGCGGGTCAACAAGAAGGTCCTGGAGAACCTCATCAAGTGCGGGGCGTTTGACTGGACGGACAACAACCGCCGGCAGATGCTCAAGGGCCTGCCCGGCGCGATCACCACCGCGCAGAAGATCCAAGACGACCGCACCGCCGGTCAGACCAGCCTGTTCGGTCTCATGCCCGCTGCGGTCGCGCCGCCCACGCTCACCCTCCCCGACGTCGGCGAGTGGCCCACCGCCCAGAAGCTGTCTCACGAGCGAGACGCACTCGGGCTGTTCATCACCGGTCACCCTCTGGAGGCATTCCAGGACATCGTCCCCACGGTCACCACCTGCCCGGTGCTGAGCCTCGAGAACGAGGGCGCGGACCGAAACGTCACTGTCGCCGGCATGGTCAGCGCGTTCCGGGTCATCAAGACCAAGCGCGGCTCCAAGATGGCGTTCGCGACCATCGAGGACGCCACCGGCGCAGTGGAGTGCGTGTTCTTCTCCGATCCCTACACCCGCTCCGCGCGCGTGCTCACGTCCGGCCAGCCCATCCTGGCGCACGGGAAGCTGGAGAAGAAGGCCGACGGAGTCAAGATCCTCGCAGAGAACGCAGAGCTGCTCGCCGAGGTGAGAGAGCGCCGGACCCGACAGGTCGACCTGCTGCTGGATGCCGATGAGCTGTCCAGCGAGCGAATCACCGAGCTCAAGACGCTCCTCCAGGGCAGCCAGGGCAGGTGTCCGGTGCACATCCACCTGCGCTACCCGGGCAAGGGACAGGCGACCATCAAGCTGCCCGACACACTAAAGGTCATCCCTGATGAGATCCTGATGCAGGGTCTCGAGTCGCTGTTCCGTCGCTCTGATGTCCCCCAGCTGAGGTAAGACGCCGTGCTGTTTTTGTTGTGCAGTTTAGCCCTTGCTTTCGATCCCGTTCTCGAAGAGGTCAGCGGGGGCCATATTGACTGGAGCGCGCTTGAGCTGGAGGTCACCATCACCAGCCAGCACACCACCGGGGCGTGGCAAGACCGCCGCCTGCAAGAGCAAGATGCCCACGACCGACTCACCTCGATCATCGACAAGATCGCCGCAGACATCGAGGTCACTCCGGGGCTGACCGCCGGCTCGCTGATGTCCGGCTCAGACGCACTCGCCGCTCGCCTCTCTGACGGACTCCGGAGATGGGGAGTCGAGGAAGCCCGCTACTACCACCGCGGTGGTGTTGCGCTGGATGGCTCACTGGATCTGCGGATCTGGCTGGCTCCAGCCCTCGTCGAGCAGGCTGGCGCTGAAGACCTCCCCATCACGGGTGAGGCCACCGGTCTGCTCGTTGATGCACGCGGACACCGGCTCACGCTCACCCTCTCTCCAGAGCTGACCACCGCGACCGGTCAGCGGATCGTGCATGTCTCCGCCCTCTCTGAGAACACAGCTCGGATGCGAACTCCCGTCATCTATGTCAGCGACCCCGCCGATCCACGGACCGCCTCCCGGGCCGGTGACGCCCCCATCTTCGCCGCCGTTGCCGAGGTACAAGACGGGGTGATGATCCTCGATAGCGCGAGCGCCGCACGCCTCACCGCTCAGGACCAGATCCCCGCCCTGGTCGCTGCGGGTCGAGTGGTCGTGGTGGTGGACCGATGATGCGTCGCAGATCTCACAGCTCCTCCGCCGGCCAGCGCCGCCGCAGGAGGATGGTTCGACGAAACGACCCCGGCATCCGCGCGGCGCCGCTGTGGGGCAAGGTCCTATGGGGAGCCGGGTTTACCCTCATCGGCATTGCGCTGCTGTGGGTGCTCCGTCCGGTGTTCGCGGTGCTCGCTGGAAGCGCCGGGCTTGCCTACGTCCTCGATCCGCTGATCGACTGGATGGAGGCACGTGGACTGTCCCGCGAGGGAAGCATCGGGGTGCTGTTTCTCAGCCTGTTCACCCTCTCCATTCTCACCCTGCTGCTGCTGGTGCCATCGTTCGTCGTCCAAGGTGAGCAGTTTGTCGAGGATCTCGCCCCGTTTATCCACAACCTCCCCGAGCAGCTCGCCCCGGCGCTGAGCTGGATCTCTGACAAGACCGGCTACCAGATCCCCCTGGACCTCTCCGATCTTCAGAGCACCCTCCCCGGCCTCATCTCAGACAACGCCCCGAAGCTACAGGCCTGGGCGACCACCCTCACGCAGGGGCTCCTCACACAGGGCATCGGCCTGCTCGGCGCGATCGTCAACCTCACCCTGATGCCGATCTTCATCTATTACCTGCTGCGGGACTGGGACCGGATGGTCGATGCCATCGCCAAGCTCATCCCGATGCAGTACCGCAGCCGGGTCTCTCGGGTCGCCGTGGAGGTCGACGGCCGGCTGGGCGCATTCGTTCGCGGTCAGATCACAGTCTGCTTGGCCCTCGCGGTGCTCTACAGCACCGGGCTGCTGCTGGTTGGTATCGATCTTGCGATCCCGGTCGGCGTGCTCAGCGGGCTGCTGTTCATCGTGCCCTACCTCGGTACTGCCGTCGGCATCGTGCTCGGCGTGCTGCTGGCGCTGATGAAATTCGGCTTCTCGAGCAAGGTGCTCGCGGTCTTGCTGGTGTTTGGCATTGTCCAGGGAATCGAGGGCTACCTGCTGACCCCCCGCATCGTCGGCGACAAGGTCGGCCTCCACCCGCTCGTGGTGATGATCGCCCTCATCGTCGGGGGATCTCTGCTGGGGATCTGGGGGATGCTGCTGGCGATCCCGATCACCGCAGTGCTCTCTGTGCTCGGCACCGAGTATCTCCAGGACTACTTCGACAGCGTGGTCTTCAAGGGCGCTGCGGAGGTGGCGTCAGAAGACGCAGCGGAAGAGACCACGTGATCCGCCACCAGTGGCGAGGACGGGTCCGGTACGGAGAGGCCCTGGCAGCCCAGCGCCGGCACCGAGATGCCATCCTCGCTGGAGCGGCAGAGGAGACCATCTGGCTCCTTGAGCACGAGCCTGTGATCACCGTCGGCCGACGTCCAGCTCCTGGAACCCCCTCCGCAGAGACCCTCGCCGCCCTCGGCGTCGACTTCCATGCCGTCGAGCGGGGTGGGCTGGCGACCTGGCACGGCCCCGGACAGCTCATCGCCTATGTCATGGTCGACGCTGCCACGCGCCGCATCGGCGTAAAGGGACTGGTCTGCGCGGTCGAGCAGGGCGTGATCAGCTGGCTGACGGAGCGGGGCATCCAGGCGCAGCGCAGACCGGGATACCCCGGCGTCTGGGTGGCGGGGGAGATCCCGCAGAAGATCTGCGCTGTGGGCATGCACTTTCGGCGTGGCGTCTCCATGCATGGCATTGCCCTGAATATCTCTCCAGACATGTCGGGTTTTTCACTGATTACACCGTGCGGGATTACCGACGGAGGTGTGACCAGTTTCGCTCGTCTCCAGGGTACTGCGCCTCCTGTCGAAGAGGCAGCGAGCAGCCTCGGAGCCGCCCTCGCGACTGCCATCGCCAATCAGGAGAAGAAATCCGCTTGACGCTCCCCTCGGTCACTGATTAAACCGTCAACGGTCATTGGGATGTAGCTCAGTTGGCTAGAGCACCGTCCTGACACGGCGGGGGTCCCCGGTTCAAGTCCGGGCATCCCAATCAGAACAATGATCTGCAAGCCCGGTAAGCTTCTTACCGGGCTTGCTTTCGTCTCCTCCTCGAGATGAACACCCAAGCGCCGAGAGTTCCATGCCCAAGATGAAGACCCACAGCGGAGCCAAGAAGCGTTTCAGCCTGACCGGCACCGGCAAGGTCAAGTTCAAGCGCGCGAAGATGCGGCACATCCTCACCAAGAAGAACGCCAAGCTTCGTCGCAACCTCCGCAAGAGTTCGACCCTCAAGCCGCAGGACGCCCGTCACGTTCTCTCCCTTCTCGGGAAGAGATAGACCTGCTGAGGGTTCACACCTCACCAACCGAGGTCCCTCCATCACGGAGCGATCTCAGACTCACCGCCACCGCCAACGGGCAGGGAAGCGGTCGAAAAATTAAAGGAGTCACCAATGGCACGCATCAAGCGCGCACAGATTCGCAAGAAGAGCACTCAGAAGCTCAAGGCCCGCTCTAAGGGCTTCTTCCAGGGACGCGGCAACCAGCGTCGTCAGGCCATGGAGGCCGTCACCAAGGCGCGCACCAACTCCTACATCGGTCGCAAGCAGCGCAAGCGGCAGTTCCGTGCGCTCTGGATCAGCCGCATCTCTGCCGCCAGCAAGCTCAACGGCATGTCCTACAGCACGTTCATGCACGGGCTCTCCCTGGCTGGCATCGAGATCAACCGGAAGATGCTCTCCGAGATCGCCATCCATGACGAGGCCACCTTCGCAAGCTTTGTCGCCAAGGCGAAGGCTGCGCGCGAGGCCGCAGCCTAATGCTCATCGCGGTGCTGCTGGCTTGTACAGAAGGTGAAGAGAACGCCTACACCCGGTTCAACTCGGAATCCGACCAGCTTACCATTCAGGTCGGAACCGAGGAGCTCCTGGAGGCGGTCTCAGTCTCTCTGTACAGCACCACAGGCACCGTCGAGATTGGTTCCGCGAGCGTCGATCCCGGCGGCGGACCCATCGGCACCATCCACACGCTGACCGTCGAGGTCTTTGATGACTGGGAGAACGAAGTCTCCCGGGTCAGCGTGCGCACCGACTCTGGTGATCGCGGCGAGGATGAATACGACCTTGAGGCCGACAGTGCCGACGAAGGTCTGTACCTGCGTGAGCTGAGCTCTGTGGGAGATGAAGGAGAGTCTCGTGAAGACACCTTCAGCATCTATGTCTGGGAAGACGACAGCACCACCAGCGACACCGGCGAGTAATCGGCTCGGTCGGCACATGAGCTGACTTGAGCGATGAGAGGGGCAATGAACGACACCCTTACGAAGGCAGTTCTGTCTGAGCGCATCCACGAGCGGGTCGGTGTGACCCGCAAAGAGGCTGGAGAGCTGGTCGACAGTGTTCTCGGTCTAATGCAGGAGGCGCTGCTGGAGGGGGAGAAGGTCAAGATCTCCAACTTCGGCAACTTCGTCGTGCGAGACAAGTCCGCGCGCCGTGGTCGCAACCCACAGACCGGCGAGCCGCTGATCATCACCCGTCGTCGGGTCATGACCTTCAAGCCTTCTCAGCGTCTGCGCGACGCCATGAACAACCGCTGAGGACACGGTCTCGCGGTATGCTGTGAAGGAATCCCCCCTAGGAGGCGGCATTGGCTGGTAAGAGCACTCCCGAAGACGTACCGGACAAGCTGTACTTTCGGATTGGTGAGGTCGCTCAGAATGTGGGCGTAGACGCGCACGTTCTGCGCTACTGGGAGAGCGAGTTCAAGATGAAGCCCCACCGCTCGTCCTCCGGACAGCGGCTCTACCGAAAGCAGGACCTCGCAGAGTTCCACCGCATCAAGCACCTCCTCCACGACGAGGGCTACACCATTGCCGGTGCTCGCAAGGTTCTCAGCAGCGGCGGAGGTGCTGGCGGCGCTGTCGACAGCGCTCGCATCAAGGAAGCGCTCATTCGTGTCGAGAAGCTCCGCAATGATCTCGAGGCTTTCCGGCAGCGCATCACAAACACAAGACGATCCTGACTTGCCCCGCTGGGGTGGCTTGATTACATGCGGGGAGCTTCATCAACTGTCGGGGAGTAGCGCAGCCTGGTAGCGCACCTGTCTGGGGGACAGGGGGTCGCAGGTTCGAATCCTGTCTCCCCGACCACATCAAGAAGCTGACCTCGTCGGATCCCCACCGACGGGGTCTTCCTAATTCTGTGGCATGGCCCAAGGCCCCGCCGCAGCCGTCTCAGGCGTTGGTGTGCCGGCACGCTCTGAGGCCGGTGATGTACCCGCAACGAGCCGCACGCTCGAGCGGATAGGCCTCCTTCCGTCAGTTCGCGGTAGCGCTCCTTGCCTGCTGAGTTGTCTGTAGGACACATGCAGCTCCTCACCCTCATCACTGCCGCGTGCGCCGATCCGATCGTCCGCACCCTCCCCGCGTCCGTGGACACCATCCACCTCGACATCCCACGCTCTGAGCTGGTGATTCGCTACGATGATGCTGCGCTCCGCACCACGCTGACCGTCTTGACCCACACCTGGTGGCCGGGATGCGCGCTGATGCTCACCGGAGATCACGACGCGGTCAGCGCCCGGATCGTTCACGACAGCGGTCTCGCAGGTCTCGCATGCCACAGCCCGGTGACGCTCGTGCTCGCCGGAGACAGCGTCCTGCAGGTCCACCTCGCCGCCGGTGACATCACCACAGCCGCCACACCCGGCCACCAGGAGCTCCATGTGGGCACTGGACAGGTCCACGGAGTGATGTCTGAAGGCATCATCCGAGTCGCTCAGGGACGGGTAGACCTCAGCCATCTGCACGCACCGCTCGACGTCCACATCCAGGTCGGCCACATCCAGCTCACCTACGACACCCCACCCAGCGGAGCCATCACCGCCCGCGCCGACATGGGGAGCGTCACCGTCACTCTCCCTGCAGCCTCTCCCGTGAGCCCCCAGGTCTACACCTCCATCGGCAAGCAGGAGCAACAATTTCCCGCTGGAGACGGGGCCATGGTCTGGGTGGAGTCAAGGCTCGGTCATGCACGCTTGCTCGCCGCTCAAGGGGAGCGCTCAGGCCACGATGACCCCGGGGCGCCTCAGAGGCCTTCCGGACGACAGGATGCCCCCTGAGCTTCCAACACGCTACACAGGGAGGATGGATCCTTACGCCCTGCTGGAGCTGGAGCCTGGCGCCTCTGAGGTGGAGGTCAAGAAGGCATGGAAGCGACTCGCCCGCCTCCACCACCCCGACCTCAACCCAGACAACCCTGAAGCCAGCGCGAAGTTTCACCAGATCCGCGATGCCTACGAGGCCCTTCGCTCCGGCGAGACGTCGGTCGGCCCCAGCCAGGAGATGGACGATGACTGGCTCGACACCGTCGACTGGATGATCGAATTTCGACGGCGGGTGGTGATGGGCGAGCTGATGCCACGACTTGTCGGTGAGTATGGGCACGGCACGGCACTGGCCTGGGCGCTAATGCAGGCCCAGGATCTCCAGGCTGCGGCCGAGGCGCTGCCGGAGCGGAAGCCCTCCTGGCGGCTGCGGCGGCTGAAGCTCGATGTGATCCTGGCGGAGGTCCCCGGCATGCCGTCATCGGCTGCGCTGGAGCGGGATCGCAGCGGGAGACTCCAGCTCACCTTGTTCGCCAGTGGGCTGTGGCTGCGACGGGGGGCTGATGAGGATGCGCTGCGCGAGATGGTCTTCGCCACGGTCGATCATGGCCTGTCTGCTGCAGTCCCGATCGCGCTGGGCATCCACAGCAGCCCGCCAACGCTCGCCCTGGCCCGACAGGTTGATCAACGCATCGCAAGAAACAACCTCATCATCCGAACCATCTGGGGGGCAGGCTTTGCCCTAATGATGATGATGGCCTGGATTATGGCGACGTCCTGAACCCAGCGTTGCGCCCCAGAGCGCCGTGCACGCTACGAACAGCATGCCCATACACACGGGCAGCCTCTTGGGTCCGCTCACCGCTCCAGTGGTCTTGCCGCCCAGATCTCGCCGCTGCGCCTATGTAAAGCAGGGAATCGGGAAGCCCTTGGCAGGTCGGGCAAACAGGTATCCCTGGAGCCAGTCCGCCCCGAGAGCAACCAGCACGTCCCGCTCCTGGGGGGTCTCGATGCCCTCAGCGACGAGCTGGATGTTCATGTTGCTGCACAGCTCGATCATCGCACCGACCACCTCACGGCGGGTGTTGTTCTGATCGATCTCTCGAATGAGGCACCGATCGAGCTTGACGATGTCGGGCTGGAGCTGGACGAAGGCATTGAGGCCAGCGTGCCCCTCGCCGAGGTCATCCACCGCGATCCGGTAGCCGAGCATGCGCAGCCGATTGAGGCGCACCTGGAGGTTGCGGACGACCGTCAGAGGCTCGCTCTCAGTGATCTCCAGCACGACCCGATCGGCGATCTGGGAGAGCGGTGCGGACAGCGAGAGCAGCTCATCGTCGTTGAGATCTGTGGGCAGGAGGTTGATGAAGATCTGGACGTCTTTGGGAAGCACTGCGACCATGTCTGCGACCTGCGCGCGGATGCGGCGGCTCAGCTCCGGGAGGCGTCCCAGGCGTCCAGCAGCGGTAATCAGCTCTGGCGGGCGGGCGAGTATTGACTCGTCGTTGCGGACAAGGGCCTCGTAGGCAACCACCTTCTGCCCATTCCAGGAGATGATGGGCTGAAAGGCGATCCAGAGGGTGTCCATGGCAAAGTCAAAGGCATGGCTCAGATCAATGGGGTTCGTCTCGTTCTCCTGCCATGCACACTCGAGCGCCTGACGCTGCAGCCGAGCAAACTTGGCAATCTGGCTGGCATCCCGAACCGTCTCCAGCAAGAGCTTCGGAGCGACGGGCTTGAGGAGATAGCGAAAGGCATGCTGATCGACAGCCTTGATCGCTGTGTCCAGGCTGGGGGTGCCAGTGACAAAGACCACCGGTACGTCTGGATCGCGCTGCCGGACATTCCGGAGCACGTCCAGACCGTCCATGTCTGGAAGTCCAATGTCACAGAGAATGAGATCGTACCCGCTGGACTCCATGCGGCGCATGGCAGCTTCACCGGTCGAGACAATATCGGTGTGGTATCCGGCTAGGTCCAACAATTTCCGCTGAGCATTTGCGACAGCTTCCTCATCTTCAACGAGAAGTATCCTGACCATTTGCTAAACCCCGCCAAGTCAATTCGCGTATTGAGGGTGGCACTTGAGGAAGACTACACGCGTTCTTCTACCTCTGGATCCAAGTAAAGCCCCTCTAAGACTCGCTCCGCCCAGTCTATCCGCTCCGCAGCCAGCCCACGCACCAGGCGGACCACCGCGATCTGAACAATCGCAATCTCCGCCCAGATTGTCTCTTCAAGAAACCGAAGCGTTGCCGGCTCCTCTCTGCGGCCGCTGAGCAGAGCGGCACATCGAGAGCAGACAATGACCGCCTGCTCAGGATCGGGCTCCTCAGGGAGCGGGGCAATCTCGACGACGGCCAGCGAGGTCTTGCTGTTGCACAGCTCACAGCGGTTTCGAGCACGCCGGGAGAGGGTTCTCCCGAGGGCAGCAGTCGCGGCCACACGGGCCTGATGAGCGTCACGTCCACGGGCCATCGCTGTCTCCTGCACAGTCGCTGCACGATATCGGCAGCGCCCTTACACCGAGGGACTCGGTACTCGAATACTATAGTGAACCTGCGCCCAAGAACACCACTGACTCATGAACACCACTGACATCCTCATCGTCGATGACGACCCCCGGCTGAGGGAGGTCGTCCGCTATGCCCTGGCCCGTGAGGGCTACACCGTCCGCGAGGCCGGCGATGGCCGCGCAGCACTGGAAGCCATCGCACAGCAAGAGCCGGATCTCGTGGTCCTTGATGTGCTGATGCCAGAGCTCGACGGCATCGAGGTCTGCCGACGAATCCGGGCAGCGTCCGAGCTGCCGGTGGTCTTTCTCTCCTCTCGTGGTGAAGAGCTGGACCGCGTGCTGGGGCTGGAGCTGGGCGGGGACGACTACATGACCAAGCCGTTCTCCCCCCGAGAGCTGGTCAGCCGAATCAAAGCCGTCCTTCGTCGAACCCAGCGCCGCAGCGGCGGGGACGACGACATGGTGGAGGCTGCAGGACTTCGCTTAGACGCTGCTCAGCACCGGGTCTGGACCACTGCGGGTGTCGAGATCACCTTCACCGCCACAGAATTTCGACTGCTGCGGGTGCTGATGATGCAACCCGGCCGTGTCTACAGCCGCGATGAGCTGATGGAGCGCGCATACGAAGGAAACCACCACGTCTCCGGGCGCACCCTCGACTCTCACATGAGACGAATCCGCCAGAAGCTCCGCGAAGAGTCGCTCGATCCGATCGAGACGGTCCACGGAGTCGGGTATCGCCTCCAGGTACAGACGTGAGCTGGAGACGGCCGCTGCGGAGCTGGCTGATCTCATCGCACCTCGTCGTCCTCCTCTTGCCGCTGATCGCACTGCTCGGTACCGGGGCGCTGTCTCAAGACCTCCTCATCCAGGCTCGAATCAGCCTGCTCGATCAGGGCGCACTCATCGCGATGATGGTCAGCGAACGGCTGGAGAAACCAGACCCAGAGCTCGACGCGCTGGTCGAGACTCTCAGCGCCCGGTCTCAGACCGCCATCCGCCTCATCGATGCCCAGGGACAGGTCATCGCAACCTCGGGTCCCCGGCTGGGCGAGGACCTCTCTGCGCAGCCAGAGGTCCGCAAGGCGCTGCTGGGTCTGCAGGCCTGGGAGGTCCGCCAGGCCCCGCCACCAAGCCCCGAGCGTCCCGGACCGGTGCCTTCAGAGCTGGAGCGCTCTCGAATCTACGTGGCAAACCCAGTGCTCGTCGACGATGTGGTCATCGGTGCGGTCCTGCTCAGCCAGCCGCCTCGCCAGAGCCTGGAGGCCATGCGTCACATGCGTCGCTTCTCCAGCGGTCTCATCGCAGCCCTCCTGCTGACGGTGGGGATGTCTCTGCTCTCCAGCAGCGCCCTGAGTCGATCCCTGCGCACCCTGTCTGGTGCAGCCCACCGACTGGCCGAGGGGGAGCTCTCGGCCGCCGGCAGCCTGGATGGCCCACGCAGCTCTCGGCTGGCCGAGGTCAGCGAGCTCGCCGAGGCATTCGCCAGCATGACCGCTCGGCTCCGAGCTCGTCTGGGCTACGTCCGAGAGTTTGCCAGCAACGTCTCTCATGAGTTCAAGACACCCCTCGCAACGCTCCAGGGAACCATCGAGCTGCTCGCCGATGACGCGGACATGCCACAGGCTCAGCGCACACGGTTCCTGGAGAACGCCCAGGCTGAAGTCTCCCGCATGGATGCGCTGGTCGGAGGTCTCCTCTCGCTGGCACAGGCCGAGGAGGCTGTGGTGGTCGAGCCGGTTCGCCTGGATGTCCTGCTGCCCCAGATCATCACGCGCTATCCCGGCGTGTCCTGGGCCGGAGGGCATGGAGAAGTGCGGGGAGATCACCGGCAGCTGGAGGCCGTCGCGATCAACCTCATCGAGAATGCGCTTCGATATGGTGCTGCGCCAGTTGTCGTGTCGGCCTGGGAAGAGAAGGGCACGACCGGATTCTCGGTTCAGGATGCAGGTCCAGGCATCTCGCCAGCCAACCTCGAGCAGATCTTCGACCGGTTCTTCACCACCGATCGTGAGCAAGGCACCGGACTGGGGCTGGCCCTGGTGACGGCAATCTGTCGGGCGCACGGCGGCCGCGTCGCGGTTCAGAGCGCGCCTGGAGAGACGGTGTTCAGGGTCGAGCTTTCCACCTCCTGAAGTCCGACGGCGGAAGCGCGGAGAGCTGAGAGGTGATCACGCCGTCGAGCGGAGAGCGATGCCCCAGCGACAGCGCCGCCTGGACTGCGGCCGCGGTGCCGCCGCATGCCTTGAGCGCCCCACGGGTAGCGACGAGCCAGTCCGGATCCCCGCTTCCGTCTCGCAGCGCAATGGCCTGGGACGGCCAGCCGTTGGCGAGCCCAGAGACATGACCAGCGATTGGCCCCAGAGACGCCGCCTGCCCGAGGAAGCCGTCTCCGCCGACCCAGACCTTCCCGGGCCACCGCGACGACAAGGCCTGGACGCGCTCCTGCTGGCCAGAGGAGTCCTTGAGCCCGCTGAGTCCGACCTCCGAGAGCAGTCGCCCGACCAGAGACTCGGTGAGCGGATTGCGGGTGGCCGGGTGGTGGTAGGCCAGCACCGGGATCGTCACCGCCGCGCGGATCCGGTCGTACCACCGCAGCACTCCCTCTGCGGATACGGTGTGGTAGAGCGGCGGCGGCAAGAACACCGCCCAGGCCCCATCGGCTTCGGCCTGACGCGCCAGCTCTACGGCAGCGACAGGGCTCGGATCCCACACACACGGACAGACCCGAGTACCTCCAGCCGCCGCGATGACGGTGCGGTGAATGGCCCGCTTCTCCGACGTCGAGAGGTACAGGAAGCCACCGGTGGTGCCGGTCGGGGCGAAGCCGTCGAGTCCACAGGCGGCCAGCCAGCGGGTGTGCGCGGCGAGGAGAGGCAGATCGACAGTGCCATCCGAAGAGAACGGCGTGACGTTGGCGACGAAGAGATCCAGCGGCATTCCTGCGGACTATCCTGGCTACGACACAGAACGCCGCAGGACGGTGATCGCAGAGAGCTCGACAGCGCGAATGCTGCGGAGGAGACGCGCCATCGCGCGGAAGCGAAACAGCCGATCCGCTTCCGACCAGGCGGGGGAGAAGCGACGCCCGAGCCCCTCCAGCTCACGCCACAGCTGCTGCATCTCAGTGGTCGCGGTGGCCCCGCCGGAGCGCAGGAGCACGTGACGGCGCTCGCTGATCGCCCGGCAGCGCCAGAGGATGGCATCCTCGACGGGAAGAGCGAGATCGGTGAGCTGCCCCCACAGCTCAGCAGAGCGGCGGTACTGACTGGCGACATGGATGAGGCGGGGCCGGCTGAGGATGTCGGCAGCTTCTTCGAGGAAGTCCGCAAACATTGGACGCATCGCGCCAGGAGCAGCACGCTCATGCCGGAGATGGGAGTAGGTGTGGTGGAGCGCAGCGAACAGGGCACGAGGCGAGGCAAAGAGCCGGGGCCACCCGCGACGGTTTTGCTGGTTGGTCAGCAAGTGAGCCCACTTCTCCAACCCCGCCAGGCCAACGTTGCTCACTGGAGGCTCCAAGAACAGCCGACACGTGCTGCGCAAAGCCTCGCGAACGGCCGACGCGAGATCAACCGAGACCAGCGGCGGCGCGACCACCACCATGCGCTGCCGAGCCCGGCGATTGGACTGCCGCGCAGCAGAGAGTTGCTCTGCGGAGAGCCGAATTGGCGCCTGACAGAGGTCATCGATGAGGACGTCGTCTCCATCGGTGCCGACCACCGAGACGAGCTGTGAGGTCCGCCCACGGAGGCGGACCGGCAGACCACGATGGGGAAGCAGCGGCGGATCGACCGTACAGATGGCCGCACGCCCCTGCGCGAGGGTGGTGAGCAGCGCCTCCTGAGCACGACGGGGAGAGGAGGTGTGCGACACCACGAACCGAACCCCGCTGCGCTTGAGCACGCCATCGATGAAGTCCTGCCGGCGGCCCTGAAACCGGCTGCTGAGCTCGAGACGTGCAGGCTCGGCGCGCTGCTCGTAGACAAAGTAGGAGAATCCAATTCCACCGCCGAGACCGGCAATCATCGACTCGGTGTAGGGGCGGCGAGAGTGAGGAGCGAGGACCCCGGCATGTCGGAAGGTGTTGCAGAGGACCGCCGAGTCCGTGTGGAGGCCACCGAAGTGACTGTAGGAGGAGATGAGCATGGGCGGGCAAGCCTTGTTCAGGTATCTGTTCAGACTTTATCGGCTAAATCCAAACCATTGCGGTCACTATATGACCTTTCCGCATGACTGAGTCGAGGGCCCCCCGATCTCCGCTCTGCAACCTACCGAAGCGCTTCCTCTGCCAGCTCAACCACCAGCGCATCGAGCCGGTCCAGATCGGGAGCGCTCGGGACCACGTAGCTTCGCTCCTGCCAGATCGTCTCCAGGCGAGCATTCTCTGCTTCTGCCTCCTCGACGAGCCGCTCGTAGCTCCACTCCCCTCGCCGAATGGCGATCAGCTCCTCAGCGTCGATGTCTCCTCGCCAGACGTTCACCGCTCCGGTCGTCAGGATCTCTCGCCCCATGCGCAAGAGTCGGATCAGGTGCGCGCCGTGCTTGACGTCGAAGCCGAACTCAGCCTCCAGCGCAGCACGCGCAGTGTTTCGGTTCCGCTTCCAGCTCTGGTACTGCCGCCACTCCTTCAGCGCCGACTTGTACCGACGCTCCCGGTCGAGCAGCACCATAAAGTTCTCGTCGTAGCCGATCATCCGGGCGGCACACCGCCAGCGGGCGTCGGTGGTCTCCATGATCTCAGCGAGCGACTTTGCGATCTGAGACTGGATGTGGAGGACAGCGGAGCGCTCAAGCCTCCCGTAGTCGATCTCCCACTCATCCATCTTCTTGGCGATGCCCGCCTCTGCAGCCATGAGCTGATCGGCTGGGATGAGGGTGCGCTGAGGCAGCCCGTAGGACTCGCGGTCCGGCTTGACCTTCGGAGGCTGAAGCAGCCAACGACGATGGCCCTTGATGCGCCGGAGCTGAGAGGTCGCATAGCCGGCGAAGGTGTGCCGGGCCCGCGCAGACAGGAACAGCTGCGCATGCGCCCTCAGGCGCTCCCCCAGCGGCGTGCAGATGCGGATCTCGTCTTCTCTACAGAACAGGACCTCCAGGAGGTTGGGGTTGCTGTCGGCACAGAGGCGGGCAAATTTCTGAAGCCCATAGACCACTCCCTCCAGCTTGGTCTGCCCGCAGATCACCTTCTCAGCATCGGTGAGCTGCTCAAGGAACGCCTGAAGCGGTCCCGCATCGTCGCACTGCTCAAAGGACGCCATGAAGCCGTGGAGGTAGCGCGCCGGTGGAATCGCGACGCCCTTGACGTCGACATCAGAGCCGACATGGTGGATCCCATAGGCGCGGCTGCCGCCGACGGTCAGCAAGATGGTGTGGGGGGCAAGCTCGAAGCGCATTGGGGATCTCACATGCAGAGAGAGGAGACCAGCGCGCTGGTCCCCTCTCGATAGAGCCGTCAGTCTGGTGTCTGCGGACTACTGAAGCAGGCCCGTGAGGCTCAGCAGGGGCTCAGGATGGTCGCCGCCCTGATCGTAGTAGCCGTTCTCGCCGCTGCTGATGAGGTCATCGCGGAACTGGTCGGGGGTCCGGCTGGCATCCTCCGCCAGATACAGCGCAGCAGCACCGGCGACGTGCGGGGTGGCCATCGAGGTTCCGTCGAGGGCCTCGTACCCACCGCCGGGCCAGGTCGAGTAGATCGACACACCGGGCGCAGCGATGTCGACCTCGTCTCCGTAGTTGGAGAACCAGGCAAAGCCAAGGTCGGAGTTGGAGGCGTCGTATGCGCTGACAACCACGCCGAGATCGTAGCCAGCTGGCGAGACGTTGGCGGTGTCCTGGCTCTCATTGCCCGCAGCGATGCAGACGATGACGCCAGAGTCGATGAGGCGCTCGATGGCCTCGGCCAGCGGATCGGTCGCGCTGCTCATGCCGCCCCCAAGCGACATGTTGACCACCCGGATCTCTGGGTTCTCCAGGACATACTCGATGCCTGCGATGATGTCGGAGTAGTAGCCGGAGCCATCGGAGCCGAGCACTCGGACGGCATGCAGCTTCACGCCCGGCGCGACCCCCGCCACGCCGTTGCTGTCAGCGATGGCCCCGACGGTGCCCGCGACGTGGGTGCCGTGGCCGTTGGGATCGCTCCCGGCGGCGCAGTCGTCCCAGGACTCACAGACGACGTCCACCTCTCCGACGACGTTGAGGTCCGTGTGGCTGGCGTCGATTCCGGTGTCGATGATCGCGACCGCGATGTCGCCGAGATCAGCAGCCCCCTGGTAGGGACCACCGATGCGGAAGATGCTGTCGGGGACTTCATCGTCGCCGTACTCAAAGTCGGAGTCGGGATCCTCGGGAACCACGTAGTTCCTCTCCTTGTCCTCCACGACCAGCTCCACGCCGCTGACCTGCTCCAGCTCAGGAACGAGGAGGCGCGGCAGGCGGACGGAGAAGCCCTCGGAGGCGGAGTCGTAGATCTGAAGAACGTCCAGGTTCAGCTCACTCGACACCTCAGAGACCAGGCCCACGACTTCCGCCGGATCGGCATCGAGCTTGACGAAGTAGACGCCCCAGAGTGCATCGTCGAGCTGATCGCTGCTGCAGCCACTCAGCGCCGTGAGTGCAAGTAGGGCGGCGAGACCGCGTCGGGGAAAGATGGACGCCATTGGGACTCCTCCAGGGATGTCATACGATTGTATCCACCCACAGCAGGGGTGGCCTCACAGGAAGCTGACGAATCCCAGGATGGAATATTTCAGCGACGTGCAGAGATAAATGCCGTCGGACTCAAATAACCACGGGTGCTCTCGGAGTAGCCGGGACCAATCGACATTCCAGTTTCCATCCGCAGCTCCAGGTGGAGGTGGGCGATGTAGGCGCCATCCGCGTCCCCAATTCGTCCGATCTGCTCCCCTCGCGTCACCACATCTCCGACGCCGACGGTGTAGCCTGACAGGTGCGCATACAGCGACTCCACCGCGTGCACGGTCTCCCCCTCCTGGTAGCGGTGGACAATGCGGACCACGTTCCCCCAATTGCCCGGCAGGTGCGCGGCGAAGCTGACCACTCCGTCGCCGATGGCGTGAACCGGATCGCCATAGTCGGAGTCTCCGCCACCCAGACCGTTCCAGTCCTCGCCGAGGTGACGGTCTTGCCCGAACCCCTGGGCGTTGTAGTAGCCCTGCGCATCGGGAGGGCCGACCGGGAAGTCGAAGCCGTCGGCAAGCGGAGCCTCCGGGATCGCCTCGACCGCATGCATGCCGTGAGCCGTGGTCGTCTCTCGGTCCGCCACGGCGAGCGGAAGGATGGTCATCCATGGAGACACCAAGACCAGCCGCACAAGCCATCGTCGCATCGAGCGTCCTCCCGATCCTCCTGACGCTCCTGCAGCGGCCAGGTTCGCGATGATGGTCGCTCCTGACAGGAGCTTGACGCGGTACCGAGCGCGCTCCCTATCTTTGGCGATCGGAACCCCCTCCAGGCAGTATTGTCGAGAGCATGCAGGTCTGGCCTGCGGCCTGGAGGAGCATCGGATGGTCATCGAGGCGTTGCGCGCGGCCCCCTCCCCTTCCGTAGGGCTGGCGCTGACACGCGCTGGTGATGCGGTGCTGGGCCTCGGATTCACCGACAGCCGCATCGCGACGTGCCCGTCAGCCAACCGGCTGGGGCGGGCAGCAGGCACCGGACCGGCATGCCTGTGATTCCCCTCATCGCCCGCCTGATCCATCCGCTGACCTGGGCCTCTCCCCGCCGCACAGTGAGGCGACTCTCATCGTTTGCGCGCGCAGAGGACGGCAGCCGCATCGATCTGTGTGCCGCTGCCGCCCACTGTGACAACCCGCAGCGTGCAGCGGCATACCTGGAGCACGCCCGAGACGAGGCCCGCCACACCCGGATGTTCGCCGCCCACGCCCGCCGACTCGCGGAGATACACCATCTCCCACCGCCCGCGCCGATCCGTGCCGACGGCGGTCACCTGTTCGAGACGCTGGGAGAGACCCGCTTCCTGGCGTTTGTTCACCTCGGGGAGCAGCGCGCGGTGCAGCAGTTCACAGGCTACGCGCGCTGGCTGGCCCATCGCGACGCCAAGACCGCTGCAGTGTTCACAGCCCTGGTCACAGATGAGCGCCGCCACGCCGCTTACAGTCTCGCGCTGCTTGTCGAGCTCGCCGGAGAGCAGGGCGCACGCCGCGCGCTTCGACGGGCCGCCGTTTGGGAGCTCTGGCAGGCCTGGCAGCGGGTCGCACGACACACGGCCAGGCTGCTCTATCGGCTCCTCTTCCTGACCTTGGTTCCGCTCCTCGCCGTGCTGAGCGTGTGGGTTCGAGCAGTCAGACCACAGCAGAAGGGCTGGCAGTAGTGGCGGCCATCCTCGGCATCTCCGCTCACTACCACGACGCGGCTGCGGCACTGGTCGTCGACGGAGAGGTGGTGGCGGCCATCCAGGAAGAGCGGCTGAGTCGCATCAAGAACGACCCCGCCCTCCCCCGACGCGCAGCCCGGCGCTGCCTCGCAATCGGCGGCATCCCCACAGCCGACCTCGACGCCGTGGTGTTCTACGAGAGCCCCTATGCACGCCTGGAGCGGGTCCTGGTCTACGGGCTCCGCCACTTTCCCCGCTCGCTCCGACAGCTCCCGCGTGCGCTGGAGGTCAACCTGTCCCGCAAGCTCTGGGTGCTCGATCTCATCGCGTCTGCGCTCGACATCCCCCGCACGAAGGTCCACGCCGTCAGCCATCACCGCAGCCACGCGGCCTCCGCCTTCTTCCCCTCTCCGTTCTCAGAGGCCGCCATCCTGACGGTGGATGGTGCCGGAGAGGACACCACGACCGCCATCTGGCACGGCCAGGACGACCGCCTCACCCTGAAGTCTGCGCTCCCCTTCCCGCACTCGCTGGGGCTCCTGTATGCGGGCCTGACCGGCTACCTCGGCTTCCCGGTCAATGAAGGTGAGCACCGGGTGATGGGGCTTGCGGCCTGGGGCCAGCCGACGCGACAGGCTGAATTCGCGCGCCTCATTCACCCAGAGCCCGGCGGGGCGTTCTCGCTGAGCACCGACTTCTTCTCCGACATGCTGGATCCACAGTGCGGCTTCGGCCCCAAGCTGGAGACGCTCCTCGGCCCCGCCCGGCGTCTCGGGAAGCCCTGGAACCTTCGCGATCCGACAGACCAGGCCTATGCCGACATCGCCGCCACCCTCCAGCACACCACCGAGGAGGCGCTGCTCCGGCTCGCCGTGCAGGCCCGCGAGGTGACCGGCGCGCGGAGCCTCTGCCTCGCGGGCGGGGTCGCGCTGAACTGCGTGGCCAATGCGCGCATCGCAGCGGAGGCCGGCTTCGAGCGTGTCTTCGTTCAGCCCGCCGCCGGAGATGCTGGCGGCGCGCTCGGAGCGGCGCTGCTGGGGGCCATCGAGGCGGGCGACGGTCGCTGCGCACCGATGCGGCACGCCCGGCTCGGTGACCGGTGTGATCCTGGCGAGGCCGCTGCGCTGGCGGAGGCCCTCGGGATGACCACCCGCCGTGTCACCGATCCGAGCCAAGAAGCGGCCGCTCGCATCGCGTCGGGTCAGCTCATCGGGTTCGTCTCCGGACGTGAAGAGTGGGGGCCGCGCGCGCTGGGGCAGCGCAGCATCCTCGCCGATCCCCGACACACCGCCACCGCCGACACCCTCAACCGCGTCGTCAAGCAGCGGGAGCCGTTTCGCCCATTCGCACCCGCCGTTCTCTCTGAGCGGACCGAGGACTTCTTCGTCGGTGCGCCCGATGAGCTGACTCCGTTCATGACCACCACCCGCCCGGTGCGCCCCGCGGCCAGCCTCGACGCCGTGCGACACGTCGACGGCTCGGCGCGGCTCCAGACGGTCACGTCAGAGGGCGCACCAGGGCTCGCCGCAGTCCTCGAGGCGCTCTCCGAGACTGCTGGGCTGCCGGTCGTGCTCAACACCTCGCTCAACGGTCCCGGAGAGCCGATTGTGTCCTCCGCCGCAGATGCCATCCGCTTCCTCGCCACCCGCCCGATCGATGCGATGCTGATCGAAGACCTCCTGATTCAGCGGACCCAGAAGTCATGAAGTACGGCCAGACCCTCCGCGAGCTCATCCGTCACTTTGCCCACCGAGAGCGCTATCTGCTGCTCCCGCTGCTGCTCGTGCTCATCCTCGCCGGCGGACTCCTGCTCATGAGCGGCGGGCTCTCCTACGTTGCCCCCTTGGTCTACACAGTCTTCTGAGCTGGTGCGCCGTACCCGGAACACTCGCATCGAAAACGGCCGATGGATTTGTTGATGAGTGGCGCTCAGCTCTGTAGAGAGGGAGGCTACAGAAAAACAATCAGACAAACGGCCCCGATGCTGCATGGGCCAATGTGGAGCCGGTATGACTCTAATCGCGCTGCTGCTCGCCTGCTCTGGCGAGCACACCTCCGTCCTGTATGTCGCACCCGCTGCGGACGGCGAGCTGGACGACCCGTCCATGCCGATGCCGCCGCCGTTCACCACCATCCAGGGCGCCATCGATGCGGCCACCTCCGGTCAGACCGTCGCGGTCCCCAGCGGGACCTACGTCGAAGACCTCACCATGAAGTCCGGCGTCACCGTGGACGGTGCCGGCTTTGGCGAGACCACCGTCATCGGCACGGTCACCTTTGACGGCGTCACCGGCGCCACGCTCTCCGACCTCAGCATCTACGACTACGACTACGCCACCGGCGGCAGCGGTCAGGTCTACACCGGAATCTACGTCACCGACGGAGACGCGGACATCTCCGGCGTCGGCATCTACTACACCCTCTACGGGGTCTACGCCGACAACGCCGACACGGTCAACGTCGACATCGCCAACATCGGCGGCAACTGGTAC
This sequence comes from Myxococcota bacterium, assembly GCA_029251165.1. Taxonomy (GTDB): domain Bacteria; phylum Myxococcota_A; class UBA796; order UBA796; family UBA796; genus JAQXDW01. Next base: position 146,004 of record JAQXDW010000007.1, read on the forward strand.
GGCATCCTGTCTGACGGCACGACAGACATGAACGTCACCAACAGCTTCATCTACTCCAACCCTGCTGGCGGCATCGCGACGGACAACACCTCTGGCGGCACGATCCTGCACAACACCGTCATCGGCAATGGCTTCGCGGGCATCTCCAGCTACCTGACCGGCGGCATCAGCCAGGGCAACGACAGCAGCGAGACGGTCGCCAACAACGTCGTGGTCAGCAACTACTACGGGATGAACTGCTACAGCTGCACCGGGGCTGCGCTGAACAACCTCGTCTGGGGCAACACCACCGACTACGTCAACGATGCCTCCGCGTCCTCCTCAGACATCTCCTCGGACCCGCTGTTTGAGAACCCCAACGAGGGCGACTACGGCATCTCCTCCACCTCGCCCTGCATCGACGCCGGCAGCGCGACCTGGGGCGTCGCCACCGACATCCACGGCGAGGCCCGCCCGCAGGGTGACGGCTACGACATGGGCAACGACGAGTTCGCCCTCTCTGGCTACGACCTGATGATCACGGAGGTCATGGCAAACGCCAAGACCGAGTCGACCGGTGAATTTGTCGAGATCTACAACGGCGGCACCGCTGCTGTGGACCTCAGCGGCCTCATCCTCACCGACGGAGACGAGGTCGACACCCTCCAGGCCTTCGACGGCGGCGACACCGAGGTCGCTGCCGGTGCATACGCGGTCATCGTCGATCCAGACTACGACGGCTTCTACAGCATCGACTCCGGCGTGATCGTGCTGACCACCAACGACACCGAGGTCGGAAACGGCCTCACCACGTCTGATGAGGTCACGCTCTACGAGTCCGACGGCTCCACCCTCATCTCCAGCTTCTCCCACCCCTCGGATCCCGGCGACGGCATCTCCAGCGAGCTGTACAACAGCGACAACGGCGATGCTGCCGGTAACTGGCGGGACAGCGTCTGTGTCGACGGCCACTCTGCCGGCGCGGAGGACTGCTTCCCCGAGAGCGGCGACCCGGCGGACCTCATCCTCACCGAGGTCATGGCCCATCCAGACAGCCTGTTCGACTCTACCGGTGAGTACGTCGAGGTCTACAACCCCACGACCACCGAGATCGACCTGTCCGGCCTCGTCATCTCCGACGGCGACTCCAGCGACACCCTGAATGCCTTCCAGTCCGGCTCGACCCTGCTCGGCCCCAGCGAGCACGCGCTGATCATCGACCCGAACTACGACTACGCCTACGATCTGCCCAACGACACCATCATCGTCACCACTTCGGACTCCACCATCGGAAACGGCCTGTCCCGAGCCAACCCGGTGGTCCTGTATGAATCGGACGGCACCTCGGTCATCGACAGCTACACCGCCCCCTCCACCAACCCAGACCGGGCGGAGAGCGTCGAGCGCGAGGACTACACAGACAAGAGCTCGGCGTGGGTCCTGGCCGGTGACGTCTGCTCCAGCACCGCGAGCCCCGGCCGACTCAACGCGGCTGCCGGTGGTGTCTGCGGGCAGCTCCAGATCACCGAGATCTGTGCCAACGCAGACGACGAAGACACCGGCGAGTTCATCGAGATCTACAACAACGGCTACGACACCGTCGACCTGGCGGGTCTGCTGATCTCCGACGGCGACGAGGTCGACATCCTCCAGGCCTACGATTCCTCCGCCACAGAGCTTGCTCCCGGAGCGTACGCGGTCATTCTCGATGCCGAGTACGCCTCGGAGTACTCCATCGGCACCGACGCCATCCTGCTGACCACCGGCGACACCACACTCGGAAACTCCCTGTCGGTCTCCAACAGCATCTTCTTCTACGAGGCCGACGGCGTCCACCTCCTGGACTCCTTCCTCCACCCGTCCAATCCCGGCAACGGCATCAGCCTGGAGCGCATTGACTACGCGACCCCAAGCCAGCTCGACAGCATCGACAACTGGACCGCCAGCACCTGCGCGAGCGACTCCTCTCCCGGCCTCCCCAACTGCACTGGCGACGACGCCGATGCGGTCCTGAGCACCTCAGGCGTCGTGATCACCGAGATCATGGCGAACGCCGACGATGAGTCTACCGGTGAGTTCGTCGAGCTCTACAACAGCGGCACCTCGACCATCGATCTGCTGTACTGGGTCCTCTATGACGGCGACGCGGCCGACACTGTCTTTGGCTACTCTGATGTCTACGACACCCTCCTCGACCCCGGCGACTACGCCCTGATCATCGATCAGGACTACGACGGCGACTACGCGAAGATCATCGACAGCAGCGCGCTCCTTCTGACCACCGATGACTCCACGCTCGGCTCTGGCCTGTCGACCTCCGATGAAGTCTACCTCTACGAGTCCGACGCCAGCACCTTCGTCGACAGCTTCACCTACCCCTGGGATCCGGGGAACGGCGTGAGCATCGAGAAGGTCACCATCGGCAGTGGAGACGTCGAGAGCAACTGGCAGGAGAGCCCCTGCACCGCAGGAGCCTCCCCCGGTCAGGGCAGCTGCCCGTGATCGGTCGCGCAATCCGCTCTAAACCTTGGAAACGACAATGAAGAACCTCACCCTGCTGCTGCTGACGCTTCCTGTGCTCGGCTGCGGCGACAAGAACGACACCGCAGCTGAAGAGTCTGATGCGGACACCGACGCGGACACCGACGCGGACACCGACGCAGACACCGACGCGGACACCGATGCAGATGCCGATCTCATCAGCCTCAGCATCAACGGTGATGCCACCACGCTCACCACCCGCGAGGTCCTGACCTACACCGTCGAGGCCACCTTCGACGACGGAACCACCGCCGATGTCACCGCCGATGCCTCGGTGTCCTCTTCTGACGACGATGTGCTCACCGTCTACACCTCCGGCTCGGCCCAGCCTCTCGGTGCTGGCAGCGCGACGCTGACCGCTGAGCTCGACGGATTCGGGGATGGGTTTATGGTCGACGTGACCGTGGTGGCAGCAGAAGAAGGCGACCTCGTGATCAACGAGATCCTCTCGGATGCAACCGTCGAGGGTGATCCCAACGGCGACGGCACCACCGACGATGTCGAGGATGAGTATGTCGAGATCGCCAACCACTCCGATGTGACCGTGGATCTCACGGGAATCTACATCCAGGAGAACGACCTGCTCGGCCAGCCCCGGCACACCTTCGCCGACGGCACGACCCTGCGCGCGGGAGAGGCCATCGTGGTGTTTGGTGGCGGAGACGTCAGCAGCCTGTCCGAGGACAACGTCACCTTCCTCACTGCAGACAACGACGATCCAGGCATCGCCTACGGACTCGGCCTGACCAACAGCGGAGATCGGGTCTCCTTGATCAACGCCGACGGCACGACCCTGACCATCGTCATGTACGGAGACGCGGACCTCACCGCGACCACACCGGCCATCCTCGATGCCTCGCTGAACCTCGACGAGGACGTCTGGGGCAAGGCCTACGAGAGCCACAGCGACCTCTCCAGCAGCGCATACAGCCCCGGCACCCTGCTCGACGGCAGCGCGTACCCGGGTCCGGATGGCCGCTACTGAGCGACGGGCTCAAGCGGCGGCGTGAAGCCGGCCGCCGCCCTCAGGCTCTCGTGCGCGCGCGCTGACGGAGCGGTGTGCTGACGAGCAGCAGCAGCGCGCCCACCACGAGGCCGAGGAGACCGTGGGTGGTGAGGATGTGCCAGGTGTCGCCAGAGGGGCAGAAGAGCTGCTGAGTGATGAAGCCAGCACAGCCGCCTGCTGCCGCCGCGCTGAGCACCCGCCAGATCGCCATGTGGCGGCTTCGCTGGAGCAGGAGCACGCCGGCACCGGTCAACGATGCAACCGTGCCTCCGAACCAAAAGCAGCCCGACTCCCAGGGCATGGGGCGCGCGGAGCTGGTCTGTCCGGGCCAGAATTCAGGCAGGCTCGACAGACCCGCTGGAGCCAACAGCATGACGCCGATGAGCAGCCAGGAGGCCCATCCCAGGGAGCGCTTGTGGAGGCCGCGCAGGCTCAGCATCACCGCTGAGATGCCGAGCGCTGCCAGCCCGAGCAGGGCCACCAGCATCCGCAGCCCGGCGTCACCGGACAGGTCGGTCCGCAGGCCGTGCGCTGCGGTGAAGACACCAGACAGCACGACGCCGAGCGCCACGCCCATGAGCACCCGAGCGGTAGTGGAGCGCTGCTGGAGGCGGTCGAGCATGCTGGGCTGTGCGTCGATCGTGACCGCAGCAATGTCGGCAAACAGACGCTCCATCTCGTCACCGGGAAGCGGCGCGGTGTAGACGCACCGATCTGCCTCGAGGTGTGGATCGCGAAGGGGAGAGTCGTTGGACATGGCTTCTTGGGGGTATGCCACGCAGAACCGCGTGGTTACCCATCCTCCTGGAGTGTTTCGCGCAGCTTCTTGTAGGCACGGTGAGCACGGACCTTCACTGCTGAAGTAGAGGCGCCGACAACCGCTCCGATCTCTCGGAAGGTCAGCCCCTCATACCAGTGCAGAACCACGACCTCTCGCTGCGATTCGCTGAGCTGCTGGAGAGCACGACGGACCGCGCGATCCGTCGCTGAGGAGACATCCGGGCTGGTGCGAGGCTCGCCGTGGCGCTCGGGATCGTAGATGACCTCTGGCTTTCGCTTCTGACGTCGAAAGTGCTCCCGCCGGATGTTGTGGCCGATGGTGTAGAACCAGGGCCGAAACGGTGCGCCGTGCCGAAAGTCTGCCCGAGCACGGTGGACGTGCATGAAGGTCTGCTGGACCATGTCTCTCGCCAGCTCCGGGCTTCCGGTTACCCGTGAAAAGTAGCCCTGGAGTCGTCCACCATACCGTCGAAAGAGTTCCTCAAACGCTGCCCGTTCCTTCTGGTGGCAATACAATGCCATCAGCTCCTCGTCGGAGACCTTCTCTAAGGAGAGGGCAAAGTCGGGCATAAAAAGAATCCTCTGAAAGCAGATAATACTTTTTTTGACCCTAAACTTTGAATACATCATCAGTGCGCTCCGTCTGGAGCAGGGAACGAGGGAGCCATGTCAATCCACCTCATCCTCCTGGCCTTAGGGTCAACATCTGCCAATGCTGAGTCCACTGATGTGGGCCCATCGCACCTTCCAGAAGTCGCCGCTGCGCGCGGAGGGGGTCGAAAAGGTTCCTCCGGCAAGGGAAGCTCCTCATCGAGTGGGAGCTCCTCCGGCAAGGGAAGCTCCTCATCGAGTGGGAGCTCCTCCGGCAAGGGAAGCTCCTCATCGAGTGGAAGCTCCTCTTCATCGAGCGGGCGCTCCTCCAGCGGGCGCTCATCCAGCGGGGAGCGCTCACCGAGCAGCTCATCCTCACCACGCAGCACGCCGGGAAGCTCATCCTCATCGCAGGGCACGTCCTCATCGCAGGGCACGTCCTCATCACAGGGCACGTCCTCACCACGAAGCGTGCCGGGAAGCACCTCCAGCCGCGCTCCGTCTGACCGCGCGAGCAGCTCGGCAGCAGCGCGCCCAAGCACCAGCCAGGCGACCAGCCGACAGGCCACCAGCCGACAGGCCGCTCACAGCAGCGCGGTGCCCCAGACACAGAGCCGCTACAGCCCAGCAGCCCGCACGAGCAGCACGAGCAGCAGCGCACGGCCCGCCGGCGGCACCCGCTCCTACACATCCTCCACACGCGGCAGCGCCCGGCCACCGCACCGGCACTCTGACCACCGCTACGCCCGGCCACACCACAACCATGTCCGCGCGCATCCCAACGCCGGACGTTCTGTGCCCGGACGCTACCACTACCGGCCGTACTACTCGCGCTGGTACGTCCACCCCTACCACCGCTACCACTACTCCACCTGGGTCGTGGTCAGCTTCACCTTCGCGGTGCACCCCTGGCAGGTCGGCTGGATTCCCCCCGCGCGTGCGGGCTGGAGCTGGATGCCCGGCTACTGGAGCGGCCCCGTCTGGGTGCCCGGCTACTGGTCTCCGGTGGCCTATGCCCCGGTGTACTACGGCGTAAACTACGTCTACGTGCCTGGCTGGTGGCAGAACGACATCTACATCGAGGGCTACTACCGTCCGGACACCCGTGACGACGGCGACTGGGCCTGGATCGAGGGCTACTACCTCGAAGACGGCACCTACATCTCCGGGCACTGGGAGCCCACCGGGGTCGCTCCGGAGGGATACTCCTGGGAGTCCGGCTTCTTCGACGGCGAGACCTGGGTCGAGGGCTTCTGGCGTCCGACCTTCCGCACGAACTACGTCTGGATCTCCTCCTGGTTTGACGCCGACGGCATCTACAATTCCGGCTACTGGGAGCCCACCGAGGCGATGCCAGGCCAGGTCTGGATCCCCGGCTGGTTCGACGGCAACACCTGGGTCGAGGGCTACTGGATCGATGAGTCGGCCTACAGCAGCACCGACTACGACAGCTGGCAGCCTGAAGAGGGCTGGCACGACGGCTGGGATCCAGAGACCGGTGCCATCGAGCCGGAGCCCGTCGAGGAGCGCGCTCCACTCGCCGTGCCTGTGAGCTTCGAAGAGCAGTAGTCTCCGCCCGGCGCTTGGTTGACTTGGTTGACCAGGCCGCTCAGGAGAACAGGCCGCTCAGGAGAACAGGTCGAGCTGCGCTCCGTCCTTGCGGAGCGCGATGAGGTCATCCTCTGAGAGCACACCCGCCTCTGAGAGCGCACCCGCCTCTGGAGCGCCCGGTGCTTCTGAGGCGGCAACCGGCTCGGAGTGCTCGGTTTCATGGCGCACCCCGTCGCCCTCTGGTCGGGACGGCAGCGGGGCCTCCTCGGTCCAGAGGTCGTCTGATGCTGGGAGTCCACGGAGTGGATCGTCGTCGCCTGCCGCATCGACAGGAGACGTATCCAGACCGACATCCTGCCAGAACTCTCGGCTGCGCCGGTGTCGGGTCTCGCGCTTGTACTCTTCCTCACGCTCGGTGAGGTGCTGCTCGCTGTGGATCGGATCCCACTGCTCAGGCTCCAGGATGCCCTGGCTGCCGACCAGGTCATCGATCATCCAGGTCGGGATTGCGCGGTAGCCGAGGCGCAGCCCAGCGAGGCAGCCCGCCATTGCCGCGACGGTGTCGGCATCTCCGCCGGAGCTACAGACACTCTCCAGGGCCTCGGGAAACGACTCGCTCTGACGGGCATGGTACAGCACCCACGGCACCCCAGTCAGCGCAAATCCGTCGGCAGCGTTCTTGAGGAGGCGGCTGGAGTGGCCGGTCTCTGCGGCAAACTCCAGCAGATCCGACTCGCCGAGGGTCTCCATGACCCCGATCGCCCGCAGCAGATCCAGCCAGACCTCGCGGGGCAGCGACAGGGCGTCCGCAGCCGGAGAGTCCAGCCACACCAGCAGCCGATCGATGAGGCCCTCAGTGATGCCCCTCGACGCTGCGTGACAGTGGGCGGCATACAGGGCAGCGCTGGCGAGTCCGAGGGGATTGCTGGTGGTCGCGCGAGAGACGAGCACGACCCACGGCAGCAGGGTGTGGAGATCCGGCAGCAGGGTGGCGACTGGTCCGATTCGCATCGCCGCACCGAGCCCAGCGGTGTCGACCGGGGTCTTGTGCTTCAGGAAGGAGCGAAAGTTCTTGCCCGTTCCGCGATGCAGCCCCGCGCGCGCTCCTCGCAGCCAGGTGTCATACATGCTGCCGACGACCGCTGTGAACCGTGCCGCGACAGCATGCGGATCCAGCGGCTCAGGCACCGTGCGCCAGGCGTGAAGGAGGGCGAGGGCCTGCTGGGTGTCGTCGGTGTACAGGCCAGGAAGCCGTGCCCACCGGGAGAGCTGGCCGACGTCACCACAGGCATCGAGGTAGCGCCCCTCGTTGAGGGACCGCCGCGCCATGCGCGCGCCCTGCTCGTGGTACTCAAATGGTGCGCCGAAGGCATCTCCGACGGCCTGTCCCAGCAGGGCAAGGCGAGTGGTTTTTGGGAAGACCATCGCAGAGAGTCTACACCGAACGCCGGACTACGACAGCATTCCCTCGTGGGCAAAGATCCGACGGAGGAACCGCACCGGCATGTTTCCGGACTGAAGATAGATCCGGTGGAACGCCCGATCGCGCTCAACAGAATCCATCTGAGGGTTGGCGGCTTCGATGTCTCTCTTGAGCGACCAGACCAGGACATTTCCGGTGAGGTAGGACAGCGGGTAGCCGCGCTCCTGGGAATACCAGTTCAGCTCCGCCTGGGTGCGGCCGGGGGTGAAGCCGGTGACCGCCGACAGCAGCGCACCCGCAGCCTCGAACGGATCCACCGCTGAGGTGTCGCAGTCGACCCCGACATCGAGGTAGCGCCGGTCGCCGGTCATGAAGAACAGATCGATCGCCACCCGAGCCCCAATTCGGGAGATGTCGCGCTTGCCGATAAAGCGGGCCTCGTCCGTCAGCTCCCCCATGTACCCGACGTCGAGCATGTAGTCCTCCAGCATCGTCGTCCAGCCCTCCGCATGCTCCATGGCGTCGGTGTGGCGGCGAATGGTGGAGGGGTGACGGGATGCCGTCGCGAGCTGGAGGTGGTGGCCTGGGATGCCCTCGTGGATCATCATCCCGGGAATTCCCAGCTCGGTGTGCTCGTCGAGGAGGGCCTCGGAGAGCGTCAGGTAGACGAGGCTGGTGGCGATGCCGTCTCGAAACGGCGGCGGCGACATCATCGCGCCCGCCGGGATGGAGGGCTCCATGAAGCCCGGCGTGCGGATGATCTTCATGTCCTGTGCCTCGAACACCGGGAAGAGGTCACGCTCCTTGATGAAGTCGAGGATCTTCTCGCGCTCCGCCTGGTAGCGGTCGAGGATGGAGTCGAGGTTCCCGTCGACAACCTTCACCGCGAACTTCTCGTTGAGGAAGGCGTGAAGCTGCTCGACGGTGGTGTCCTCCGGCAGACCATAGCGGGGAACAAGGCGGTCCCGGAGGGCGGAGAGGGTCTCGGAGGTGTCCGCCAGGAAGCGACAGGCGTAGCCGTGAATTTCCTCCAGAGAGACCCCGATGCCGCGCAGGTGGACGATTCGGCGTGCGGTCTGCTCGTTGAGGTGAAAGTGGGTCGTGGTCGGCAGCTCGGCGAGCCACGCGAGGTAGTCCCCCGTTGCCGACTCCGCCACAGCGCGGGCCGCTCTGAGGCGCTCAAGCGCAGCGAAGTCCGTCCTCACCGCCCAGTCCTCGATGTTCTGGAGCAGCCCCGGGAGGCCCTCGACCTTCTCGCGATCGATGGAGAGCCAGCGCAGCACTGGCGTGTCCAGCCGCGACTGGAGGGCAGCAAGGTAGCTCGGGACAGCCTCCAGGCGCGCGGTGATGTCGGAGAGGCGCGCCGCATCGGGGCGGGGATCGTTGGCGAACATCAAGAAGATGCCATCACCGATGTCGTCCCCTGCGGTCGGCTTCTGACAGATCGCCCTGCGCCCGTTGAAGGTGTAGGTGGCGTCGTGGATCTGACGCTCTAAAGCGAGCCGAGCAAGATCAAGGTCGAGCGACTCATGAAACGTCAGGGCCGCAGTGTCGATGGAGCCAATTCCGGCGAGCAGGCCACGTGCTGACTCGACAGCGGCATCGAGACCCGCGAGAGACGGATCGGGAAGCTCGCCGAGACGGACATCGATCCCCATCACCACACGCGCGTTCGCATCGGCGGTGAAGTGGGTGTGGAAGGCGGCACAGAATTCAGCGTAGGTGGTCATCAACCCCTCCAGAGCCAAGCCCGTATCTCCGAACATCATGTATCGTCACCAAAGGAGGAACCATGAGGCTCACAAAACCCATCGCCGCCACCGCAATCGTGCTCATGCTCGCCTGTGGCGGCGGAGGAGTCAGCTCAAGCGTTGATGACTTCTCCGCAACGGTCGACGTCCCCGGTCAGGTCAGCAGCGGCGAGACCTTCGAGGTCACCGTCACGGTCTACAACACCGCTCCCCAAGCGCAGACCCTCTACTCCCTCGATCTCGCCGATGAATTCATGGCCGGAGCGGACGTCGTCGGCAGCGATCCTCCCTACGGCTCCTACATGCACGTGCCGATCGACAACACCGAGAGCTACGAGTACATGACGCCGATCCCCAGCGGGGGCTCGACCACGGTCACGCTCACCATGCTGGCGACCGACTCCGGCACCTGGTCGGGTGAGGTCGATGTCTGTGTCGACGGAAATGCCCGCTACAACAGCTACATGATGTACACCACCGTTCAGTGAGCGCACCCCGCGCAGCCCTGTAGTTCGGTAGGCTTTGGATGGTCCCCTCTCATCTGGTAGTGACAGTGAGATGGGAGGACCAATGTCACGACTCACAGCACTCCTCGGGCTGTCAACGCTGGCGGGAGCGGGCTGCAAGACCGACTGTCCAGCGGGCTCGTACCTCAACAGCGACGGGCTGTGTCAGCTCGACGACACGGTGAGCGGAGACTCTGGTCCCATCGAACCACCTGACGACGACACTGCAGACACCGCAGACACCGCAGACACCGCAGACACAGAGCCGATTGACTGGCAGACGCTCCCGGTCAGCTGCACCGGTGCAGCCAGCGGAGCGGATCCAGTGACGCTGGTCGGACAGCTCAATGTCCAGAACCACTCATTCGTCGAGCTGATCGACATCGAGGTAATTCCCGAGCGAGACCTCGTGATCTCGGTGGGCCAAGGTGGACTGATGACCCTGGACATCTCCGACGAGTCCAGCCCCGCCTACCTCACAACCGTCTCCCCAGACAGCTTCAACGCACGCCTCTACCGCCTCGAGATCGGCTCAGACAACACCGTCTATGCAACCCACCGGGACCACGGGCTGGTCGTCTACGACATCACCGACGCCGCGCGGCCCGACGAGATCCGCATCCTGGAGGAGGAGAACCTCTCCGGGATGGCCGCGACAGACACCCACCTCTTCCTCACCACCCACACCGGCGGGCTGATCGTCTACGACATCACCCAGCCGCAGCAGCCCGTCGAGCTCACTCGCATCGACGGCCTGGGCAATCCATGGGAGCCCCACCTCCTCGGAGATCGGCTCTACATCGCAGACAACACAAAGGGAATCGGAGTCGTCGACATCTCCGACCCAGACGCCCCTGCCCTCGTCGGCACCATCTCCGCCAGCGGCGGCGTCCAGGATCTCGCCTTCTCCGCCGATGGCTCCACGCTGTATGCGGCGGTCGGCGGGGCCGGCGTGGAGACCTTCACCCTCGACGACCCCGACGACCCCGTCAGCCTGGGCCTGATCAACGTCAACTACTCGGTCATCTCCGTCGCCACCGACGGCGACACCCTGTGGGCTGCCGATCAGCAGGATCTCGTCGGGTTCGACATCTCGGCCCCAGAGGCGCCGGTGCTCATCAACACCGAGCAGACCGAGCAGTGGGCCATGCACGTGACCGCGCGCAGCGACCGGGCGTATGTCGCAGACTGGGCCTACCTCGCGATCTACGAGGCGCGCGAGGAGCGGTCTGCCCCTGACCTCGCACCGGCGACCACCGCGGTCTACGTGACCGCAGCATCTCCGGAGATCATCACCCTCGACAACCTCGGAAACGCACCCCTCACCCTCCTCGGCGCAGACCCCGGCTCCGGAGACCTCACCGTGGCGTTCTCAGCGGACAGCATCGCGCCGGGAGAGACCGCGAAGATGGGCATCACCTACACTGGCAGCAGCGCAGAGAGCATCTCGGTGTGTCTCGCGACGGACGACCCCGATGAGCCGGAGTGGATGTTTGAGGTGACCACCGGAGCGGTCGGCACGAACACGGGGCTGGGCACGGAGGCGCCGGACTTCACCCTCTCCGACCTCGACGGGATCAGCCACACGCTCTCTGATCAGCGCGGCAAGCCCGTCGTGCTGGCCTACTTCGCCACCTGGTGACCACAGTGTCCGTCCGAGGTCTCGGACATCGAGCACAGCATCTGGCAGGCATACGAAGGCGACGTGGTGGTCTGGGGCATCGCCTCAGCAGACAGCGAAGGAGATCTGCGGACCTTCGTCGCGCAGTACGGCATCACCTTCCCCATTCTCGTCGACAACCAGGGCGTCCACCAGCAGTACGCGCAGCAGACCCCCTTTCCCACCGCCGCCTATCCTCAGGACTGGGTCATCGGCGCCGACGGCACGGTGGTCTACCTGAACAACGGCTTTGAGCTGGAGGCCATGCTCTCCGCGATCGCATCAGAGCGTGACTGAGGCGGGACTCAGCCCATGCGGATGACCACCCGCTGCACCCGCTGCGGTCCCGGCGGCAGGATGACCTCAACAGCAAATCCTGCTCCCTGACGGTGGACAACGACCCGCCCGCGGATCCGGTGGCGGTGCAGCACCCCCATCGCAGCGGTCTGCGCGCGTCCAGCCAGTCCAGGTCGCAGCGGCTCACCGATTACCGCATCTTCGACCGCATTGCGAAGCGCTCGCTCCAGGTCGCTCATCGGATAGACCTCCCCCGTCAACCTAACGGAGGGGACGCATGGAGCGCGCGCTGCTGATCATCGACGGGACCGTGCTGGTGCTTCGGCCCTGGTTCGCCAAGGCACCCGCCCCCTGGGCCATCGCACGCCAGCAGCTCAAGACGGCGGCGGCGAAGTACAGTCACGTCGCGGTGGTCATCGACCGCACAATGGACACCTTCCGCCGTGAGCTCGATCCGCGCTACAAGGCCCACCGGCCGCCCGCCTCTGAGGCGCTGATCGCGCACTTCAACCGCTTCGAAGCAGAGGTGGAGAAGCTGGGCATCGCCCTGTTCGGCTCGCTGCGTGTCGAGGCTGACGATCTCGCCGCAACCCTCACCCGCCACGCGGTCGCGGCGGGGCTTCCGGTCCGCATCCAGGCGCCGGACAAGGATCTCTTTCAGCTCGTCCAGGATGCCGCCCCGTCTGTGCGGGTCATCGCACCGAAGAAGGGCTGGAACATCGACGAAGCTGGAGTCATGGAGCGGCTGGGGGTGAAGCCCTCGCAGGTCATCGACTTTCAGTCCCTCGTCGGCGATGCAACCGATGGTGTGGTCGGAGTCGCCGGAGTCGGAGCGAAGACGGCTGCTGCGCTCCTCGCGGCTCGAGGCAGCCTCGATGCGATCTATGCTGACCTCGACAGCCTGGTGAACCTCAAGATCCGTGGCGCGAAGACGCTTCCACGGAAGCTGCTCGCTGGCCGCGACAACGCGATGCTCGCGCGGGAGCTGGTCACCCTGCTCACGGATGTGGACATGGGCACGGATCCACTGGCGATGTGCGTCATGCCCAGCGCCTCGTGATCCCTTCGCATCGACAGGGCGAGGCACCCCAGGGGCTCACTCGATCAGCATGCTCCGCTTGTCCTCAATGTCTTTGTACTCCTCAGCCTCTGGCAGCGGATCGGCCTGCTCGGTGATCTCCGGCCACTTTGCGGAGAGCCGGGCGTTGATCTCGATGTATTCGGTCCACTTCGCAGGAAGATCCTCGTCGAGGAAGATTGCCTCCGTGGGGCACTCTGGAACACAAGCGCCGCAGTCGATGCACTCCTCGGGGTCGATGATCAGGAAGTTCGGTCCTTCCTTAAAGCAGTCAACCGGGCAGACCTCGACACAGTCGGTGTACTTGCACTTGATGCAGGGCTCAGCAACGACGTAGGGCATCAGCAGTCCTCAGCTTGGGGTGGCTGACGACACTCTACCGCACGCTCTCTGCCGTCACCGCTGTGGACATGCTCAGCGCGGCATCCAGACATGTCGCGAGGCCGGTGAGTCACACCGCCAGCGAGCAGCGCACGGCTCACGCCATGCCTGCGGTACCCCCAGCCATCGACTCCACGACTCCGAGGCTCCGCAGCCCCCCTCACCGTCGCGCTCAGGGGGTCAGCGGGATCCGATACCGCTCCAGAATCCGCGCATTGGCTTCACGCACCGCGTCCGCGTCGAGCACGATGAGGCCGTTGCTGGACATGCGCAGCTCGACCGCACCCGCCGCAGCCTTGAGCTGGGCCACGAAGTCCGTGAGACCAGTGGTCGGCTCACCATTGACCGAGACGACGGCCTCAGAGTGGAGGTGCTGGTAGCCGACGTTGATCTCATCCGCGAGCACCTGAGTGAGGATGACCACGTCGTTCCGCCTCAGGGTGCGCACTCCAGAGAAGTAGTAGTTGACCAGCTCCGGCGGTGCCCGATAGCGCCACTTGCTCCAGGTCCCCAGGAAGTCTCGGGACAGGGACTGGAAGACGAGGCCGCCATAGATGAAGTGCTGGGGGACGTAGTCGTAGCGCTTGGGCGGGACGAGGTGGACGACGGGCTGGAGGGTCAGGGTCAGGGTCTGCCGCGCCCCTTCTCGAAGCACCGTCACGTCTATGGAGTCTCCGACGTAGGCATCGCCGAGCAGCACGGTGTAGCTGGTCCGGATTCGGTCGAGGTACCGGATCGAGCCGTTGTTGGCGATGGGATGACCGGCGATGGACAGCAGGGCGTCCCCCTCGCGGAGCACACCCCAGGCGCTGCCGCCATACTCCACGGAGATGACCAGCACCCCGCTCTCCCCAGGCGCGATCCCCAGCCGGGCGCGCAGGAACGGGTTCTCGAGGTTCTGAGTGGTGATGCCGATGCCCGGAATGCTCGGCACCCGGCCGCTGTCGACCCCGGAGAGAAACCACCGGATGATGCTGGCCGGGACCAGCTCGCCGATGTTCTCTGCGCCGCTGAGGGTCTGGAACGCCACCCCGATGATCTTTCCATCCTTGAACACCGGACCGCCGCTGTTGCCGCTGTTGATCGCGGCATCCACCGTGACCGCCAGGAGGCGACGCTGGGAGTGAGAGTAGCGCTGCACCTCGATGCGCGAGACGACGCCCTCGGTGATCGAGATCTCTTCACCGCCGACCGGATAGCCGACGACGCTCACCCGATCCCGCAGCGCCGGAATCTCGCCGATGCCGCGCGGGGTGACACCGGTCATCAGGCGGGCATCATCCACCGACAGCAGGGCGAGATCGGCGTCGTGACAGATCGCCTCGACCCGGGCAACCATCTTGTCGGGGTTGGCGCCCTTCTGAACCTGGAGGAAGGTGGCGTTGGCCACAACATGCGCGCCGGTCAGGACTCGACCAGGACCAATGATCACGCCAGACCCAGTGCTGCTGGAAGGACTCAAGGACTGCCAGGGGTTGTCGAAGTCCGGACTCTGGGTGGTCGCAAACACCCGCACGACGGAAGGGTAGGACACAGGACCTCAGCGTAGAGGCGCGTTCTTGCGCCTCCCGACCCTAACCTCACCCGCAGTCGCAGCCACCGCAGCACTCACACACGGCACAGCAGCCCCCATCGCAGGCATCACAGGTACTGCATCCATCGCAGTCACAGACCTCACAGCCGTCGGCATCGCCGTTGTCGCGGCTGGAGCAGTCGAGGACACTACTGCAGCAGCAGTCGCAGCCACCGCAGTCTGAGCACTGCCGCTGCCGACGCTGCTCATCTCCCTCCCCGCTCATCGTGAGGATCCCCCACATCGTCAGCAGCATCGCCCACAGCGCGGCGAAGGTGCGCGGCATGCGAGAGGTCGGAGGCTGTGCGGCAGCGATGAAGGCACGCGCGGCGTCGGCCGCCTTGTCGGCCTTGCGCGCCTGACGCTCGACCAGAATGTTCTCCAGCAGCTCTCGGTGTCGCTGGAGAGGCAGACGGCTCAGGCTGTCTTTGATGGCAGCGAGGCTGTTCTGCACCATCGCAGCAGTCGCCTCCAGCCGGTCTCGGTCGATCACCCCCTCCCGCAGGCAGGGATTGAACGCACCGGAGCGCAAGTCGTCCTCGAGGTCTTCGAGGGCATCCACCCCATAGACGATGGTGCCCAGCGCAGCACCGAGGCGGGTCAGGGCATCTTCCTGGCTCGGGGTCAGCCGGGTGCAGCCGGGGAGCTGCGGAATCTGAGAGAACACCAAGGCAACTGCGCTCTCGCTGGGAAGCGAGGCATCCTCCATCACACCAGCGGCCTCGACCGCCTCCTGCCGCCGCTCCAGACCGATGAGGCCGGTGAGGTCTGCGCCGAGGGCATCCAGCACGCCCCAGGCCCGACGGACAGTGCGGGCGCCAAGCGGACGGGAGATGCGAGCGAGCGCGCGGCCATCCGTCGCCCGATCGGCGAGCCACTGGTCAGTCAGCAGCACCTGAGCGGCAGCAGAGAACCGCATGGTGGTGCTGTCGTGATCAATGGTGGTGCGGTGACGATGCGGTGCGATCGGACAGCGGCAGGAGGCCAGCGATGCCGCCTCCTCCTGGAGCGCGTCGACCACGACGCCGAGCAGCACAGCATCCACGCTGACGAGGGGGCGAGTCAGGGTGCCGTAGTCTGCGCCCATGGTCTTGCACAGCCCGCAGTAGAGGTGTCGGTGCTGTGCTCGATCAGGGGTGGAGAGGGAGCAGCGATGGGGTCGAAGGGTTCCAAACACAGTCGCCTACCGGTCCAGCTCGTCGGGGTGGCGGTCGAAGGCCGCCCGAACGTCTGGGCTGAGGAGGGTCATCAGCGACCAAGCCCCAATCGGCAGGCCGAGAAAGCAGCACGGCGAGATGCACGGCAGCATCGCAAGGATCGACGCGACGATGGCGTGGGCATGGCCCGTGAATCGCTTCATTCGGATCACGGCGATGGACACAACCAGCCCAGAGGCCAGCCCGACACCATTGATCACCAGCCCAAGACCGCTCTGGAACGCCGGCGGAGGCGCACCGCTGCTGCTCAGCGGAGTCTGTCCGGTCACCTGGGCGTAGACATTGGCGGCTGCGGAGAGGAGGTGAAGTCCCATTCCGAGGAGCGCGGTCGCCAGCAGCGCGGTCGCCGCCGCCGCCACCCTCAACTGTACATCAGCCCGATCCTTCAGCACCCACCACCTCAGGCTCAGGGTAGCAGCGGTGGTGCGGAGATCAGATGTAGTAGAGGAGCAGGAATGCACACAGCAGCAGCGCGGCCCAGAGGGCCGATGTGCCCGTCGGATGCGTCCGGCCATACATTCGCTCTGAGCCTTCAAATCGGCTGACGAACTTCGCCAGGCTGGCCTCTGCAGTCTGGATGATTCCAGGACGGAACAGCGCCACGACCTCTGCTGAGGATCTCCGGAGCCCAGCAATGGCTCGGGGGATTGCCCTGCGATACACCCAGTCAAAGTCCAGGTTTATCGAACGTTTCTCCGCCGGGTATATCCCCATCCGCATCAGCACACCGAATGCAAGCACGGCAAACATGAGGAGCTGAAGCTGGGTGATGACGTGGGTGGCGGTGTAGTTGTGGTACGCAAGCGCCTCGAAGCCCTTCACGATGAACCCATCCTCGCCATGGACCATCTCAAACGGCAGGAGATGGTACAGCGCGGTGGGGTAGACCCCGAGGAAGATGCAGGCAACCGAGGCAATGCCCATCGCAGCGAGCATGTGCCAGGGTGCTTCCTTGACCCGGTGCCCGCCGTCGTGACCGAAGAAGGCAAAGAACGGAATCTTGATGCCAGAGTGCTCCATCACGCCGGCCGAGGCGAACAGCAGCACCAGCGAGGCTCCTGCGAGGTGTGCCTCGCCGACCGCGAACAGGGTCAAGCCCTTGGTCGTGAAGCCGGAGAACAGCGGGAACGCCGAGATCGACATCGCACCGATGATGCAGAACACGGTGGTGTAGGGCATCGACTTGTACAGCCCGCCCAGATCAGAGGCCCGGGTGTGTCCGACCCGGTACATCACGGCACCCATCGCCATGAACAGCAGCCCCTTGTAGAGGATGTGGGCAAAGGCATGGGCGGCGGCGCCGTTGAGCGCGATGTGGGCAATGCCCGGGCTGGTGATGA
Organism: Myxococcota bacterium; assembly: GCA_029251165.1. GTDB lineage: Bacteria > Myxococcota_A > UBA796 > UBA796 > UBA796 > JAQXDW01. Next base: position 163,678 of record JAQXDW010000007.1, read on the forward strand.
AGTCCGCCACACCGACCCCGACCACCATGAAGCCGAGCTGGTTGTTCAGGCTGTACGCCAGCACCCGTCGCAGGTCGTTCTCGATGACCGCGAAGAAGATCGGAAACGCCGTCATCAGGCAGCCGATCGGGATGAGGATGTCGGTGCCTGCGAAGCCACGGGCCAGGGCGTAGATCGCCAGCTTGGTGGTGAATGCCGAGAGGAAGACGGTGCCGGTCGCGGTGGCGTTGGGGTAGCCGTCCTGGAGCCAGTTGTGCAGGAACGGGAACGCGGCCTTGATGCCGAATGCCGTGAAGATCAGCCCGACAGGGAGGGTCAGCTCCTCAAGAGAGTCGAACTTCAGGAAGCCGATCTCCATGAAGTCGAGGTTGCCGGTCTCGGCATACAGCATGATCATCCCGGCGAGCAGGATGACGCCAGAGCCGACCTGGACGACGAGGTACCGAAGCCCGCTGCGCAGCGAGGCCTCCGTTCGTCGTGCCCAGACCAGGAACACGCTGCTGACAGCCGTAAGCTCCCAGTACACAAACAGGGTGACGAAGTCTCCGGCGAACGCGGCTGCGATGGCTGCGCCGGCGTAGAGTTGCCCAGCGACCTGCTGGGTTCGATCCTGGACGTGCAGGGCGAACAGGGCCGACAAGAACCCCGCGAGGTGAAAGACGTAGCCGAAGATGAGGCTGAGGCGGTCGATCCGAACCGGGGTCAGCTCGTTGTCGAAGAAGGTCATGCCGACTGACAGATCGCCGGGCAGCATCACGAGGTGGAGGAAGCTGAGGACAGGCAGGGCCAGCGCAGCAGGCCCGAGCATGCGCTTGGGGACCAGGAACAGCAGGAGCGCGCCCAGCATCATCAGCCCGCCAGGGGGGATCAGCGTGAGGAAGTCCATCAGTGACCCCCTTCGTGACTGGGTCCGTGGTCATGGGCCGGCGCTGGGGGCTGCTCGTCGTAGTAGTCCTCGTCTCGCATCAGGTGCTCGCGCATCCAGGTGCCCGCGAGCACCACGAAGATGAAGGCGATGAAGCCGAAGATGCCGTGGAAGCCGATGAGGCCCTCGAAGGCATAGTGGCCGTGCTTGTGGTAGCCGAGGTCGGCGAGGGTCAGCAGGATGCAGCTGACACAGACCAGCCGCCAGATCTTCTCGACGTTGGCCGGATCATCAAGCCAGCGGGGATCTTCATTCTCAGGAACAGGGGCGCTCACAGGGCACCTCCGACGACCGGAAGGATGAGCTGGTAGATGCCGTCTCCCAGGAGGAACAGCACCAGGCACCCTGCCGCTGTGAGGCACAGGGGCAGCACACACATCCACGGCGCCTCGTGGACGTGATCCTCATCGTGGGGATCAAGCGGGCGGAAGTAGGCCCGCCCGACGATGGGCATGAGGTAGCCGATGGACAGCAGGGAGCTGACCATCAGGAGGCCAAGATAGATCGGCTTGTCTGCTTGGATGGCGCCGAGGCCGAGGAAGAACTTGCCCCAAGAGCCCCCCATCGGAGGAAGCCCGATGATGCTGATCGAGCCGACCGTGAACGCCGCCATGGTCCAGGGCATCTTCTTCGCCAGCCCGTCGAGCTGGCTGACCAGGGTCTTGTGGGCTCCGACGTAGATGGCACCCGCACAGAAGAACAGGGTGATCTTGCCCATCGCGTGCATGGCGATGTGCATCGCGCTGCCCATGATCCCAGCAGAGGTCGCCATCGCCGCGCCGAGCACGATGTAGGCGAGCTGGCTGATCGTGGAGTACGCCAGCCGGGCCTTGAGGTTGTCGAGCGTCAGGGCAATGATCGATGAGATGAGCAGGGTCGCACCGGCGACCGCCATCAGCCAGTCGTTGGCCCCCGTCGAGGAGAGCACCTCGATGCCGAAGATGTAGACGACCACCTTCAGGACGGTGAACACGCCGGCCTTGACCACCGCCACAGCATGCAGGAGCGCAGAGACCGGGGTGGGCGCGACCATGGCGTTGGGCAGCCACCGGTGAAACGGCATCAGCGCCGCCTTGCCGGTGCCAAACGCAAACAGCGCCAGCAGCAGCGGCAGCCTCCAGCCCTCAAGGGCTCCCCCCTCCCCCACGTGGTCGGCGAGGATGCCGCCGGCGGTGAAGTCGAGGTTGCCGGTGATCGAGAAGGTCCAGACGATGCCCGCCAGCAGGAAGCAGACCGAGGTCGTCAGCAGAATCCCGAGGTAGATGCGCCCGGCGCGCTTTGCCTTGGCGTCCTGGTGGTGGGTGACCAGGGGGTAGGTGGAGAGCGTCAGCATCTCGTAGAACACAAACAGCGACATCAGGTTCGCGGAGAACGCCACCCCAAGCGCACCGCTGATTGCCGCAGCAAAGCAGGTAAAGAACCGGGTCTGGTTGCCCTCGTGGTGGCCCCGCATGTAGCCAAATGCGTAGATCGACGTCAGGATCCAGAGTCCCGAAGCAACCATCGCAAACAGCATGCCGAGGGGCTCCACGGAGAACGCCAGGGGCACTCCTGGGAACAGCTCGACGAGGGTAAACGCGATCTCATCTCCGGCCTTGACGTGGGGCCAGAGCCGGAGGACGGAGGCGAAGGTGAGCGCCGCCATGGTGGTGTGCAGGCCGTCGCGGAGGTTGTCGTTGACGCGACCGAAGATCTGGATGAGCGCCGCGGTGAGCAGCGGCAGCAGCAGAGGGATGAGGATCAGCCCGGCGGGCTCAGAGAAGACGCTCACTGCAGACCTCCGAGCAGGGTCGCGGCAGCCTTGCTGGCGATGTGCAGCATCGGGCCGGTCCAGATGCCGAACACCACGCTGGCACCGATCATCACCCAGGTCGGGATGAGCATGCCCAGCGGGGCCTCAATGTTGGTGGCATCCGCCGGCTCTCGAAAGTAGGCCACCTCGATGATGCGCCAGATGTAGACCACCGCGAGCAGCGAGGCGAACAGCACGATGCCGGCGACCCACCACAGACCGGCATCGAGGGCGCCGAGGACCAGGAACCACTTGCTGACAAAGCCTGCGGTCAGCGGCACGCCGATCATGCCGACGCCGCCGACGACGAACGCCAGGGTGGTCAGCGGCATCCGCTTGCCGATGCCGGCGAGGTCCTCCAGGCGGCTGCCGCCGACCCGGTAGACCATGCAGCCGACCACCATGAACAGGCCACCCTTCATCAGCGCGTGGTTGAACAGGTGGATGAGCGAGCCGGTCAGGGCGCTCTGGTTGTGCAGGGCGAGGCCGAGCACGAAGTAGCCGATCTGGGCGAGGCTGGAGTAGGCCAGCAGCCGCTTGACGTTGTGCTGGAAGATGGCAACCAGCGAGCCCATCACGATGGCGATGAGGGAGAGCAGCAGCAGCAGGTTGTACATCTGGAGGGTCTGCGCGATGAGCGAGATCCCAAAGATGGTGAAGATCACCCGAACCAGCACGTAGAACGACACCTTCGTTGCCGTCGCGGACAGGAATGCGGAGACAACGGAGGGCGCGAAGGTGTAGGCGTTGGGCAGCCAGAAGTGGAGCGGAAACAGGGCCAGCTTGACGAGCGAGCCAACAGTCATGAACGCAAACGCCGCGCGAACAGTGGTCTTGTCGGCCACGACCGGGATGCGGTTGGCGAGGTCGGCGATGTTCAGGGTGCCGGTCATCATGTAGATCATGCCGATGCCCAGGAGCACGAAGGTGCCGCCGATGGTGCCCATGACGAGGTAGCGGTAGCTGGCGACGAGCGCTCGGGGAGAGCGCCCCATCGCGATCAGCGCGTAGGCCGACAGCGAGGAGATCTCCAGGAACACGAAGACGTTGAAGGCGTCCCCGGTGATGCAGATGCCCATCAGCCCCGACATGCACAGCAGCAGCATCGCGTAGAAGTAGTGGTGCCGATCTTCAGGGATCTCGTCCTGGACGCTCAGGCGAGAGTAGAGCATCACCACCGCGCCGACTCCGGAGACGATGGTCAGCATGAGGCCAGCCAGGACATCGACGGAGTAGACGATGCCGACCGGCGCGCTCCAGCCACCCAGCTCGTAGACCAGCGGCGTGCCACCGCTGGCGAGGCTGAGCAGCCCCAGGGCAATGGCGAGCGCGGCGCTGGCGAACAGGGTGCCCAGGAACCACGCGGCCTTGCGCCCCGCCAGCACGATGAGGGGCGCCCCCAGCAGCGGCAGGACGATCTGGATGACCGGGAGGTGGTGGATGATGACGGACAGCAGGCTGTCCGGGCTTGCGCTGTCAGTGCTCACGTCCCCACCTCCAGCGCCATGACCTCATCCTCTTCGATGCTGTCGTAGGCCTCGTTGATTCGGACCACGAGCGCCAGCGCCAGGGCGATGGTCGCGACCCCGACAACGATGGCGGTCAGCATGAGGACGTGCGGGAGGGGGTTGGAGTAGATGACGGCTGTGGCGAGGGTTCGATCGAGGATCTCGACGGCGCGCAGGCGCATGTCCATGACCTCCGGACCGCTGGCCGCGCTGGCCTTGTCGAGGACGCCCTCCACAACCGACAGCCCGATCGGACTGTCGACCGCAGCAGCCGGCTCGTGCGCCTCTTCAGCATGGGCGCCTTCGGTGTGGTCACCAGCCTGCACGCCCGCGCTGCCATCTTCGAGGCGGGCACGGACGAGTCCCTCCGGGAGGCGCTCCATGCCCTTGCGCGTCAGGACGATGATCTCTCGGGCCTCCGCGACCTGTGCATCCGTGACAAGGCCGGCACCTCGGGTCTCCCCGAGCAGGGCTGCAGAGCGCTGGGTGGCCTCTGTGATCGGCTTGAGCTCAATCGGCGCGGTGCCACCAGAGACCTTGCCCATCGAGACGTAGAAGAGGATGACGGCGACCTGAAACATGTTCAGGCCGATGATGGTCTTGATCATGTTGCTGCGGGCGAGCACGACGTACAGCCCGGTCATCATCAAGACGATGACCAGCCAGTAGTTGTAGGCACCCAGATCGAGGTTGGCCGAGGCGATGAGACCGCTCATGAGCGCCCCCGTCCGGCAAAGTCGTAGAAGATCTTCAGCATCGCAGCAAACACCGTGAGGCCCACACCCAGCTCAATGAGCAGGAGGCCGTCGTGCTGACCGTGGGATGGGTCGTGATGGTTGAGCACCCCGTACTCCAGAAAGTTACCGCCGAGTCCGGCGGTGAGAATGCCGACACCGGCGTAGATCAACACACCGACACAGACCAGCTTCTCGACCACGCCGTCGGGCGCGACCCGCAGCGTGGCGGTCAGGCCAAAGATCAGCGCATACAGGATGAACCCAGCAGCAAAGATGACCCCAGCCTGGAAGCCCCCGCCGGGACCGTAGTCCCCGTGGAACTGGACGTAGAGTGCCAGGATGAGGATGTAGGGGATCAGCATCTTCGCGCCGATCCGGGTGACGGACGGGCGGCTCATTCTTCGGCCTCCTCAAGCGCGGCGACTGTGGAGGGTGGTGTGCCTCGCTTTCGACCGCCGAGCAGCATCATCACCGCCAGCGCTGCGGTGAACACCACGAAGGTCTCGCCGAAGGTGTCATAGCCACGGTAGCTGCCGAGCACCGAGGTGACGGTGTTGTCGACGTGCATCTCGCTGGACCAGGCGACCCAGGTGAAGTGGTTGTAGAGGTCAGTCCAGCCAGAGCCAACGGGAACCTGGTGGATCGGCGCCGTGGGGTCGCCGAACTGGGGCATGTCCTCGGTGGCATATAGCATCGCACCGCCAGTACACAGGGCGACCAGCAGCGGGAAGATACGCGCCTGAACCGGCTTCGTCTCGACCTCCGTGGTCAGGTCCAGGGTCAGCAGCATCAGCACCGTGGAGATGCCCGCGCCGACCGCCGCCTCGGTGAACGCCACGTCCATGGCATCCATGGCGGTGAACAGCCCCGCCGAGAGCAGGCTGAAGATGCCCGAGAGCATCACGGCGACGAACAGGTTGCGCAGCCGGGCGATTGTGATGGCGATGATCACCAGGAAGACAAACAGGCAGATGTTGATGAGCGAGATCATCCGCCGACCTCTTCGTCAATGGACTCGACCAGCTTCGGCTGGATTCCGCTCCGCCAGGCGGCCATGGCGACCGCGTGGCTGGAGATGGGGCTGGTCACCAGCAGGAAGACCATCACCGCGATGAGCTTGGTGAGCACGAGGTGGTCGGACACCTGGAACATGAGACCAACGAGCACAAAGCCCGCCCCGCAGGTGTCCGTGACGCCGACCGCGTGGCTCCGGGTGTAGAAGTCCGGCAGCCGGTTGAGGCCGATGCCGCCGACGACACAGAAGAAGCACCCAAGCGACAGAAAGACCGCAGAGAGGATGTCGAGGACGATCATCGGGACACCTCATCGGTCTCGCCGGCAGTCATGGCCGCAGGAGACGAGAACTTGAGCACCGCGATGACGCCGATGAAGTTCATCGTGGCGTAGACCAGGGCAAGGTCGAGAAACTCAGGGCGGTTGATCAGGAATCCTCCCACCGCGATGAGGGTGACCGTCTTGGTCCCAAACATGTTGACGGCGAGGATGCGGTCGAACCGGGTGGGCCCGAGGAGGGCGCGCGCCAGGGCCAGCCCCATGGTGACCAGGATCGCGAGACTCGCGGCTGCGAACATCATGCTCCTCCCTCCAGCGTGCAGACCCGCTTCGCCATCACGCCACCTTGAAGATCCGCCACACCGTCTCGGCTGAGGCCGTGGACGAGGATGCTCTCGTCGTCCAGCTCAATGGAGACGGTTCCTGGCGTGAGGGTGATGGAGTTTGCGTAGATGACCATGCCCAGATCCGTCCGCTGCGGCGCTGGGAGGCGGGCAACGGTGGGAGAGATCGGCATGCTCGGGCTGAGCACCCGCTTCGCCACATCGACATTGGCCTTGATGACCTCCACGGTCAGCCACGCCAGGTAGCCGGGCAGCCGGAGGATAAGACTCAGCGGCTGACCCTCATCATCGACGATCCGCATGCGCCATGAGATCCAGACCACCAGGCCACAGGAGAGTGCCCCCAGGCCTAGCAGTCGGGCCTCAAAGTGGCCAGACCACACCAGCCAGACTCCAACCAACACCAGCAGCAGCGAGACTGCATGCTTCTGACTTCTATCGTCGGTCCCCATTGGCTCCTCGAAGAATGCGCTGCACAGATACTCGCACATGAGCTGAGTTCAGCACGGCGTACTCAGCACCTGCTCGACCGCAACACCACTCCGCGCTCCCCGTAGTTCCCCCCTCAGCCGCCACCCACGACGCGCACAATGCTGCGCCCACCACCGCGTGGAATGACCTGAACCTGAATGCCGATGCGCTCGGCCATTCCCGGCACATGAGAGATAAGACCGACCTGCCGACCGGAGGCCTGGAGGGCTTCGAGTGATGACAAAGCGACGTCGAGGGTGTCGGGGTCGAGGGTTCCAAAGCCCTCGTCAATGAAGAGGGAACCAATCTGCGTATCGCGTGCAGACAGGGTCGCGAGACCGAGCGCGAGGGCAAGAGAGACCAGGAAAGACTCACCACCAGAGAGGCTGTTGATGCTGCGGACTTCTTCTCCGTGGTAGTGGTCGATGATCTGGAGAAGCAAGTCCTCTCCGGGAACCCGCATCAGAGAGTAGCGGCGGGAGAGGCCCTCGAGGTGAGCATTGGCCTGGACGAGCAGGGCATCGAGGGTGAGGCTCTGGGCGAACTGGCTGAACACCTTTCCAGAGGCGGACCCGATGAGCTTGTTCATCACTGCCCAGTGCTCTGCAACACCGCGCTGCTTGTCGCGACGAGCCAGCAGCGCGGCAGCCTTCTTGCGGTTCTCGCCGTCCTGCTTGAGTCGGGCCTCGGTCTCGAAGAGACGACGGCTGACCACCTCAAGCTCTGCAGTCAGCTCGGTCGCGCGCTGCTCAGCCTCCTCCGCAGTCTGCTCCGGAGGCTCGGTTGTGCTGTGGCGGAGGTGCTGCTGACGCCGCTCAGAGAGCACCGCACCAGCATCGGACCAGGCCGCATCAATGTCTCGCAGCAGGCCGCGCTGCTCAGCGACCCACTCCGTCGGACGCGACAGGCGCTGCCGAACATCATCGAGCGCCAGCCCGCGCTGGGAGAGGGTCTCGCTGAGGTCCGCGCTGGCAGCCAGGGACTCTGTGCGACGGGCGAGCACCGCAGCCTCAGCAGCCTGCCGACGTGCGGAGAGCTCGGCGACCCGCTGTCGGGCGCCACCGAGTCGCTGACCGGCCTGCTGTCGAGCGGCCTCCGCTTCCGCGGTGGTGCGCTTCAGGGCACGTCGAACGTCCTCGGTCTTCTGGCTGCCCAGCAAGCGCGTACGCTGGGTCTCCAGATCCTTGACCCCCTCCAGGCGCTCCAGGTAGGCCCGCTGGAACCCAACTGCAGCGACCTGTCGTTCCTTCAGGCGAGCCTGATTCGCGAGCTGCTGCGGACGCAGCGTGCGCAGCACCTCAGCAGACTTCTTGACCACCTTCTCGGCCCGATGGTATCGGGTCACGCGCTCCTGACAGCTCTGGACAAACCGCTCAGGGTTCGTGCGGAGGCTGACCTGCCAGTCGCCCTCACCACTCATCGGCTCGGTGAGGACATCGAGGCCCTCGGTGAGCTGAGTGGAGAGCGCCGAGCGACGGTGCGCGGCGTCAGTCAAGGCCCGATGGGCCTCCCCTGCGGCGTGCTCGGCCTCGCGCCGTCTCGCAGAGGCAGCATCGCAGCGGGTGCGCCCTGCCACCTCTTGTGAGCGGGCCGTCTCGACTGCAACCTGCTGGCGGACCAGCGCGCTGAGGGCCTTCTGGTTGTTCCCGAGGGCGGCGGTGTTGCTTGCCTGAGCCTCCGCCAGCATCGCGGCGGCCTCTGCCGGAACGGGGAGGCTGAGGAGCTCATCGCTCCAGGCCGCGCTGAGGTGCTTGAGGCGCTCTGCGAGAGCCTCCAGTTCTGCCTGGGCTGCTGCGGCAGCCTCGGTGTGGCGCGCCTGATCGAGCCGCCCCTGGTGCTCCAGAAGCTTCAGCTCATTGAGCTGATTGTTGAGCTGAGTGACCCGCTCGACCTGATTGTCGTAGAGGCTGCTGTGCGCCAAGGCTCCTTTTCCCCATGGGTGTTCTGGAGATCCACACAGCGGACAGGGCTCTGCCTCGACGAGGGTCTTCCGGAGACGGGAGAGGACCTCATCAGAGCGAACCTGCTCCAGAAACCGCTCTGCCTCGCTGAGCATCCAGCTGGCCTGCTGCCGCTGCGCAGCGGCAGCAGCAGAGGAAGCATCTGCAGTCCGAGCAGCTTCCTCTGCGGTCACAACAGACTGCCTCAGCCGAGCTCGGCGCGCGTGTGCAGTGGTGATCGTCTGACGAAGACCGACGAGGACCTCCAGCGTCCTGCGGCGCTCGTAGAGGTTCTCTCGCTCTGCCTGAAGCGCAGCGGAGGAACGACCAGCCAGTGTCGACTCTGCCGCAGCAAGGACCTCCAGGAGCGGAACGAGGGCGCTGCGTGCTGTGGTGAGCGCCTGCTCGGCAGCGCCGCGCTCGGCTTCGGCAGCATCTGCGGTGCGCTGGCAGCGGGCCAACGACACCTCAATGGCAGCCTCTTCGGCAATCGCTGCTGCGACACGCTCCAGCTGCCGAGACCACCGGGGCCAGTCCCCAGCCAGCGTCGACAGCGCGCTGCAGTCGCTCAGCCACGCCGCCTCTGCGGCGCTGTTCTGCTCTGCACCAGCGATCTGAGCCGTGAGCGCAGCGAGGGCGCTGGCAGCCTCGGACTGGGCACTGTCGGCCTCGGTGCTCTGGCGTCGGGCGAGGATCATCGCCCGGCTGCTGTCGACGATTCGGGCATCAAGCTCTGCGGCTGCAAGCAGCGCTGCGGACATCTCTTCCTGCTTCTCTCGGGCCTCTTGGAGTGCCGTCGCAGCCTCAGCATCCGCCTGCTCAGCGGAGGCAGCGGTGCTGACCGCCTCAGTGAGGCGTGCGGCGACGCGGGCTTCCTCAGCCTCCGCGCCGCTCAGGGCTCCCGCAGAGCGAGCCGAGGCATCCAGGAGCGGACGAAGGGCATCGACGGCAGCGATCGCCGTGAGCTCTGCGCGGACCTTCGCCATGCCCTCTCGTGCGCTCCCCGCAGCGACTGCGGCAGCCTCAGCCTCTCGCACCGCCTGAGCCAGCTCGTCGAAGCGTCGATGCCAGTCGCGGGTGCGCGCAAGTCGTGTGCGCTCGCCCTGAAGGCGCTCTCGCTCCCCAGCAGCATGCACGATGCCATCCCGCAGCTCCGCGATGGCCTCATCAGACAGGGTGCCGATGACCGCAACCTGCTCCTCAAGTCGGGTGAAGCTCAGGGCCTCGTCGCGGGCACGCTTGTGCGCCGCGATGGAGATCTCCCGGTAGATACCGGTACCGGTCATGCGCTCCAGCAGCGCCCCCCGATCAGCCTCCGAGGCCTTCAGGAACGCCGCAAAGTCCCCCTGCGGCAGCAGCACCGACCGGCGGAACTGCTTGAAGCCCAGCCCCAGGCGCTGCGAGATGTACTGGAGGGTGATGGTCTTCTTGTCGGAGTCCAGCCGCTTGTTCTCCGCGACATCCCACAGCTCATGGGTGGCAGGTTGCAGCTTCCCCGAGGCCTTGTTCCGTGCACGCCGGACGCTCCAGCGGGCACGGTAGCTCCGTCCATCAACACCACGAAATTCAACCTCTGCGAACCCTTCTCCAGAGCCTCGGCGGAGCACGGTGCGGGGATCATTGCCGTTGGCCTGGCGCTTCTTGTCTTCTTCATCCCGACCGACCGAGCCGCCGCCACGGGTAGACAGGCGCGGGGTGAGGCCAAACAGGGCGAGACACATGGCGTCGAGGAGGGTGGACTTTCCGCTGCCGGTCTGGCCGGTGATCGCAAACAGCCCCGCGCCAGAGAGCGGCGCGCTGCACAGATCGACCTCAAAGTCACCGGAAAGGCTCGCGAGGTTCTGCCCTCGAATGACCTGAATTTTCATGCTTCTTCCTGGCTGGAGCCCTGGCGGACAGCATCGAGCAGCTCGTGAAACGAGGCCAGCAGCGGCGGGGATGGGTCGGCCTCATGATCGCGACGATAGCGACGGATGAAGACCTCCTCCGGCTGGATGTCGCGGAGCTGCTCCATCGGGACGGTGTCGGCGAGCGCATCCCCGGTGCCGGTGAAGGTCGCGGTGATCTTGACCAGACGGACAGCCTTGTCGACCAGGGCCTCCTGGATCCGCCGGCGGAGACCGGGGATTGCCGACTCCAGTGCAATGCGAACCTCAAGGAACGGCAGGGTCTTCTCGTCGCAGTCTGGCGCACGACCGGGCAGGGCGAGGAGGTGGGGAAGGACTGCGTCGAGGGGAGCCGGATCGCCGGCAGGAATGCGGACCAGCTCCAGGATCTTCGGGATGATGTGCGCCTTCTCCGAGACAATCTCTTGGCCATCGACCTCCAGAACGTAGACCTGGTGCTCGTAATTGGCCTCCGCCATCGACAGCGGCAGCGGCGCTCCGGCGTAGCGGATGTTCGAGCGGCTCACCGACTGCGGGAGGTGGAGGTGCCCCAGCGCGACATAGGTGAGGTCGTCGGTGAAGATGTCGATCGGGAGGGCGTTCTGGTTGCCACCCTGGATCTTCCGCTCCGACAGCTCCGACAGCTTCGCGCCCGCCATGTAGCAGTGGCCGGTGGCGATCAAGGCCTGTCCGGGCTGCGCGGTCTCTCGCAGCGCGGCGAGAACCTCCGAGTACAGGCCGCGAACACCCGAGATGAGCCGCCCCTCCGTAGAGGCGGCGGCGGTGTCTGCCCGCGGGAGATCTCCGGGGCGCAGAAACGGAACCGCCGCGACCCAGGCAGCGATGCTTCCGGTGGCATCTCGAAGCGGAACCAGCAGCTTGTCCATCGCGATGTCGCCCTCACCATCCCGAGGCAGACCGCCGATGATGTGGATGTTCATCGACTCCAGGATCGGTCGGGGAGCATCCAGGCGGGCGGCGGAGTCATGATTTCCACCGATGACCACGATGTCGAGGTTCGGATACTGCAGGCGAAGCTCCGCGAGAAAGCTGAACCAGCGGGCCTGAGAGAGCGCCGAAGGGTTGGCAGAGTCAAACAGATCACCAGTGACCAGCAGGGAGTCAATCTGCTCGGCCCCAAGCAGATCAACGAGCCAGCTCAAGAAGTGATCGTGCTCATGCTGACGACCGAGCTCGTGGAGGCTGTGGCCGAGGTGCCAGTCTGAGGTGTGGAGTATCCGCATCGTTCCGCTCTCCGATTGCGCCTATGTATCGCACCTCTCCCGACCTGCGCGGCCAGAAGCTGTCCGATGGAGCAGAGATTTCCACCAGCCAGACCGCTCATGGGTAAGTGCGGTACCGTGTTGATGACGATGGAGATCTCAATGTATTGCTCAGTTCTATTCATGCTTGTCCTGCTCCCAATCACCACACTCGCTGCGCCCACCGTGTCTGATGAGGACCTCTCCAGCCTGTCTGATGAGGCGCGCGCTGAGCTGGTCGAGGCCGAGACCGCGCTGGAGGCAATCAACGCCTCCCTCGACGAGGCTCGTGAAGCCCTGGAGGCGACGAAGGCTGCTCAGGACACCAGCCGGACTGAGCTGGCTGCAGCACGAGACGAGCTCTCCGATGCTCGCGGTGAGGAAGGAGCGCGCGAGGCTGCAGGAGAGGCTGCTGTCGCCGTGGCAAGAGGAGACGTCGCGGCAGCAAAGGCCGGTAAAAAGGAAGCCAATGCGGGTGTCCATGCGGCAAAAGCAGACCTCAGCATCGCACAGGCTCACCTCGCCGAGGCCAAGGCTGAGCAGAGCCGCGCCAAGGCGTCCTTGAAGGCAGCAAAGGCCGAGAAGAAGGCTGGAGCAGCCGATGCCAACGCGCTCATCGATGCGGCAAAGAGCGCGGTGAAGACAGCAGCGTCCAGTGTCAAGAAGGCCAAGATCGGTGTGCGTGATGCCAAGACCGCCATCACGGTCGCCAGGTCCAGCGTCAAGGCTTCCAAGCAGGACCTTGCTGCAGCCAAGGACGACCGCAGCGCGGCCCGAGAGACCGCCAAGGCGGAGGATGCTGCCGGAGAGGCCCAGACTGCGACAGCAAAGGCCGAGCGAGAAGTCGCCAAGGCTGAGCTTCAGGCAGCCCGCTCTGACATCGACGTCCTCAAGGCCCAGGTCAACCGACTGGAGGTCGTCCGCTCCCTCGTCTCGGCCAACCTGGAGCATGCACGGGCGACCGCCGCGATAGCTGCCGGCGCAGCGCTGGACATCGCCGAATACGACGAGGCCATCGAGGAGGCCGAGGGGGCACTCGACGCGCTCCCCGGGCAGATCGAGTCGCCCGAGGAAGACGCTGAGCGTCCCGCTCCCACCGCCCCAGACGAAGCATCGGAGCCCGCCGAGTAGCGCCGGTCCTCATTGCTCCCCGTCCCTCCGACACGCTCCTCGTGGTCACCGGGCAGCACGCAGCCATGGCCAGCGACCACCGGATGCTGCGGCTACAGGGCGTCCTCATAGCGTGCGAGCAGGTCGGGGAAGTGGTCGAGGAAGGCATCAAGGTGCCAGAAGTGATGTTCCCAGTCTTCCTCCAGGTATGCTGCGGTGGAGAAGACGAGCAGGTCGGCAAAGCGAACATCCCCCCGCTGGGCCATCAGCGCCGCATAGAGGTCGTTGAACTGGACGTGCAGCCCGAGATAGTTCAGGGCGACCCGAGAGAAGGTGTTGGTCTGGAGCACTCCATCGACCACCGCAAAGCCGACCTCAGCGCCATGAATCCCATCCAGCCACGCTCCGACGTGACCGGCGAAGGCATCCACCACCGCCGCCGTCTCTGCCTCAGGAAGTCCCGACGCGCACAGGGCCGCGACCAGGGCATCCTCAGCCGCCTCGCGGTTGCCGAACCGCCGAAAGCCAGCCAGGGCACAGCGGTAGTAGTAGTCCATGTCCAGCAGCGTCAGATCGAGCTTTGTCGGAAGCTCTTTGACGAACGACGACGACGGCATCAGCGCGGCATCCTCGGGCCGGAGCGCGAGGTACTTGTACTCGACCACGTCCGCGAGCACCTCGGCATTGAGCCCGGAGAGCGCGTCATAGAGGCGCTCTGCCGTCGCCGCCTCCAGCCAGGCGTCCCAGTCCGCCGTCACCAGCGTTGCTCCCCTCACCTGCCGGGCGATCTGCGCCTCAAGCACCCCCCGCAGCGTCAGGGTGCGCCCGCTGCGGGTGACGGCTTGATCAAGCCTGGGAAGTGCGGTGTAGCCGGCGACCCGTTGGTAGGTCTCCTCGAAGCGAAACAGCAGCGCCTGCCAGCCGTGTCCCCAGGCGTCGTGAACGATGTACTGATCGATCTTGTCTGTGGGCAGGACCACGACCATCGTCGGCAGGGTCTCCTGCAAGAGCGACTCCGTTAGACCGGTCTCGGCCGCCAGCGCGGCGAGGAGAGGTGCCGCAACCCGCCCAGAAGTGAGGCTACCAAAGCTGGGAAAGTGCGCAGAGAAGCTCGGGTGGTAGTCGGTCAACTCTTCGATAAATGCGCGAATGCGGGGGTCGTCTCGGGTGGTGAGCACACCATCGCTGAACGGGATGCAGACAAACAGCGCCGTTGAGGTTCGGATGACCGCGACCTCATCGGAGTGCAGCGGATGGCCAGGGTAGAGGGCAGCAACACAGGCATCGATGGCCGCGCGGTTGTCGGCCTCGGGCCGCATCGGGAACAGCCGGTCCAGCCCAGCCATGATCGCCTGCCGAAGACGAAGCTGCGACAGCTCCTCCTCGAGCCGGGCTGCCGTGGCCTCGCGGACCATCGCGTCTGGAGTGAACGCCCGGTGGACGGCCTCCAGCGCTGCGGCGTCTACGTCGACCTCGAAGCTGCTGAGGGTCTGGCTGCCGGCGGTGTCCACCAGCGGAGGCTCCCCGAGGACCGTCTCCCGATACCGCGAGGCCCGGATCCCGCCGGAGAAGAACGCCGCCTCAGCATCGGCCAGCGGCAGGATGCGCTCGGGGGGGAGCAAGATGCGAGCCTGCACCATCAGGGCATCATGCAGCCGTCGGACCTCGGCGATGTCCGCTGACGACTTCGACGCCCGTGCGGTCTTTACGGCGGCCATAAACGAGGCCATGTCTGCCAGCAGCGGCGCATACGCCAGCGGAAGCGTCGGCTCAAACAGGCGCGCATCTGCGAAGCATGGCATTACGCAGGCTCAACCTCGAAGAGGGCATCGAGCGAGTCACCGCCATAGGGGTAGCGGATCCGAATGCTGTAGTCCGTGCCAGCCTCGATCATGCGCTCCTGCTTGAGAAAAATGACCTCGGGATTGTAGAGGAACTTCGTAGTGACCGTGGTGATGTGGTCCGTCAGATCTGCCTCCCCCTCGATGAGCACCGCGTCGGCAACCCGGCTCTTGCGAGCGGTGACCGTCGCGGTGGTGTCAACCTGCAGCGGAGCGGGGCCGGAGAAGTCGATGGTGTCGTAGCGAACCCGAGTGGAGACCGGCTCGTCAGAGTCCAGAACCACCGAGCGGCTGTCGCAGTCAATGCGAACCCCGTAGAGCATCTCCTGGGCATCCAGCAGCCGCACATACGACCGAATCCGACGCGGGATGATGGTGCCCTCTTCGCGAAGATACTGGCGGAGGTGGTTGACCACCTGGACCTCAGGCTCGAAGAACTGCCCGGTGCACAGCAGCTCACAGATGAGCACGTCGACCGGCTCAGGGATGTCGACCGTGGTGGCGTCGGCGTGGATGACGGTGATGACGTCTGCGACACCGTTCTGCTCGGCGAGGTGCTCGATGAGCGGGATGAACCGGGGGTGCAGCTCCACGCAGTAGACCTTCCGCGCACCAGCCATCGCCGCAAACACGCCGAGGATGCCGGTGCCGCTGCCGGCATCGACGACCACATCTCCAGGCGAGACCGAGTCCTCAATCGCTTCTTTCCACATCCGAGTCCGCGGGACGTCGTGCAGACACAGTGAGATCTCATATGGGGTAAATGCTACGTTTGTAGCGGCCTTGTTTGGCATCATGAGGAGGTCTCCAGGTCGGCTTCGGTGAGCCCATCGATGCGGGTCAGTCCGCCATCGGGCTCAGGAAGTCCGATGACATAGTGGATCACACCATCGATCTTCTCAGAGGCCTGAATGGTACCAGAGCGGACCGCAGCGGCTCCCGTCCGGCCATGGCGTTCAGCCGCCGCATCCGACAGACGCGCCGTGCTGGTCAGCCGCAGCGGTGCCCCATGGGGCGGGGTCATCCAGGCGCTCTTGTCCTGCTCCAGCCAGGCCCCGATGCCGCCGATAAGCGACCACGCCTCTGGAATGCCCTGCTCCCGAAGGTAGTGGGCGACCCCATAGCTGCGGGCACCGGCCGCACAGTACACCACGACCATCGGCGCTGCGGGGATCTCCGAGAGGCGCTGGGGAATGGAGTTCATGGGAATCAGGGTGGCCCCCCGGATGTGGCCGTAGTTGATCTCATGGGGCTCGCGGATGTCGAGGAACAGGATGTCCTTTCCCTCCGCAACCCATGCCGCGACCCCGTCACCATCGACCTCAAGCTCTGGAAGTTCCTCTTCTTCCTCGACCGGCGGTGCGGTGCGCTGCGATGGCTTCGGAGGGGTCACCTTCTCCTCGGGCTTGCGGATCGTGCGAACGATCCTGCGGGCGATTCGTCTGAGCATGGGGACTCCTGGTGTGGCCAGCAGCGGCCAGTGCAGTGCTGCGGCGACACTCCATGGGAGATACCGCAGCGGATTTGGTGATCCAGCGCTGTCTCCAATAACCCGCATCCAGAGACGGAGGCGTCACGCGCTGGCCGCTGCCGCTGGGCTCCGGAGCGCGCAGCCACCAGACCGCTTAAAAGCGTGCCCATGAAGCTCGTCCTCGTCCTTCCGCCGCTCACCCAGCTCAACACGCCCTACCCCTCCACCGCCTACCTCGCTCGGAGCCTGCGCAGCGCAGGGATTCCATGCAGCCAGCGGGATCTCGGACTGGAGCTGATGCGTCGGGCACTCAGCAAGGCCGGGCTCACCGAGGTGTTCGATGCCGTCGCAGAGCTGGCGGACGCGGGAGAGCCGCTCCCAGAGCCGGCATGGCAGGCCCTCTCGCTCCGCAAGCAGCACGAGAAGGCCATCGAGCCGGCGATGCGGCTCCTCTCCGGCGCCGACCCATCCCTCGCCGCACGCATCCTGGAGACCCCGCTGCTGCCGCGTGGGCCCCGGCTCTCCCGAGTCGACCTCACCGCGTTCGGGACCATGGGCGTGCTCGATGCCGCGCGGCACCTCGCGACCCTCTACATCGAAGATCTCGTCGACCTCATCACCGCCACCATCGACCCCGGCTTCTCCATCGCCCGCTACGGCCACCACCTCGCCGTCGGACCGGTCGGCTTCGATCCCATCGCAGAGAAGCTGGAGCAGACCACCCTGGTGGATGCCTGGCTCGACGCGCTGGCCGACTCCATCGAGGCGGACGTCGTCGGCCTCTCGGTCCCCTTTCCCGGCACCCTCTACGGCGCGCTCCGCATCGGAAGGCGGCTCAAGGCGCGCGGGGTGACCGTCTGGATGGGCGGGGGCTACATCAACACCGAGCTGCGGGAGGTCGACGAGCCGCGGCTGTGGCAGTGCGTCGATGCGCTGACCTATGACGACGGTGAGGGACCGCTGCAGGCCCTGATCGCCCACCACAGCGGCGGACCCGACACCCGCCACCGCACCCGCACCGCCGAGGGCATGCACAGCGCATCGGTGCCCGCCGAGCCGTTCGTGCCGGCGGCCTGGTACGGCGACCTCGACCTCTCCGCCTACCTCCACATCCTCGACACGCTCAACCCCGCCCACCGCCTGTGGTCCGACAACCGCTGGAACAAGATCACCCTCGCACACGGCTGCTACTGGAAGAAGTGCGCGTTCTGCGACATCCAGCTCGACTACATCGCTCGCTTCGAGAAGGCTCCGACCGAGGTGCTGCTCGACGCCATGGAGGAGCTGATCGAAGAGACCGGGATCAGCGGCTTCCACTTCGTAGACGAGGCCGCGCCGCCCCGGCTGATGCGGGAGCTGGCGCTCGGCATCCTCCGTCGCGGGATGACCGTGAGCTGGTGGGGCAACATTCGCTTTGAGGCCTCGTTCACGCCCGATCTCTGCCGCCTGCTGGCCGCCTCAGGACTCATCGCGGTGACCGGCGGGCTGGAGGTCGCCCAGCCTCGACTGCTGAAGCTGATGGACAAGGGCATCACCGTTCCCCAAGCTGCCCGGGCGGCCGCTGCGTTCCGAGGCGCCGGGGTCATGGTCCACGCCTACCTCATGTACGGCTTCCCCACACAGACCGCTGCCGAGACCGTCGAGTCCATGGAGGTCGTCCGTCAGCTGTTCTCCGAGGGGCTGCTCGACTCCGCGTTCTGGCATCGCTTCGTGATGACCCGACACTCTGGGGTCTACGCCGATCCGACCCGATACCGGGTCTCCATCCCCGACACCGACGGTGCCTTCGCCACCAACGACATCCCCCACACCGATCCCACCGGCGCGGATCACGATCAGTTCGACGACGTCCTGCCTCAGGCGCTGGCCGCCTGGATGCGGGGCGAGGGCCTGAGCCGTCCCGTGCAGAAGTGGTTCCCTCGCGGGAGCGTCGCCCGCCCGAAGACCCCCTCCGATCTGGTCCGGCGCAGCCTCTCTCCAGCGCACTCGCCGCTCAAGGCCTCAGCTCGGCTGCTCTGGCTCGGCGGAGAGCCCCTGGAGGATGACGGCCAGCTGCTCCTGCCCACTGCCGATGAGATGATCGCCTGGCCGGGGCGCCCACAGGAGCTTGCCTGGCTCGCCGCGCTGCTCGACGATGCACAGCCTGAGCGCGATCCCCTCACGATGGCCCTGGCGCAGAAACGATATCCGGGGAAGTGGTCTCGGGTCGCAGACCGCTGGCAGGTCCTACGCGATGCGGGGCTCATCGGGGTGTGAGCTCGATGCGAGGAAGAACCGGGCGAGCACCTCCTCCTGGTCTCGGGCGTCCTCGTAGCCCATCCGCTCTAAGACTCCGGTGTAGCCGTGGTCGAAGAACAGGTAAGAGAGAAAGTCAGACTCTCCTCCCTCCGCGTTGACCTGATCGGCCACAAGCGACATCAGCCACTTGACCTGAGGGGTGGTCTTCGGCGGATTGCTGGCGAAGATCTCCGAGGCGATCCGCCCGAGATCGGTCTGTGGCCTCAGGAACAGGGTGCTGACCTCTCGTATGCCAAGCTGCTCGGCGATGCGCTGGGAGTACTCCTCGCCGTACTGCTCACGGCCCCAGGCAAGAATGCGGTTGATCTGACGGGTGTGGTGCATGTCCCGTGAGACGGGATCAAGAAGCAGCGCGTTGAGGGTCTTGCCGGCCAGGAACGGCAGGGTCGGGGTGATGTCCTCGGCGGTGCCGCCCCCGGTGAATTCCTGCTCGGTGCCCGCGCCGATGATGAGGATCCGATCTGCACCGCTGCGAATCACCGGGCGCAGCGGCGTGTTCTGCCTCAGTCCGCCGTCCGCGTAGTAGTGCCCTCCGACCTGATAGGGCGGGAAGAAGAACGGCAGCGAGGTGCTCGCCAGGAAGTGAGCCTCGTCGATGCACTCTCGATGAACCACGGTGCCCCGAGGAGGATCGAGGTTGAGGTGCTCCGCCGTGGAGTCACAGAACAGGGTGTTGAGACCGTTGTCGAGGCGGGTGGCGGAGATGATAAACACCCGACACAGCCCCGCGTCGATAGACTTGCGCATCGCTGCCCGGGGAAATTCTCGCCGGACCAGCCGATACAGCGGAGCCGGGTCAAGCAGCGCGCCCTCCTGAGCGGCCTTGAACATGCTGCGCACGGTGCGGAGGACCCCGCCGCCGTGGAAGCGGTAGACATCGTCGATGGTCACCTCTTGCCACATCCGGCTGATGCGCTGGACATACTCCAGCTGCTGGGTGACCACGAACACCCCGTTGAGCGCGCCCACGCTGGTGCCGCCAACAATGGAGGGCCAGGGTGAGAACCCGAGGCGCTTGGCGAGGCTGCTGTAGATGAACCGCAGCACACCGGCTTCGTAGGCTCCCCGAGCAGCACCGCCAGCCAGGACCATTCCGAGTCGATTGTCTTTTTCCACGTCCATCACTATGCCAGCAGAGGACGTCGGGGTCACCAGACCGCCTGGATGAGCCTCACATCCGGTCGCGAGCAGCGAAGGGGAGCCGGGAAGAGCGCAGCGCGGCGCTCGCCAGGTGGAATGTCGGGGAGCGCCACAGAGACGGGCTCTCCGCAGCTTCCCTCGATCACTGCACCCGTGATGCTTCGCGGAGAGCGGTTCTCTGCGGTGACCGTCAGCCCGTCTCGCGCGCGGGTCAGAGACAGGGAGAGCCAGTGGGCGATGTCGAGGTGCCGGTCTCCGTCCTGGGGAATGAACGTCAGCTCGCGGTCCTGCTGGTTGACCTCGACCCGGAACATGCTGGAGACGTTCAGGCCGATGAGTCCGTTGAGGCTGCCGCAGTTCTCGCACACCGAGACGCTGATTCCCTCGACCGCGAAGCCCCCCAGCCAGAGCCGATCCAGCAGCAGCAGCGGCGAGGTTCGGATCCCGTTGGCGGTCTGAAGCTGGATGGTCGGGGCATCATCGGGGACGTCGACCTCCAGCGCCTCGAGGAGCTGTGGACTGACGGTGGTGAGGGTCGCGCCAGTGTCGAACACCATCTCGGTGTCCAGCACCACCCGCTCCGACTCCAGGCTCACCGCCAGCAGCATCGAGCGGGCAGTGCCCTCGTAAGGCAGCACCACCAGATCGTCCGAGTCCACCGCGATGGGTGGGGGGGGAACAGGCTGACGGCTGGTCTGCGGCTCCGGGAGATCGGGCTCCACTGCCGCTGGCCGATGCAGCGCCGGCAGCACGCCCTCCAGATCCGACAGACCGACCGCTGAGAGCGCCGCGCTGCGATCGATCCACAGCGGCGCGCCGAGTATCACCAGCGCCGACCACGCGGCGAGACCGATCTCAGGCGGCGCGCGGTCCACCAGCAATGCCGCGAGGCCAGCTGACGGCAGCAGCAGCATGACCGCGCTCGCGAGCAGCCCCAACGCCGCAGCCCCGCCGACCAGGATGGCTGCAGCCACGCCCCCCAAGACGATCGCGAGCCCGAGGGTGAGCAGGCGCACTACCGACGGACCTTCCCCGCGAGTCGGGAGAGCGTGCGGCGCGCCTTTCCGCCCTCTGCCTGACGCCCCATCTGCTCCTGAACCCACGCCAGCAGCGCAGCGTCGTCCTCGCCGGGGGTCACCACCTGCAGGTCATCGCCTGGAACCACCGCGACTGCTACCCCGTCTTCAGGGCACAGCCCCAGGCAGCTGCTGGAGAGAACCCGACACTGCGCCGCAGCTCCGCCGCCGGACCGGGTGTCTTGCTTGAGCTGTCGCCGGACCTGCTCGCCACGGACCCGACCGCATGAGGGCTTGTCCGCCCCGTCCAGCCGCTGATTTGTACAGACCAGGACCACGCCATACTTCCAGGGAACTTCTTCCTTCTTCACTGCCAGCCTCCCAGGCTCTGCTCAGTGGCTATCATCACATCGTGGAGGCAGTCGTGGAGGACTTCCAGCAACAGTATGCAGCCAACGGATTCGTTGCCCTGCCGCCGGTCCTTTCGGATGCAACCATCGACACGCTCGTCGATGCCCTCACGGCGTGGTCCGCCCAGGCTCCCCCCGCGACCAAAGAGTACGGGATCCTCCAGTTCAACCTCCACCAGCAGCTCTCTTGCTTCCAGGACGTCCTCTCCAAGAAGGCACTGGGAGCGCTGGCGGCGGCGGTCCTGGGGGTGGAGTCGGTGACGCTGTTTCAAGACAACCTCATCTGGAAGCCGCCTGGAACCACCGGCAGGGTCCAGTGGCACCAGGACTACGCCTACTGGCCCCTCTCCGCGCCCAGCGGGCTGACGATGTGGCTGGCGCTGGACGACGTGACCGAGGAGATGGGCTGCCTGCACTACATCCCCGGCAGCCACGCCGAGGGCGAGAAGCAGCCCACCAATTTTATCTCTCCCGGCTCCCCCTCCTGGCGCCAAGACCTCCCCCCGCTGGAGTGGCCGACACAGGAGCACCGTGCAGTGGTCGCACCGCTGCAGCGGGGGCACCTTCTCGTTCACCACCCGCTGAGCTGGCACATGTCTCCCGGCAACACCACCGCACGACACCGACGGGCCTGGTCGCTGACCTTCATCACCGACGATGTGCGCTGGGATCCCGAGCACGCCCCCCACCCGTTCAACCACTTCCAGTCTCCCGTCTCCGGCAGCGCTGTGGAGGGGCCGCTGTTCCCCCGCTTCTCCGGCCGCTCGACACCGCACCCGACAGGAGGCGCCTGAGCCATGCATGTCCTCTTCCTGGAGATCCAGACCGAGAGCACCTGGTCGGTCGCCTCCATCGGCCCCGGCTTCCTTGCCGCCTACCTGCGTCGACACGGCCACACCGTCTCCATCTTTACCGTCACGCTCGACCACACCGTCGACGACGTGGTCGCTGCCGTCTGCCAGCACGCCCCGGGGCTCATCGGGCTGTCCCTGACCACCCGCCAGTGGCTTCGGGCGCGGGGGATCGTCGCTGGACTCCGGGAGCAGCTCGATGTCCCGGTCATTGCCGGCGGCCTGCACCCGACCTTTGCCCCAGAGCAGGTCCTCGCCGCGTCGGGCTTTGACCTCGTCTGTCTCGGCGAGGGAGAGGGTGCAATGCTGGATGTCGTGGCCCACATCGAGGAAACCTCCAGCCTCCCCACGCACGACATCGACAACATCCAGCGCCCCGGTGAGCCCCGTCCTCCGCTGCGCCCGCCCCTCGACCCGCTGGATGAGCTTCCGTTCATCGCCCGAGACATGCTCAACGAGCGCTACGGCGTTCGCCACATGATCACGCAGCGGGGATGCCCGTTTCCGTGTACCTACTGCGCGGCCCGGATGTACAACGAGATGTACAGCGACTACGGGCGGCGGCGCTCCAACGCCAGCGTCTCTGCCGAGCTGACGGCGCTCCGCTCAGGTGCGGCTGGAGACGGCCTCGGGCTGTCCTACATCATCTTCCTCGACGACACCTTCACCATCAACCACAAGTGGGTTCGGCGGTTCTGTCGCATCCACACCGAGAACGGCGCTACACCGTTCTCTCTCCATGCCCGGGTCGAGACGGTCACCCAGCGCATGCTCGGCGAGCTCGCGGCGGCCGGCTGCAAGCACATCACCTATGGTGTCGAGAGCGGAAGCGAGCGCATCAGGCGCGAGGTGATGCTGCGAAAGGTCAGCAACCAGCGCCTCATCGACGTCTTCCGCTGGACGAGAGAGGCGGGCATCATCACCACCGCCAACTACATGCTCGGCATGCCCCACGAGACCCGCGCGGACCTGGAGATGACCCTCGCCCTGCACCACGAGCTGCAGCCACACGACTTCGGCTACTTCGTGTTCTACCCCTACCCCGGCACCCCGCTGTTCAAGACCTGCCGCGATCTCGGCATCCTCCCCGAGGGCTACGAGACCATGCCCGCCAACCACCGGCAGTCCATTCTCAACCTCCGCGACCTCACCAACGACGACATCGGGGAGTTCTACGATCGGTTCACCGCCATTCGCGAGGCGAGCTACCTGGAGCGCTACGGCAGCAACCTGAGCGCCAGCGGAGAGCAGACCGTTCGAGACACCTACAAGCACACTGCTGCAACCGGATAGGTCGCCACACGCTGGCAGCAGGCTAAAGGCTTTGAGACCGGAGAATCTGCGATGGGACGAATTCGAAGCCTGCTCAAGCGCATCATCAAGCCCGAGCCGCCGCCGTCTCGGCCGAGGACGCCGCCGGTGTTCGTGCCCGACCCGGCCGCCGAGGGCCTGGAGACCCGCCCCGAGGAGCTCCTCAAGCGCATCGCAGCAGGCGAAGCGGTGGTGTTCGTGGACGTCCGCGCCGGAAACGAGCGCGAGGTGTTCATCCCCGACTCTGTTCACATGCGGGTCGGTGAGGTCTCCTCTCGCTACGACGAGCTGGACGAGACCAAGACCGTGATCTTCTACTGTGCAAGTGGCGGACAGTCGATAAACGGTGCGGAGATCATGCGGGAGCGCACCGGAAACATGGCCGCGACGAGCATCCTCGGCGGGCTGCCCGCCTGGGAGGATGCTGGCGGAGCGGTCGCCCGAGAAGACTGAGGCGCACCGGTCATTGCGCCGCCCGGCTCAGGGGAGGTGCTCCGATCCAGGGCACACCCATCTGATCCCCTCTGTTCTGGGATCAGTCCGCCCTGCGCCGGTCACAGATCGAGCCGCCGCGATACGCTGACCCCATGTCGTTCAAGGATCAGTTCCTCAAGGCCGGGCTCGTCAACAAGAAGCAGGTCCGCAAGTCGAACCAAAAAGCCAAGAAGGACCGCAAGAAGGACCAGGGTAGCCGGGAGAAGCTCTCGGTCGTGCATGCCCGAGATGCGAAGAGGAAAGCGGAGGCCTTGAAGAAGGCAAAGCGAGAGCGGCATGAGATTCGCAAGGAGCGCGAACGCATTCGAGAGCGAGAGGAAGCCGTTCGCCGAGTCGGACAGATCCTCTCCGCCAACCGCACCCGCTTCCGAGGCGGCAACCAGAAGTTCTGGCACCCCTCCCCCTGCCGCCGCTACCTGCTCCGGCTCGACCTCCCCGAGTCCATCGCCTTCGACCTCCACCGGGGAAACCTCGGCATTGCCTACGTCGGCCCCAAGGACGTCGAGGAGCCAGATGTTGTGCTCGTCTCGCGCTCAGTCGTGGAGCGCATCCTGAAGCTCGACCCGAGTCGGATCCTGTTTCACAACGCGTCTCGCCCCAAGGACATCGGAGATCAGCTCCTGCCGCCCGAGTCGGTCTGATCACCAGGTCCGCGGGACCGCCCGGGGATTCTCGATCGCCAGTCGGCTCATCTTCGCTGCGACGACAGGACGTCGGAGGCTATGCCACACCGCGCCCGCCACCTTCCGAGCATGCTCGGCGCTCGGCTCCTTGAGGAATATCTTGAGCACCGCCCGCCGCCGAGATGCCGAGTACGTCGAGCGCAGGAGCTCCTTGGCCGCCGCATAGAACGCCTGCTCGTAGGGCGCCTCGAACAGGGTGCGGTTGTCCATCGAGGTCTCCCAATTGGTGGAGCCCATGCTGCCCTTGACGTGCTCGTAGAACGCCGTGCCGGGCATCGGGTAGCTCACAGAGACCCCGATCTTCTCTGGACGGAGCTGACGAATGAGCGCGGCGGTGGAGCGGACATCCTCGACCGTCTCGCCGGGGTAGCCGAGCTGAAGGAAGAAGCCAGCAGAGATGCCGTGCGCGGCGAGGAGATGCCGGGCGTCCACGATGTCGGCCACCGAGGCTCCCTTGTCCATCGCCTCCAGCACAGCGTCTGAGCCGGACTCTGCGCCGACCCACACCCCGTCACAGCCCGTCGCCGCGAGATCATCGACGTAGGCGGGATCCACCAGCAGATCGACCCGAGAGAGGCACCGGTACGGCAGGGTCTTCCCGTCGAGCGCAGCGCGGAGGTCGCGGAGCCAGGCCGGACGCAGGGCGAAGATGTCGTCGGTGAACCAGATGCGATCCGGGCGGTGCTGGGCCATCAGCTCGTGCAGCTCGGCAGCCACCCGTGCTGCGGAGCGGACGTGGTAGGTCCGCCCCCAGATCGGCTTTGCACACCAGTTGCAGCGGTACGGACAGCCCCGGGCCGTCCAGATGTTCAGCTCCCAGACCCCGTGGTGCTTGCGCCACCGCCGGGCATACGGCACGAGGTCACACAGCGCCCAGGCCGGATCCGGCAGGGCGTCGAGGTCAGTGAGCACCGCACGGCGTCCGCCGGCACCCCGCTCGCCGTGGAGGCCGTCGATGTCTGTCGCGCCGCGAAGCCACTCTGGCAGCACCGCGAGGACCTCCCCGCTCACCGCTCCGATCGCGCCGGCCTCCAGGAAGACCTCCGGATGGTCAGAGACGTCTGGGCCGCTGACGAGCACCGGCAGTCCCTTCTCCGCAGCCATGCGGATCATCGTGAGGGTCGCGGTGCGAATGCGGGCGAGGCACTGCTTGATCTGGACGGAGTGATCGTCGGCGACGATGAAGACCGCATCGACCGGATGCTCGTCGAGGACCTCGGCAAAGGCCGTCTCGTCTTCGGAAAACATTGGATCGTAGAACACCACCGCACCGCCAGCCTGCTGAACCACAGCGGCAGCCTGGAGGGTGCCGACCGGGGGGTAGGGCTTGGAGAGCGCATCCTCGCGGGGATCAAGGGCGAGGTGGTAGGGGTGGGTCAGCAGGATCCGCATGGGACAGTCTATCGCTTCATCAGCAGTGAACCCATGATCCGACAGGCCTCTGCATGCAGCGCATCGACCTGCGCAGCCTCCCGCTGAGGGTCGTGCGGCGGCGGGACAAGCGGCGGGGCGACGTAGTGCGTGAGCACCACAGGCCGAGGGATCAAGGTCGGACCGACTCCCCGTGCGATGGGCAGGGGCACCTTGAGCCGGCGATAGGCCGCATCGGTCAAGCGGCTGGCGCGGATGCGGTAGATGTCGTCAGCAGCCGGACAGGCAGACAAGATCAGCGGAACCCCGGCCCGCAGCGCGAGCCGACAGAAGCCCTTCCGGCTGGCCCAGCGCACGGCGTATTGCTCGCGCGTCGGCCGCAGCGCCTCCCACATGCCGCCGGGAGCGACAAACATCAGGTGCCCATCAGCGAGAAGCGTCATTCCGGCAGTGGGTGATGCCGGCCGGATCCCTGCGGCGCGGCTCCAGCGCGCGAGCATGGGGAAGCGGAACAGCTTGTCGTCTCCCAAGGCCGTCGGGAGGCGGCCGGTGTGCGCGTAGATCTGTCCGCCCAGCAGCAGGCCGTCGTAGGTGGCGAAGCTGTGGTGGACCACCAGCAGCGCGCCACCCGTCATCGGGACATGCTCCAGTCCCTCGACGGTGTGCCGGTGATACCGCGCCAGGGGCCTCAGGATCCGCTGAAGATTCTCGACGGCTCCCGGCGTGATCAGCGGGGTGGGCTCCATGTCAGCCCCGATCGGGAGCGTGCGCCTCGAGAAAGGCAGCGATCAGGTAGTCCAGCTGTGCGGTGCGGGCGGCATCGCTGGTCATGGTCTTGTGCTCATCGGCGACCGCCATGAGCCGAGCGGCCTCCAGGGCCTGCCGCCAGCCCCCCTGCTTCTCCGTTGCCTCGGCGTAGATGACCGGGTTGTGATCGCTGGTGTGCTCAAAGCACCACCGCGCAAACACTGCCTGCTCGGCCTCACTCTGGAGCAGAAGCCAAGGCCGGAAGTACCACTTCACCGTCCTCATCGCCCCGCTCAGGTCCTCTCCGGCCGACAACGCCGACGTCGCTGCGGCGATCACCGCGGCCTGGTCATCTGCCATAAATGCGGCGAGGAGCTGCTCTGCTGTCGTCACTGTTCATCCTCCGGGATGGGTCCGAAGTGTGCCTCGGGATCCTCAAACCACGCCTTTAGCATCCGAGACATCTTCGCGGCATGAGAGCCGTCAAACAGGCGATGATCGAAAGTGGCAAACAGCTTCATCGTCTTGACGATCTCGATCTGATCGTCGTCGGTGACCATCGGGGTCTTCTGGATCGCTCCGATCGCCAGCAGCAGCGGCACCCGGCTGTAGGGCACCAGCGGGACATACGCCTCCTCCAGCCCCAGCGAGCCGACGTTGGTGATCATCACCGAGCCGAACGGATCCCGAGGCAGGCCAGCCCAGCGCAGGTCGAGGTTGAGGGTGTACAGCAGGAACCCGAGCAGGCTGGTCACCCGATTGAGCAGAAAGAACGGGATCCGCTTGAACGCGCTGCGCGAGCCCTCCAGCTCCGTGTCCTTGCCCGAGCGGACCGTGCTGACCCGCGCCTGAAACTCATCACAGATCTGAAGGAGGGTCTTGTCGGCGGCGTCGGGGATGGTGGCGCCGGAGAGATCCAGCTCGCCGGTCTGCGCATCGGCGAGCGCGACCTGGAAGAACACCGAGATGCGCTGGCGAAGGTAGATCCGGTTGAACCGGAGGATGGCATTGGCATCTGGCATCTCAGCGAGACAGGCCGCGATGGCGCGGGCCATCATGTGGCTCACCGTCAGCCGACGACCAGTCGCCGCCCGAAAGCGGTCCCGGTAGTCCATCGCAGCGTCCATGCGCAGCAGCAGCGAGCCATAGACCGACGGGTCATGGGTCGTCCGCCAGGTCCCGATCGCGATCCGCCGAAAGGAAGAGAGGTTCTGCTTCTTGACCAGCGCGAGGTGTGGCATCAGGGGGCTCCGGTGCTTCCCAGGATAGCGCACCGTGTGCCTCAGGGCGCGAGCGCGTAGAGGTCCTCGATGAAGGTGGTTCGTCCCAGGAGGTGGAAGTACGGCCACTCCACCCACCACACCGCCTCCCCTGCAGCAGTGGCCTCCTTGACCACGCTGCCCGCTCCGTAGTTGTGGAGGGTGTTGCCGTTGTCGAGGCGATGCGCCTCGCCGGCGGTGTTGCCGTACACCCCGCCGCCCGCCCCGAAGGTCCAGGTCGTCTCCAGCACCGCAGCGTCGTGGTTGACGTCGTACTCGTAGACCACCGTCTCGTAGCCATAGGGGCACTGCTTGAGATCAGCGCAGCTCGCCTCAGAGGACAGCAGCAGGGTCCCCGCATCGGTGTAGTGCACCCCATGCTGCCAGGAGAAGGTGTCGGCCTCAGTGGCAAACTCATAGCCTCCATGCAGCCCGCCGGCGTACCAGAGAACCTCCCCGCTGTGGTCGATCTCCAGGACGGAAGAGCTGGAGTAGAAGCTGTAGAGGAAGGTGTCGGTCTCCTCGTGCCAGTACAGGGTGTTGGACTCACAGTAGGCGTACTTCCACTTCTCCTCCTCGCTGGTTCCCTCCGGGACGTGGAGCGCGCTGAGGAAGTCCTCGCAGGACCAGACGGTGACGATCTCACCGGACGGGGCGTACTCCACCAGATCCTCGAACCAGTCGGCGCTGGCGTCTCCCCAGGCCAGCCGACCATCCGCCAGTTCGACGAAGGCATGATGGAGGCCGGGGGTGGCAACGGATGCGGTGATGGTCCCGTCGATCTTCATTCGGTGGACCTGACCATCCTCGCCTTCTCCAGAGAAGCTCGACCAGTAGGTCGCCTCATCCCACAAGATCTCCGTGCCGTCCCGAGACTGGCGCAGGAAGATGCTCCAGTGCTCATCGGGCGTCTCCATCGCCCAGACATACCGGCCCTTCCGGTCGAGGATAAACTTCCAGTAGTCCCCTCCCGACCAGCCCACGTCGTCGGCGTTGATGCTGCCGAGCAGGTAGCCAGACGCGGCATGGTACTGGAGCGGATCGCTCAGCACGAGGGTCGGCTCCGGAAGATCTTCGGGCACCGCCGCAGTGGTCACAACCTGTGGCTCGCTCTCCCCAAGCTGCTCACCGACGACCCGCCAGGTGGTGGTCACTCCGTAGGGAATCCCCAGGAGGAGGGTCTCAGCAGGAGACTCACCGTCCACGACCTGTGGCGGAGCGGAGAGCCACTCGCCGTCATCGAAGCTGTACTCAACAACCACAGTGTCGGAGTCGGACGGCGTCCAGGAGACCGTGACGAGGCTGCCGATGTCGTCATGGACGCGGCTGGAGAGCGCAGAGAAGCCGGCCGTGGTGTTTCCACAGGCCGGCAACATCAGAGAGAGCAACAAGAGACGGTTCATCGCAGTAGGCTGTCGCCTGCGCGATGGATCGTCAAGCGGCGGGAGCGGGACGCTTGATGACGCGCTGAACAGGAACGGAGCTGACCAGCTCGATGCTGTCCTCGCCGCGGGCCAGCTTCAGATCGCAGTTCTCCGGATCGATCTCGACATACTTCTGGATGACCTCCAGGATCTCGGACTTCATGGCGTCGAGCTGCGCCGGGGTGAGGTCGACCTGATCGTGGATGAGGAGGAACTTCAGCCGCTGCTTGGCCTCGTCCTTGGAGCGGGTCTTCCGAGAGAAGATGTTGTTGAAGACTTCCTTGACCTTCACTGGGCCACCTCCTGGGCAGACAGCCCCATCCAGCGCTTGAAGGTCGCCCAGAATCCGGCGCTGTTGTTGTCAAAGTCGAGGAGCGGCACATCGGCCTCACCCAGGATGCGGCGAGCGATGCGGCGGTAGGACTCTCCGACAATGCTCTCCTCATCAAAGCTCACCGGACGACCCCGGTTCGCAGAGATGATGATGTCCTCGTGGTCCGGCACAACACCGACCAGCGGGATGGCGAGGATCTCGAGGATGTCTTCGCGGTTCATCATGTCGCCCCGAGCGACCATGCGGGCGCGGTAGCGGTTGATGATCAGCTCAGGCTCTGGAAGCTCTGCGGCCTCGACCATGCCCACGATGCGGTCGGCATCGCGAATGGCGGACACCTCCGGAGTGGTCACGATGATGGCGCGGTCCGCCCCAGCGATGGCGTTCTTGAAGCCCTGCTCGATGCCAGCGGGGCAGTCGACCAGGATGTAGTCGAAGTTCTCTTTTTCCTTGAGCTGGGTGATCAGCTCGCGCATCTGCTGCGGGTTGACTGCGTTCTTGTCGCGAGTCTGGGCAGCCGGCAGGAGGTAGAGGCCCTCAACACGCTTGTCTCGGATGAGGGCCTGCTTCAGCCGGCACTCCCCCTCGATGACCTTGACCAGATCGTAGACGATCCGGTTCTCCAGGCCGAGGATGACGTCGAGGTTGCGAAGCCCGATGTCTGCGTCGATGACCGCCACCCGAGCGCCGCCCAGCGCCAGGGCAACGCCGAGGTTTGCGGTGGTTGTGGTCTTGCCGACGCCACCCTTGCCTGAGGTGATGACAATGCATTCGCTCATAGAGATCTCCAAATACTCAGAGAGAAAGTCGACCGCGGAAGTCCTGAAGCACGATCTCACCGTTGCGGATCCGAGCGACCTCGGGCAGCGGGGAGCGCGAGCGGGACTGCGCGGGCGGGAAGGCGATCCGACGGCCGATCCGAATCTGGGTCGGCCGGAGGTCGAAGCTAATGATGAGAGCAGACTCGTCTCCGCTGCAGCCAGCGTGTGCCAGCCCCCGCAGCGCGCCGAGCACGATGATGTTTCCGTCGGCCTCGATCTGAGCGCCGGCGTTGACGTCTCCATAGACCAGGACGTCGCCGCGATAGCGAACCGAGGCACCAGAGCGCAGTGTGCGCTCGATGACCTGGACCCTGCGCTGCTTAGAGTCCTCGGTCGGACGTGCAGGGGGGACCTCGACGGGAAGCCCCATCGCGGCAGCAGATCCTGCGATTAGCGTCTCCATGCCGCTGCGGACACCAGCGGGAGGGCGGCGAAGCACCTCAACGAGGACTGCACCGATGGCGTTGACCAGTGCGGGCGTCGGCGGGCGCTCCTCGAAGGACAGCCAGATGGGGCCATCGGGGAGCGAGGAGACGGTCAGCGCTTGGCGAAGTCCCTGAGGGGACTCGCTGGGGCCGATACGGAGGTAGACCCGGCCGCTGGCAGCAAAGTAGCGCAGCGGGGGAATCTCGATGGCGGAGACCGCGATGGTCTCTGCGAGGGTCTCGTCGAGCAGCTCATCTTCAGCAGGCTCGACAGGCTCGACAGGCTCGACAGGCTCGACAGGCTCGACAGGCTCGACAGCCTCAGCAGGCTCGACAGCCTCAGCAGGCTCGACAGGTCCTGCGGACTCAGCAACTTCAGCAGGCTCAATCGATTCAGCAGGCTCGACAGATGCTACGAACTCAGCAGCTTCAGCAGGCTCGACAGATGCTGCGGACTCGACAGATGCTGCGGACTCAGCAGCTTCAGCAGGCTCGACAGATCCTGCGGACTCAGCAGGCTCAATCGATGCTGTGATCACAGCAGATTCAAGGACTGCAGCAGTCCTCACAGAGACGGCCTCGACGATATCGGAGGCATCCCGCCCAGGCACATCCAGCAGGGAAACGCCGTCCCGCTCTGGAGTATCGGTGGTGCTCTCGAGGAACAGATCCTCTGAGAGCGCATCGGGGCTGGTGGGAGAGGAGTTTGCCATTGCTCTCTACGCCGCGAGGCGGCAGGCGGGGAGCCTGCCGCCTCTGAGGCAGCGAGGAAATTGCGGTGGATAAGGGCCGACCGCGATGAGGTGGGAGATTCAAGGAAGGAGATCGAGGCGGGAACACCGATGGACATCGGGTGGGTGATCTAGACGAGCCACCCATGACGATTTGAACGGATTGCACTTGTCTCGTCAAGAGTATACTTTTATTTTTTATCAGGTATTTTAACTAAATATCCATATTATATACTTCAAACGCCGGCTAAACCCCTAAAGAAAAGTATAGCATGCACCGGCATCGTTCCGCTCAAGGCACGGCGCCCTCAAGCTTCGGATGACGCGCAAGATCGGGATTATCAGCCAGAACCATGCGCGCTTCGGCAATCTGGCCTGCTGCAACCAGCATCTTGACGTATCGAATTCCGCTGCTGGTTCGCTCACCCGGCACGCGGAAGGCCCGACCCATGAACGCCGCCGCGGTGACCCGATCTCCAAGGTCCTCCTGGATCTGGCTCATGAACCGAAGGCTGGGGAAGTGATCCGGGAAGTCATCAATCACACGCTGCAGCGCCGCAGCAGCCTCAGCGTAGCGGCCTGCCCGATGGTGGAGGGCGGCGACATAGTTCCAGGCGCTGATGTTGCCAGCATCGAGCTCGAGTGAAGCCTCATACAGCTCCATGGCTTCATCCAGGCGCTGCTCCATGTAGGCGAGGTTGCCCTGGACATGCAGACACCACGCCGGGTCCTTCTCGATGATCCGATCCGCCGGTAGCCAGGGCAGCATGACCGCAGGAAGCACCAGCAGCCAGCGAGCACTGGGCCGCGCGCCCGCGCGCAGCCGGTGGATGGCCTGCCCAACCGCCGCAATGCCCAGCGGTGCCAGGAGGCAGACTACAGGCCAGGTCGCCAGCCGATAGCGGTCGGCAACCAGGAAGATGATCAGCGGCACATGCAGTGTCAGCCAGAGCCCACCGAGCAGCTTCCCCTCCCCTCTTTGCCGGATCGACACCAGGCCGATCAGCGCCAAGGGAAAGACAAGTCCGTAGCGGACCGGCAGCCATCCAATCCACCGCAGCGGATCAACCTCGACGCGGCAGCGGTAGTCCTCGTTGCGGGGAATCTCGGTGTTGTGAATCGACCAGTATGCCTTGGTCACGAGCGCGGCAGCCCAGGCGTCGGGGTGCTCCGCGATCTCCGCGAGCGTCCGCTGGCGCCAGTACACATTGCGCTCAGAGACATCTCGACTGGCTGGGTCGGCCTCCAGGACAAGCTTTCGAAACGGAAGCCCCGGCCGCAAGAATGCGGTCTGGCGCCAGGCCGGATTGTTGCCGAGGTAGAGGTTGACCCCTGCGTTGTGAGAGACAAGGGTGGGCTTGTCGAAGTCCTCGAGGTTCTTTGCCGTGGTCGGTATGAGGGTCACAGCCAGCCCTGCGACGAACAGCAGCCCGCGCAGCCGACGCGTCATGAAGAGCCACACACCGAGGACGCCTGCAGCGAGCAGGTAGGTCGGATGACAGACCACCGCGAGGCCGAGCAGCACACCGCTGACCAGTCCAAGGGCCGCCCGCCTTCCCCACCAGGAGGTGGCGACCGCGCCGAGGAACAGCGCTGTGGTCAGCGCCGGGGTGAGGATGTCGAGCTCAAACAGCAGGGTGGTCGGATACAGGGTGAACAGCACCGCCGCTGCCGCCCCGGCCCACGGCACCCCCGAGCGCCCTCCGAGGCTGCGTCCGAGCCCCAGCAGCAGCAGCGAGGAGATCATCCCGAGGGCAGCATGGGCCCACCGCACAGCGGACAGCTCTGGTCGTCCGGTGAGGTGAGACAGCAGCGAGAGGAAGTAGGGGTAGCCGGGCGGCTGATAGAGCCCCTCGACGAACGGGTCCTTGCCGCTGAACAGGTCTCGCGCCTGCGCCCAGTAGGTGTAGGCATCGACCAGGGGATGCTCAGCGTAGTCGGTCGCGAAGAACGACAGCACAGCCGCGACACGGACCGCGATCACCAGGGCAATCGCCGACCACTCATACCATTTCAGGCGGGGGAGTTTCATCGACCCCACATAGCGCATCTCGGTACAGGCTATGGCTCCCCCCCGGAACCACTCCTGGTACTTCCAGGCAGACTTCGCAGCACCTCAGCTTCTCTCGGGTCAGGCCCTCGTGCCCTGAGGCCGCGAACACGAGGCTCTCTTCAGGGCGAACCAGCGCGCTGAGCGGGCCGCTGGTGTCGGAGCACCTGGCGCAGAGCAAGACGGTCCAGATCGCCCTCCCGCTGACCGATACCTGCCAGTAACCAGAGAAGCGGCGAGCACCTCAACACTCGCCGCCCTCTCGCTGTCGTGGCTCAGTAGTAGTTGTAGGTCGCCGGGGCGAGAGTCAAGACGTCGTAGGCGTCATAGACGTCGTAGGCGACAATGTCGACCTCATAGCCACCGTAGTAGCAGTCGAGGTAGGTGGTGCTGCCGAGCCAGTCGCTGAACCACACGTAAGGATCATCGGTGGGGAACAGCTCGAAGGTCTCGACCCACTGGCCGGTTCGGATGTCGTAGACGTCGGCGTAGACCGCAGTGACGTCAAAGACTCCGTTGGCGTCGTCGACGTCTGCCTGGAAGTACCAGATGTCGTCGTTGAAGTATCCATCGTAGTAGCAGCCAGCATCTGCCCAGTTGATGTAGGGCGTGGCATTGGGGGCGGGCTCGTAGGTGTTCCCACCGCCACCTCCGCTGGATGGGTAGACGACGCACCCGGAGGTGGTCATGGCTGCGAGTCCGATAAGCGCGAGGGCCTTGTGCATCTGGCGTCTCCTCTGTTTTCCAGGTCTGTACAAGAGACGCAACGATTTGTAACTCATTCAATTTATTCTCCGCCGTCTCCGCTCAAGCGATCCCCGGCAGCCTCCAAGCGCGCTGACGTCCGGGCGGCCAGGGTGCTCGACCGCGCGAGGCCCCGCCGACCGCTGTGACCACAACGGACTCCACACATCAGAAGCAGGCAGCAGCCTAAAGCCCAGGTGCGCGGTTGACTGCTTCCCCTGGAGACCGACAGGGCCGCTATTGACTACCAGCCCGGACCGTCTCGACCGATAGAGCATGCGTTACGCTCCAGTCCACAGGGAAGCCCTCATGCCCACCGTCGCCCTCATCGACCTCAACGCACGCCTCAGCAACCACGGTGTTCCCTCGATCATCGCGATGATCGAGGCGTCGGGGTGCCGGGTCGAGCAGTTCGAGCCACGGGTCGAAGGCTCCCTGCCCGGGTCAGGCTTTGATGCCTACATCCTCACCGGTGGCCCGGGCTCGCCCTTAGAGGATGCCCCCTGGCGACGTGCGGTGCTGGAGGCCATCGGGCAGTGGGAGGCTCCGATGGTTGGGGTGTGCATGGGCTTTCAGCTCCTCGCACAGGTCCATGGCTGGACGGTCCGACAGCTGTCGCGCCCCCGCCTGGGCATCCACCGCCTGCGACTGACCGGCGCAGGCCGGGCTCACCCCCTCACCGCCTCTCTCGACGCCGACGCCGCCTTCGAGCAGCGAAGCTTCGGCGTCTTCGCCCCGGATACCTCCTCCGATGAGGTCCTGGCAACCAGCGAGGACGGTGACGTCACCGCTGCTCGGCTCGCGCCGAACATCTTCGGCGTCATCTTCCACCCCGAGGCAGGCCCAGACCTGATGGCCCGACTGTTCACCGAGGACAGCCCGATCCGCGAGAAGCTCCTGGAGCACCACGGTCCCGAGCAACTCCACCGCATGATCGACCTCATCCCCCGGCTGGACGGCCCATTTCGGACCATCCTCCCGGGCTTCCTGAATCAAGCACGCCACCCAGCCCCGGAGAGACCGTGCAGCGCCTTGAGCTGACCCATGACACCATCGGCCCTGTCAGCCGCGGACACCCCTGGGTCTACCGCAGCGGCCTGAAGGGTCGACCACACAGCCCCGGAACCCCCGTCCAGCTCATGGACAGCCGGAACAAAACCGTCGGCTTCGGCCTCACAGATGAAGGTGAGATCTCGGTGCGGGTGCTCGGTCGCTACCCTGAGCCTCTCCCGCGGCTCATCGCCCGGCGCGCTGAGGAGGCAATGGCCTCCCGAGCGCTGCTGCTTCCGGCACAGACCAACGCCTTCCGCGTCATCAACGGTGCCGGCGACGGACTGCCCGGGCTGGTGGTCGACCGCTACGGAAGCCTCGCCGTGGTCCGACTGTACGGTCGCTGCTGGGAGCCGTGGCTCGACGACATCACCGAGGCCGTCCGCCAGCTCGACGGCATCACCAGCGTCCTGAGACGTTACGGCGTGCGTCGGGTCGACGATCGGAGGGGCGCGGACGTTCTCCACGGCCCTCGCCCCGCAGAGTCGATGGTGGTGGAGGAGGCCGGGATGAAGTTCCTGGTTCGCCCCTATGTCGGCCAGAAGACGGGACTGTTCCTGGATCAGCGGGCGCATCGTATCCAGATCGGGCACATCTCTGGCTCCCGGCAGGAGGTCGTCAACTTGTTCGCCTACACCGGCGGCTTCAGCGTCTATGCCGCAGCCGCTGGCGCGAAGCGGGTGACCACGGTGGACATCTCCGAGCAGGCCATTGCCGATGCACGGGAGAACTTCCGCCTCAACGATCTCAGCGTCGCTCAGCATCGCTTCGTGGTGACCGACGTCTTCAAGTGGACCGCCGGCGAAGACAAGCCCGACCTCCTCATCTGTGATCCCCCCTCGCTCTCACGCTCCGCCAAGAGCGACGGAAATGCTGCGGTCGCCTACCGCGATCTCGCCACCCGCTGCGGACGAGAGGTTCCCGGCGGTGGACTGCTCGCGACCGCCTCCTGCACTGCGCGCCTGTCTCAGCCCCGATGGGAGCAGGCGGTCGGAGACGGGCTGCGCAAGGCCGGCCGCTGGTCGTGGCTGTGGCGCGCCGCAGAGCCCATGGACCACCCAGTCTCGGTCCACCACAATGAAGGCCGCTACCTCAAATTCGCGATCCTGAGACGACGTCGCTGAGAGGGGAGCCCTCGCCTGCGATATATTCCCGCACTCCCCGGTGCAGAAGCGATGGACTATCCGCACAGCTATGGACCCTACACCCTCCTCGAGCGCCTCGGTCGCGGCGGAATGTCCGATGTCGATCTCGCGCGTCAGAGCGTAGCGTCCGCCAGCTACGTCCGCTTCGTGGTGATCAAGCGGCTCCGCACAGAGATGACCGCCAACCCTGACTACGTCCGAATGTTCCAGGACGAGGCGCGCATCAACGCCGAGCTTCAGCATGCCAACATCGCCCAGGTGTACGCATTCGGGCAGACCGACGGGGAGTACTTCCTGGCGATGGAGTACATCGCTGGCTCCGATCTGAGGGGGGTCCAGGAGGCCGTGCTGCACGCCGGGCAGCAGATTCCCACCCGGATCGCGCTGCGCATCATGGCCGATGTCCTCTCCGCCCTCAGCTACGCACACAGCCGAGTCGACACCTACGGCAAGCCGATGCTCATCGTCCACCGCGACGTCAACCCGCGCAACATCATGCTCTCCGCCAGAGGCGAGGTAAAGCTGATCGACTTCGGCGTCGCGAAGGCCGCCAACCGGGCTGAGCAGACCGTCCGCCACACCTTCAAGGGCAAGTTTGCCTACATGGCCCCCGAGCAGCTCCAGGAGGAGGCCTTGGTCGACCATCGGGCCGACCTGTACGCAATGGGGCTGGTTCTTCATGAGCTGATCATGGGCAAGAGCCCGTTTGCTCGACTCAGCGACATCCAGATCATGCAGCGCACCCTCACCGGTCGAATCCCGCCGCTGTCTGCCCCGTCAGACCTCCCAGAGCCCACGACACTCCAGGCGCTTCACCAGCGCGCGCTGAAGATTTCCCCAGACGAGCGGTTCCAGACCGCTGACGAGATGCGCCTCGCTGTCGAGGTTGCCGCACAGTCGATGGGCGGCATCGCCGGTACCGAAGAGCTGATCGCCTTCCTCCGCTCGGTCTCTCCAGACTCGGCCGCCCTGCTTCAAGAGAAGCTGGAGGTCTGGCGTACGCAGCTGACTGAACCAGCACCACTGACCGCACCGGCACCACACAGCGCTGCTCCCGAGCCCCACGACGACACCACCATCTCCATTCTCATGGAGTCTCGAAAGGCCGCCAGACCGATCCTGGCCGGGGTCGGAATCGGACTGCTCAGCGTCGCCATAGCGGCGCTCGCGGGCTTGACCTGGTCAGCGCTCCAGCAGCCGACTCCTGCTCAAGTCGTCGCTCCGCAGCCCGTCGCAGTGCCCGAGCAGGAGGCCGAAGACGCGGAATCCATGGCGGTGCCCGAGCAAGAGGCCGAGGAAACAGAACCGGTCGAGCACGTCCGCCCCCCATCCCCCCGAGCACCATCACGGGCCGCGAAGAAGAGGACGCCAGCGCAAGCCGAGGGCGATGCGGTGGGCAGCGGGCGCATCTCCGTGCCCGCGTTCCCAGGCAGCGGACTGGAGGTTCAGCTCAACGGCAGCCGCATCGGCGTGACTCCGCTGCGGCTGGTCGAGGTGCCAGCCGGAGTCCACACCATCGCCGTCATCGACCCCAGCGGAGAGGGCTGGGAGGGCTCGGTGACGGTCGATGACGGTGGCTCTGAGGTGGTTCTCCCGCCGCGCTGAGTCGAAAACCCGCTATCTTCTCGGCGTGCTTCCCCTCCTCACAACGCTCAGCGCGCTGGCCGGCGAGGCGGTGGTCGTCCTGCAGAGCGACGACTTGCCGCTGTACGAGGCGCCGATCCAGCGGTTCGTCGAGGAGCTGGGAGCGGTGGAGGTCATCAACCTCCAGGGTGACCGAGAGCGTGCGCTCCGCGTGACCAGCCGGCTGGCCCAGGATCCTCCCCCGCTGATCTTCGCCCTCGGAGCGAAGTCTGCCTGGATCGCGCTCAACGAGCTCCCGGAGGTTCCGCTGGTGTATGCGATGGTCTTCGAGCCCGAGCGCTACGACATCGGCGGTGATGTCACCGGAGTGCGGATGGAGGTCCCATCCGATCTCCCGCTCGCCCAGCTCAAGCTGATGCTCCCCGAGGTCTCCCGCCTGGGGCTGCTGCTGAGCGAAGAGGCCGGCGGGCCGTGGCTGGAGGATGCTCTTCGAGAAGCGGAGCGGGCTGGCTACAAGGTCAAGATCGCCCGGGTTCCGTCCCACCGGCACGTACGCCGCGGGCTCGCCCAGCTTCGCGGCTCGGTCGATGCCATCTGGCTGCTGCCCGACCGCGAGGTCCTGACGCCGACCGGCTTCCAGGTCATCCTCACCGACACCCTGCGCTCTCGAATTCCCCTGCTGGCGTGGTCGGAGAACCTCGTCACCGCCGGGGCCCTGATGTGCGTGGCCCCCGACTACAGCGCGGTCGGGCTCCAGGCTGCCGGACTCGCGGAGCGCATCCTGGCCGGCGAGTCACCCGGTGACATCGCGCCCCTGGCCCCAGACCGCTTCCGTGTTGTGCTCAACCGTGACACCCAGCAGGCCCTCCAGCTCAAGCTGGATCCGATGCTGATGGACTTCGTCGATGAGGTCGTGAGCACACCGGGGATCCGGTAGCCGCTCAGAAGTCGAGCTCTACGCCCAGCACCGCCGCACGCCCCTCCCCGGTGAGGTCGCCGGAGTACTTCGCGACGAGCCCACCGTCGTCGTCGGTGGTCAGGGCGTTGGCATCTCCAGCGGAGATGAGGGTCTCGTACGCGGTGTTGAGCAGGTTGTGGACCGACAGATCGATCCGTACCCGCCCGCTCGCGATGCCGTCAGAGGTCAGCGAGAGGTGCAGCAGACCAAACGGATCGCCGTCCGCCAGCCCGGCATCCGGTGACCACTTCGCACGCGGACGGGCACTGTAGAGATCGGCCTGCAGCCCAATCCACAGCCCGTCGACCGGCGCGCGCCCCGCTCGGAGGTGCCCCATGTGGACCGGAAACTCATACAGCGCGTTGCCCGTGTCCGCATCGGTCGCCTGGGTCAGGGCGTAGTTGCCGCCGACCTGCCAGCGTCCTGGCGTCCAGTCCACCTCAAGCTCCGCGCCGACGATCTGCGCGCCGCCGAGGTTGTCGTAGTAGCGATCACCGAGCGTTCCCTCCCCGTCGCTGACCTTGCTGATCTGGTCACCGATCCAAGAGGCATAGGAAGCCCCTCGCAGGGTGAGATTCGCGGCAGGATCGCCGCTGATCTCGGCCTCGAACGTCTCGATGGTCTCCGGCAGCAGGCCAGGATTGCCGTTGGTGAAAGGGTTCTCTCCGTTCGCGTCCGCGACCACATCGACCAGCAGCTCGCGGGCATTTGGCGCTCGAAATGCCCGACCATAGAGAAGCTTCACCGCACCATTATCATCTGGAACAATCAGGACGCCCGCTCGGGGACTCAGAGAAGTCCCGGCGTAGCTGTGGGTGTCCATGCGTGCTCCGGCGGTCAGCTCCAGCCACCAGTTCGTCGTCCAGGTGTGCTGACCAAAGAAGAAGACATCGGTGATCCAGCCCGGCTCTCCAGAGAAGGTGACCGGACGCGATGGCGAGGACGCGCCGTTCTCAAACACGAGGTCCTCCAGCTGGGTGACGTGGGTAAGCTCCGTGCCCATTCCGCCGACGGTGATGTGCTCTGCTCCCGCGCGCACCTGCCCCTCAATCCCCACGCCGTACCGCTCTGAGCGCTTCTGGGTGCTGACCAGGGTCTGCCCCAGGATGAGCGCGCCGGTGTCTCCGTCTACAGCCACCGCGCTGTCGAACCAGCCGTAGACCCCGGGGTTGTCGTGGCGCTGCGCATAGACGTAGGGAGAGATCTGGAATTCCGCTCCCGGCGTGATGTCGTAGCGCAGCGAGAGGAAGTCGTTTGCATAGGAGAGGTTGAACTCATCCGCAGACTCGGCGAGCACACCGAGCAGATCGTCCTGAGGGTTGACGAAGTAGGTGTGCCGAAAGTCAATGTGATCATATCGAATCGTCAGCCCAGCGGTCTGCAGAGAGAGCCCACCAGAGAGGCTCCGTCGGGGATTGGTGGCGGTGACGTTGTACTGACCGCGCGGGGTCAGCTCGAGGCCGTCGCCGTCGAGGCTGAGCATCCGAGCATGCAGCCGCAGCCGCACAGCCTCCCCACCGCCAGCGACCACCGAGAGTCCCTGACGCGCGAAGCTGCCCAGCTCGACCCGACCGAACCCGCCGACGAGGTCGTCCGCGCCATAGGTCACCACATTGATGACCCCAGCAAAGGCGTTGGCTCCATAGACGGCCGAGCCCGGCCCCTTGATGACCTCGACCTGCTTGACGTGGACCAGCGGAATGTACTCATCGAGCCAAGCGTGGCTGTAGATGCCATCAAACCACGGCACACCGTCGATGAGCAGGAGGATCTTGTTGTTGTCGTCGCTGGAGATCGCCCGGATGCCGGCCAGGGTTCGCGACTCATTGGAGACAGAGAGGTAGACCCCAGAGATCCCGCGCAGGAGATCGGCGAGGGTTCGATGTCCGTGCTGACGGATCTGCTCAGCAGTGACAACGGTCACCATCGAGGGCGCCTGTCGGATGGTCTGAGCGTACCGCGAGGCAACCGTCACCAGCGTCTGCTCTGCGCGCAGCAGCTCCGTCTCATCCGGCTCATCGAACGGGTCAACCCCTGCATGTGCTGGCGCCAGGAGCAACCCCATGATCCACATCGTTCGCCCCCTCCCTGCGCCGCACACATTGACGAAATGGCCCCGGCGTGACAGAAAATAGACCAGCAGGTCCAGCAGTGCAGGCAATTCAATGCACACAGACGCGGACCATTACTGCCTGAAGATCCAGGTAGTATGAACGGATTATTCTTTTGAACTCTTCTTCTCTTCAACGCATTTCGACCCAAACATCCCCCAGGATGCGCGCGCGCAGTGGGCGCCATTGCCCAGCTGCCCCCATCTACCGGGAGTGGGTCTACTGGAGCTGTTCGTGGGCAACGAGATCATCGTCAACAAGACCGGGAGGGAGACGCGCGTTGCGCTGATGGAGAACGGGCTGCTCGCGGAGCTGCACATCGATCGGGGTGACAAGCGAGGATATGTCGGCAACGTCTACCTCGGCCGCGTCGTCCGAGTTCTCCCCGGTATGCAGGCTGCGTTTGTCGACATCGGCTTGGAGCGCGCCGCGTTCCTGTACGCAGGAGACATCTACCCAGAGTTCCTCGACCGCAACGTCGGCAAGGAGATCGACGACCCAGACGCCACGGTCGTCGAGGCCGCTCCACGCGCCACTCCCCGCACCGGTCAGCCGCCGATCCAGGACCTGATCAAGGAAGGTCAGGAGGTGCTCGTTCAGGTCGCCAAGGATCCGATCTCCACCAAGGGAGCGCGGATCAAGACCCACATCACCCTCCCCGGTCGGTTCACCGTCTTTATGCCCACGGTCGACCACGTCGGCATCTCCCGGCGAATCGAGAAGGATCGGGAGCGGCGAAAGCTGCGGGACTTCGTCGAGAAGAACCGCCCCAAGAATGCTGGCTTCATCGTCCGCACCGTCTGTGAGGGACAGCCGATGTCTGCCCTGAAGCAAGACATGGACTACCTCATCGCAACCTGGAAGCGCATCCAGGAGGTCTCGGCAACAGCCAAGGCACCGACAGAGATCCACGCCGATCATGGGCTGGTGCTTCGGGTCGTGCGCGACAGCTTCACCGAGAACGTGGATCGCATGGTGATCGACGACAAGGATCTCTACGAGAGCGTCCAGTCCTTCATCAAAGACTTCGCGCCGAACCTGCGCGACCGGGTGCGCCTGTACCGTGGCGCAGAGCCGATCTACGACACCTTCGGGGTCGAGACCGAGATCAACCGCAGCCTGAGCCGGAAGGTCTGGCTGAAGTCAGGTGGCTACCTCATCATCGACCAGACCGAGGCGCTGACGGCCATCGACGTCAACTCCGGCAAGTTCGTCGGCTCGTCGTCGCTGGAGGACACCACCCTCGCCATCAACCTCGAAGCCGTGATGGAGATCGGCT
This sequence comes from Myxococcota bacterium, assembly GCA_029251165.1. Taxonomy (GTDB): domain Bacteria; phylum Myxococcota_A; class UBA796; order UBA796; family UBA796; genus JAQXDW01. The sequence goes on from JAQXDW010000007.1 coordinate 206,495, forward strand.
ACCAGCTGCGGCTGCGAAACATCGGCGGCATCATCGTGCTCGACTTCATCGACATGGAGAAGGCCGCCAACCGCGAGCGGGTCTACCGAACGATGGAGGAGCAGCTCCGCAAGGACCGTGCGCGGACCAACCTGCTGAAGATCTCCGATCTCGGGCTCATCGAGATGACCCGCAAGCGCGTCCAGGAAGACCTGGTCAGCGCCATCTCTGAGCACTGCCTGTACTGCTCCGGCACTGGCTCCACCCGCAGCCGGATCACCGTGGTCTACGACGTGCTTCGGGAGATCCAGCGGGAGGCACTGCGCGCCCGTGGACGGGACACGGTCTTCGTCAATGCACACCCGACCGTCGCTGATCTGATGTACTCCTCGGAGATGGACAGCGTCGAAGACCTTGAGAAGGTACTGGAGAAGAGGGTTGTGGTCCGGGCTATGGGGCACTACCATCTGGAGCGGTACGAGGTCTACTCGCAGTAGGGACGCCCCCATATGAGAGATGAGCACCTCGAAGGAGAGATCATCCGCTTCAGCTACAAGGCTGAGGACGACTCCTTCGCGGTCGCAGTCTTACAGGTCAAGGGAGACCTCGGCACCGTCAAGCACACCGTCGTCGGGCCGATCGGTCACATCACCGAGGGGCAGCATGTCCAGCTGACCGGTCGGTGGATGGTCCACACCAGCTTCGGCGAGCAGTTTCGCATCAGCCGGTCGCTGGTCGAGGATCCCCGCACCCTCAAGGGGCTGACGGTCTATCTCTCCAGCGGAGCCGTGAAGGGCATGGGCCCGTCGATGGCCGCACGAGTGGTCGAGAAGTTTGGCCTGGAGACGCTGAAGATCCTGGAGTCTGAGCCCGCTCGCCTCAAGGAGGTCTCCGGCATCGGGGACAAGCGGATGAAGCGCATCGCCGAGCAGTGGCAGCAGGACGCCGCCAGCCGACAGCTCCATGCCATCCTCCGTGGCTACGGCATCGGAGCAGCCCTGACCCGCAAGATCGTCGAGACCTACGCCGACGATGCGATGAGCGTCATCACCCGGCAGCCCTACCGACTGGCCGCAGAGATCCGGGGCATCGGCTTCAAGACCGCCGACCTCATCGCCACTGAGCGCGGTCAGCCCCTCGATGCTCCCGAGCGCGCGGCAGCCGCCCTCATCCACGTCCTGCGAGAGGCGGAGGGCCAGGGGCACTGCTACATCCCCCGAGGCGCGCTCCTGAGTCGCGTCGAGAAGCTGCGCGTGCCGGCGAGCAGGGCTGTGGAGCAGCTCCACGAACTCGCACGTCGTGGAGATGCCGTGATCGTAGATGCGGCGGTAGAGGCCGAGTCTGCGGTCTACCGCCCTGGCATGGACACCGCTGAGTCTCGGGTCGTGCTCCGCCTCCGGCGGCTGCTCTCCGGTGCACCACCCGCCATCACAGTCGCGCTCGCGCCCATCGAGACCCGGCTGGAGATGACCTTGTCTCCCGGGCAGCGCGAGGCGATCACTGGCGCGCTGGCCAGCGGCTTCAGCATCATCACAGGCGGACCAGGAACCGGAAAGACCACCATCGTCCGGGTGCTGATGGCTGCGGCGGGCGAGGCGGGCGAGGCATGGCTGCTCGCAGCACCCACCGGTCGAGCGGCACGCCGCCTGTCGGAGGCCACCGGCCAGGGCGCAAAGACCATCCATCGGCTGCTGGAGTTCAACGGGCGGACCCGGCGGTTCAACCGTGGCTTCGCAAACCCACTGGACTGCGACGGAGTCTTGATCGACGAAGCCAGCATGATCGACATTCGGCTGATGGACGACCTGCTCGCCGCGATTCCTCCGACCTGCAGGGTCGTCCTGGTCGGAGACGCCGATCAGCTCCCCAGCGTCGGCCCCGGCCAGGTCCTCGCCGACCTCATCGCCAGCCGCGTTCTCCCGGTCAGTCGGCTCACCGAGGTCTATCGCCAGTCCGCTCAGTCCGGCATCGTGCTCAACGCGCACCGAATCAACCGCGGCGAGCCGCCCCTCAGCGGTGAGCTGGAGAGCCCTCCCCGAGACGACTTCTTCCAGGTCCACCGCGAGGAGGCGCTGGAGGCCCAGCAGGCCATCCTCCAGATCATGTCCACCCGGATGAAGCGCCGGGGATTTGATCCGCTCTCGGATGTCCAGGTCCTCACCCCGATGCACGGCGGACCGCTGGGCACTGTGGCGCTGAACCTCAAGCTCCAGGCCCTGCTCAACCCCGACGGCGCGGTCTACCGCAAAGGAGAGCGCCTGTTCCGAGAGGGAGATCGGGTCCTCCAGGTCCGCAACGACTACGACAACGACATCTTCAACGGCGACGTCGGTCGGGTGGTCAGCGTCGGTGAGGGGGGGATCGTGGTCAGCTTCGATGGACAGCGGGTGGTGCTGACTGGCGAGAAGCTCTCCGACCTCCAGCTTGCCTACGCCATCTCAGTCCACAAGAGCCAGGGCAGCGAGTACCCGGCAGTGATCACCGTGCTGCACCGGGTCCACCGGATCATGCTGAAGCGCAACCTGCTGTACACCGCGATCACCCGTGCGCGGTCGTTCTGCTGCGTCATCGACACACCGTGGGCGATCCAGACTGCGGTAGCCGAGGCGGGAGGTTCTGATCGCTGGACTGGACTGGTCGCTCGGCTGCGGGCCGCTCAGTCCATCGGCGCGGGCTGATCCAAGGCTCCGGCTTGTCAGATGCATGGGCACGGGACATGTAATTTGCATCGAAACTGGCCCGCCGGTCAGTCTCCATGCTCTGCGGAGAAAGAAACCATGATCGCACTCCTGCCGGCACTCCTTCTCACGGGCTGCTCCAACGAACCCGACGATGCCCGCCCGCCAGGGGAAGACTTCTCTCAGGCGCACACTGTCCGCATCACCAGCCCAGAGCACGGCGAGCTTACCGAGCCGACCTTCACGCTCGCCTATGAAAAGGGCGCCAACGTCAAGGGCTTCGACATCCTCATCGACGGCGCTGCGATCAGCCTCACCGCGCTCGATTCGGAGAGCCAGACCCTCGTGGTCACCGTCGAGGAAGGACGTCGGCTCATCGAGATGGTCGGCTACGACGGTCAGGGCACAGAGATCTCCAACTATGCGCTCACGATCAACGCCCAGGACAGCGGACCCTGGGTGACGATCACCAGCCCCATCGACGGCGACACCGTCTACAACCCAGTGACCTTCGTCGTCGACGCCGATCCCACCCTCGATCAGCTGGAGATCATCGCTGACGACTGGTCCATCGGAACCTTCAGCCCGGGCGAGCTGTTCACCTACAGCTTCACCGGCGTCGGCTATGCCCGAGACGTCGAGGTCCTCGGCTACCGCGACGGCGAGGTCGTCGCTCAGGACACCATCAACGTCACCATCGATCCCGGCACAGAGCCCATCGAGTCCGACTTCACCGAGCTGATGGTGGACATCCTGGAGTCCTACCCGACCGACGGCAGCTATGGGTACTGGTGGCCCTCCGACAGCTACGGCTGGCTGGGCACTACCCAGGACATCTACTACCTCGACGAGCGGGTCGCAGAGGGCGATCCAGACAACCAGAGCTACTGCGTAGGGCTGACCTGGGAGGTGTTCATGCGCGCCTTCCAGGAAGCCGACGCCATGACCGGCGGCAGCGGCTCCCTCAACGGGATGTCCGTCGATGACCTCACCGAGTTCCGCATCGACTGGTTCATCCGAGATCTCTGGGGAGATGGAAACGTCGATGCCTTGGAGAACTACGGCATCGGCGAGCGGGTGACCAGCCTGGAGGATGCCCGGCCCGGCGACATCGTGCAGTTCTGGCGCAACAGCGGCTCAGGGCACAACAACATCTTCGTGGAGTGGGTCCGAGACGGGGACCAAGAGATCGTCGGCCTGAACTACTGGTCCACCCAAGGCTCGACGGACGGCATCGGCTACAACACCGAGTACATCGGCTCAGGGAGCTCGGACATCAACCCGTCGTATGTCTTCCTGGCGCGCCCATACATGCCGGTGGACTGGATGCCCTGGTAGGTGCCGATGCGCTGGTGCTGCGCAGCCACGCGGAGCGGTGTCCCGGCCACATATCAGCCCCGATGACACGGTCATTCCTCGGATGACGGCATCAAGACCGGAAACGCCGTGCTACTTTTCCAAGCCCGCCGCTTCCCGAAACCCGCTATTCTTGCGCCAGAGATACTTGACGTGTCAACCGCTGGTCTGGAGACTCCTGTGCAGCACTGGCCCACCCTCCCAGACGGTCGAATCGACGCCCGCTCCCTGACCCGCCCGCAGCTCGCGGAGATCCTCGGGGAGCTGGATGGTCGTCCAGATCGTGCCCGGCGGATCTTTCAGTGGATCTGGCAGCACAACATCTCCGCGTTCTCCGAGATGACCAACATCGCATCCCGCACCCGGCGGAAGCTCGACGCCGCGCTCGGCATCCAGCCGCTGCTGTCCGCCGGTGTACTCGACAGCACCGACGGCACCCGAAAATACCTCTGGCGCCTCTCCGACGGCAAGACCATCGAGAGCGTGCTGATCCCCGACCTCAACCGCCGTACCTCCGATGGTCGGAACGCCCCAGACCGGCTCACTCTCTGCGTCTCTTCTCAGGTGGGCTGCGCGATGAAGTGCAGCTTCTGCCTGACCGGAGACATGGGCCTGCTGCGCAACCTCACCCCCGCAGAGATCACCAGCCAGATCCTCCAGGTTCAGCGCAGCCTCCCAGACGGCATGCGCCTCACCAACATCGTGATGATGGGCATGGGCGAGCCGCTGCACAACTACGACCAGCTCACCACCGCGCTGCGAATCATGATGGACGGCCTCGGGCTCAACCTCAGCCACCGCCGAATCACCGTCTCCACCGTCGGGCTCATCCCCGCGATGAAGAAGCTCGCCGATGAGCTGCCGGTCAACCTCGCCATCAGCCTCAACGCCACCACCGAGGAGCAGCGCCGCACAGTGATGCCGCTCACGAAGCGGTACTCCCTCGCGCAGCTGATGGAGACGTGCGCGACGCTCCCCCTGCCGACGGGCAAGCGGATCGCGTTTGAGTACGTGATGATGGCCGGCTTCAACGCCTCAATGGCTGATGCAGAGCGCCTCGTTGCGCTGATGACGCCGCTCGTAGGGCGCGCCAAGGTCAACCTCATTCCATACAACGAAAACCCCGACCGGGACATCCGTCGTCCCGACGATCTCCGGGTCCTTGACTTCCAGCAGCATCTCATCAACCACAGCATCCACTGTTCGATCCGCACCACCCGCGGTAGGGACATCTCGGCAGCCTGCGGCCAGCTCGGCAAGGGGGCAGCTCCGCTCACCTCATCGGTCCCGCCGCGGTGGGTTCCGCCGACCAGTACAGTAGGCCTGACAACCTGAAATGGAGACTCCCATGAGCGACACCCTGAGAATTGGCATCATCGGCGGCAGCGGACTCTATGAGATGGAGGGCCTGACCGACATCCGCATGGAGACCGTCAGCACTCCGTTTGGTGCTCCCTCCGACGACTTCTTGATCGGTCGCCTTGAAGGCGTGGACGCCGAGCTGGTGTTCCTGCCCCGCCATGGCCGCGGCCACAAGCTGACCCCCTCCGAGGTTCCCTACCGGGCCAACGTCTTCGGCATGAAGAAGCTTGGGGTGTCCTGGATCATCTCCGTCTCTGCGGTCGGCTCGCTGCGCGAGGACATCGTGCCGGGACACATGGTGGTCATCGACCAGTTCATCGATCGCACCAAGGCACGCGCTTCTTCCTTCTTCGAGAAGGGCATCGTCGCCCACGTCGCGTTCGGCGACCCTGTCTGCAGCGCGCTCCGCAGCTACCTGCTGGCCGCCTGCGCAGCAACAGACGCCACCTACCACGACGGCGGGACCTACGTCTGCATGGAGGGGCCGGCCTTCTCGACCCGCGCAGAGTCCAACCTCTACCGCTCCTGGGGAGGGGCAGTCATCGGCATGACCAACCTGCCCGAGGCCAAGCTCGCGCGCGAGGCTGAGATCTCGTATGCGACCCTTGCGCTGTCGACCGACTACGACTGCTGGCACGAAGGACACGACGACGTCACCGTCGAGCAGGTCGTCGAGATCATGCAGAAGAACGTGCGCGCCGCCAAGGAGATCATCCGCCACGTGGTGCCCCTCATCGTCGCCCACGATGGTCCGGCTCCGCACAGCAATGCCCTGGCCAGTGCCATCCTCTCTGCGAAAGACGGTGTCCCTGCTGAGCGAATTGAGGCCCTCTCTCCCATCATCGGGAAGTACTTTTAAGCCATGCATGTAATCGCCCTCGCACTTCTCACCGGCTGCATCAACAGCAAGCGTCAGCAGCAGGCCTCCGCACAGAGCAGCCTCGGCGCTGCCTACCTCCGAGAAGGCAACGCTCCGGCAGCGGTCGGTGTGCTGCGAGAGGCGGTTCGACTGGATCCCCGAAGCTACGATGCCTGGGAGAAGCTCGGCCTGGCCTACATGGCCCAGGGGGTTCTCGACGAGAGCGAGATCGCCTTCCTGAAGGCGATCCGGCTGAACCCAGAGCGCGCCGAGATCCGAAACAACTATGGGCTGCTGCTCATGGAGCTGGATCGTCGCGAGGAAGCCATCATCGAATTCGAGGGCGCCCTGACCGACATCACTTACCGAAGCCCGGCGCTGGTCCTGAACAATCTGGGCTACGCAGAGTACATCGAGGGTCAATACGACGAGGCCCTCTTCCACCTCTCCGAGAGCATCAAGCGCGCCCCGGAGCTGTGTCCTGCCTACTTCAACCGCGGCCTCGTTCAGCGGGCGAAGGCGCTCCCTCAGCTCGCCCTGGCAGACTTCGACGCGGTCATCCAGCGCTGCCCGAAAGACTCCACGGGCAGCTACTACCAGGCCGGCGAGATCCTCCTTGAGCTGAACGACACCTACGGCGGCTGCAGCTATCTGCGAATTGTCGTCGACGACACACCGACCAGCACACTCGCAGCGCAGGCTCGCGAGGTCCTCGCTCGGGAATGCAGCGCGTGGTAGATCTGCGTGCCACACGAGAGCGCCTGGGGCTGAGCCTGGCGCAAGCCTCCGACCGCGTCAGCATCCCCGAGCACTACCTCGCGGCGATGGAGAACGGTGACCGAGAGGTTCTGCCCTCAGGTCCGTTCCGGCGCGGCTATCAGCGCCAGTACTTGGAGTTCCTCGGCTTCGATCCGAGCACGCCCATTCTGGATCACACCCTCACCTCCGAGCTGGCGGATCCGCGACATGATCCCCCGTACAGCCACACACAGACCATCACAATGGCCCTCGAGGAAATCCCGATGGGACGGCTGGTGATGTCCGGCTTCGTGCTGACGATGGTCGTGGTCCTCTTGCTGCGGCTGCTGTTCGAGGTGGCCGGCGAGCCCCCTGGAGTCGAAGCACCGGCCACCGCAGCGGTCGAGGCTGTCACCGAAGAGACCCCGCCCGAAGACCTCTCCCCGGGCACGATGCCAACCTCTCGACTGCGCATCCGTGCCATCGAGCCGTCTCGCATCAGCACTCGGGTCGACAGCCAGGACAGCTACCGAGGCACCCTGCCGGCTGGAGAAATTATTGATCTGGAGGGCCGCGAGATGATCGAGGTGTTCGCCAGCGATCTGACCACCATCCGCATCACCTACAATGGCGAACGTATCGAGCCCCTCGGCAACCTCTCCAAGCCCCGACGGCTGGTGTTCGTTCAGGATTAAGACACCTCAGCATCCTCCAAAGGGGGAACAGGATAAGCCGTCTCCTGGGGGGAACGATGGCTGATCCACGCATCGACGTCATCCGTCGTCTGGCACGTCGCGAGGCATGGCCAGCGCTTCGCCGCACGCTCCAAAAGTCTCGCTCCGAGGACATCGCCGCAGCCGTCGACCACCTCCCCCCCTCGCTCCAGCGCCGCGTGGTCAAGGACGTCGAAGACGAAGAAAAGACCGCAGAGATCATCTCGCTGATCTCCGGCAGCACCCTCCAGTCCGTCCTCTCCGTGTTCCCGTTCGATCAGCTGCTGGCCCTGCTCGCCTTCCTGCCGGTAGACGACGAAGCCGATGTCATCTCCGCCCTGCCCGAGCCGCTTCAGCGAAGGGTGCTGGCAGCGATCAAGGGCGAAGAAAAGGAGCAGGTCGAGGATCTGCTGTCTTGGCCCGAAGACTCCGCCGGCGGCCTCATGCACCCCGCGCCGTTCCGACTGCAGTCCGAGCTCACCTGCCGGGATGCCATCTCCGCGCTCCAGGACGCCGATGACCTGGAGATGGTCTTCTATCTCTACGTCGAGAACAGCATGGACCAGCTCGTCGGCGTCACCTCGCTGCGCGCGCTCCTGACCCACCCCCCCTCGACCACTCTGGAAGATCTGGTCACCACCGAGCTGATCTCCGTGGCTCCAGAGACCGACCAGGAAGAGGTCGCCCGCGTCGTCAGCCGCTACGATCTCCTGGCGATTCCAGTTCTGGATCCAGACCGGCGGATGCTCGGCATCATCACGATCGACGACATCGTGGATGTCATCAAGGAAGAAGCCGCTGAGGACATGATGCTGATGGCGGGCGTCGGCGACAACATCACCTCGCACACCCAGTCGGTGTTCAGCTCGTTCAAGCAGCGGCTGACCTGGCTGATGATCACCCTGTTCGGCGGCATCGGGATGGCTGAGCTCATCGGCCTCTTCGAGGAGAGCCTCCAGGCTCAGGCGGTGCTGGCCGGCTTCATCCCGGTCATGCTGGGAACCGGCGGCAATGTCGGAACCCAGGCCGCCACCATTGCGGTCCGGAACATCGCCACTGGCCACGTCGGCAGCTTCGGCACCCTCCCGATGCTGTACAGAGAGGCCCGGGTCGGCACCCTGCTCGGCTTCACGTTTGCTGCTGTCCTCGGTGGCTACGCCCTGATTCGCTGGATGGAGCCCCGGCTGGGGATCGCCATCGGTGCTGCGCTGATCATCATCGTCATCTGTGCCGCCACGCTCGGCATGCTGGTTCCGATCACCCTCAACCGCCTGGGGATCGATCCGGCGGTCGCGACGGGCCCGTTCGTGACCACCATCATCGACCTCATCGCCATCCTGATCTACTTCTCGATCTGCGGCCTGATCCTCGGGTGACCAGCAAGGCGCCGGTCGAGGTCGAGGCAATCCTGGTCGGACAGAGCGACTACCGGGAGTCTGATCGCATCGTGAAGCTGCTGTGCGCCGAGCACGGCCTGATCAGCGCCGTTGCGCGCTCCGCCCGCGCCAGCCGGCGGCGGTTCGGCGGCTCCCTGGATCCAGGCAACCGCCTCTCCGCGATTCTCAAGCGGGGCCGCGGCGAGCTGTGGCACCTCGACGAGGTCACCCTGCTCGATGGCCGCACCCACTCCCGCAGCGACCTCGATCGGCTGACCCTCCTTGCGTACGCCTGTGAGGCGGTCGCGGCCCTGGCGCGCACGGACTTCGCAGAGCCGCAGCTGTTCGGCCTGCTCCAGGTCGCCGGCCTGCTCATCGACTCCGCCCCCACTCCCCCCGGTGCGATGTTCCGGATGGCGCTGGAGGCCAAGGCGCTGACCTTCGCCGGGCTCACCCCCGGACTCGTCCGCTGCATCGAGTGCACCGCTCCCCTGCGCTCCGGCGGACCGTGGACCTTCGATCCCACCCGCGGCGGCGCGCTCCATGGCCGCTGTGATCGAATCGGCGGCCGCCCGATCAGCCTGCGCTGGCTGGACACCATCGAGGGCGGGCGACGAACCCCGCTCAAGGAGCTCACCGCTGCGCGAGCCCCCTCCGGTCCCAGCTGGGCGCTGGCGGAGATCATCGAAGCCCACACCGGGCAGCCGCTGCGCTCTCGGAGCGTGCTGGCCTCGCTCAACCCATACGGCTGAGCACCGCGACGCGGGCTATGCTGTCTTCATGATGCTGCGCCTGAGCCCTGCGATGCTCCTGATCGGCTGCCAGTACCTCGAGGAGGTCCGCACGGATCCCGACGAGGTCAACTGGGGCGGCTATGTCTATGCCTACCTGGAGGATGCCGCAGAGCCGGTGGTCCTCTCTGAGCTTGTCGATGTCAATCCGATCGCCGATCCCCTCATCGAGCTGGTGGACCTGTCTGATGCGCTCCTCATCACCGGCACGCAGCCGCTGGAGAGCAGCCCGGGGTACTGGCAGCTGGAGGCCGCGCCGGTCGGAGAAGAGGTCGCCATTCGCGTCTCCGGCGAGGGCATGACCCCAACGGTCTGGCGCGGAGCCGTTCCGGGAGGCACCGCGACCTGGCTGACCGGCGCACTCTACAGCTACGAGGCCACCATCTACGATGCCTTCTTCGAGAGCATCGACGGCTTCCAGGGCATCGCCTTTCCCTCCCTCACCGACAGCACCTCAGCGACACTGTGGGGAGAGCCGATGTTCCCGGAAGACTGGGCCGGCGCGACGATCACAGTGACCGATGGTGAGGGGCTGACCGCCGAGGTCCTGGCCCTGGCCTACGACGAAACCGGAGCGCTGCTTGAGGCTGGAGACGGCGCGATCGACCTGTTCCTCGCTCCCGCGCTGGCGCCAGGCACCGTCACCCTACGGGTCGAGGTAGAGGGGCGCGCAGCGGTCGAAGAGGAGTGGCCGGCACGGGCTGGAGATATGGTGAGCGCGGTGTTCTTCGCGCTACCCGCAGAATAGAACGTCCGTCAGAAACGGAGTGAGACATGCTCGCACTGCTCGCACTGGGCTGCCTGCCCGACAGCACCATCATGAGCGGCATCATCATGGATGGTCCAGACAGCAGCGTCGGCGTCCCTGACGCCACGATCACGATCCAGACCGCCGGCGGCAGCGAGTGGGACGCCACCACCGCAGATGGAACCGGTGGCTTCGAGGTCGAGGTCCCGATCCACGCCCTGTTCTACTTCACGGCATCCGCCAGTGACTATCGCTCGACAGTCTTTACCAGCATCTCAGATGACAAGCCGGTCATTGTCGACGACGGCACCCTCTGGATGCAGACCAACAGCGACATCGAGGCGCTGATCACAGAGTTTGGTGACTGTGCAGCCGAGGCAGCCGCCGGTGGCGGCGGCGTCATCGAGGGCGAGATCCGCCTGCAGGTGGTTCAGAGCGGAGAGGTCACCACCTTCCCGCTGGTCACCACCGCAGCTGCGCTGGCCTATACCGAGAGCGGTGTTCCATATACTGCCTGCTACTTCGATGACACCGGCGCCCCCTCCGACGACGCGGTCATGACGGGTACCACCGGCCGATTTGCCATCTTCGGCGTGCCATCTGGTCTGCTCAGCCTGCAGATTCGCTACGACTACGGCGGCTCAGAAGATCAAGAAGACTGGTACCCTGTGTATATGCCCGACAACGGTGCCGTTCCGATGTGGCCGGCGCTGGTCAGCATGCCCGGCTGGTAGGTGGCATAAACCCATGCTCAAAAGTAATTTATCATCATCAAATTGCAGACCATTCGGTGAAGACGCCATGGTTGGCTGGTGGCATTCTGTTACGGTGTGACCCGTCCCCGAAAGGAGCCCCACCATGGGCGAAATGATTCGAAAGCCTGATACCAATCCGGTGATCGTCGCTGCTGCCAATTTGATCCTGGGCGCACTCGGCTACTACCTGATCGGCCAGGAAAAGAAGGCGATGATCGCAGCCATCGCGACCATCGTCCTGTTTCCGTTCACCTGTGGATTCTTGGCAATTCCTGCGATCCTCATCTTCTCCTACGACGGCTATCTCCTGGGACAGAAGCTCCAGAGCGGCCAGTCCATCAGCGAGAATGAGAACGGCCTCGAATTCCTGAACACCATCTTCAAGGACTGATCTACAGCCCCCTGTAGATCAATCCAAGGGCCAAGCACGAGCAATGGATCCCGCATTCGCCGGATTTAGAGAGCCTCATGCCTGGCTCATTCGCGGGCTCGTCGAGTATGGCTGGCCCGATGTCACCCGCGCAGGCGGGCGTGTCCCCCCCGGCATGTTCGGGGGCTTTGATCTGACTCGGTTCGCCGGAGGGTATGGCCGCGAGGGCTTCTCGCTGTGCGTGCCGGCCATCGTCGAAGAGCAGTGGCTCAAGGAAGACGGGGTCTACGACTTCGTCATCAAGATGACCCGCTCCCCAAGCGGAGAGATGGTCTTTGCGGTGCGCTGTCCTGAGGCCAACTTCTTCGAGGAGTTTGTCTTCGACCGGGCCAATCCGCTGCACATCGCAGGCTACATTCATCAATCTCTGACGACCTATGTTCCCGACTTCGTGCGCTGGCGACAGGGCGGCGGCGAGGTCACCTGGGCACAGCGCGCCGGGATGCCCGAGGTTCAGGGAGAGCCCTGCTCCTCGCTGCTGTCACAGTTCATCAACGAGCGGGTCAACCTGCGCCGCTCGATGGATGTGGGCCCCGCGGAGAGCTGGTGGATGGACGGCGAGTCCGAGGGCTGGGCTGGCGGCGCGATCGCCAGCGTCGGTCGGGCCGCAGAGAACGAGCGCGGAGAAGACGGTGAGCTGCAGGAGGCCGCCCGCTTCCTCGCGGAGTCCACCGTCAAGCCACCCGGAATGGCCCTGACCACGATGGCGACCATCGGTCTGCTCAACGGGTTCCTCTGGCTGGGCAACGTCGCGCTGACCGTCAGCTTCATGGCGACGGACCTGCTCACCGGTGATCCCTCTCGCTATGTCTTCTCCATGATGATCAGCAGCGTCATCGGCTTCAGCCTGATCAGCGGCGGTGCGCTCGCCATGGCGGGAGCACGGAAGTACCGCAAGCTGGAGAACGGACCTCTGATGTGGTTCTCCATCGCCTATGCCGCGGCATCTCCAGCCTGCTGCCTGCTCGGTGCCCCCTTCGCTGCGTGGGCCATCTACAGCTGGCTCCGTCCAGAGGTCAAAGACTTCCGGAGCACACCGCTTCTCCGCTGACGCACCCTCTTCTGTCTCAGCAATGTGACCGTCGGTGCCAGAGGCGTGACAAACGGGTCGCCCCGCACTGCCCTGCCTGCACCACCAGAGTCCAGAGCGGATATAGGGGTGACCTTCTCCACCTCGGGAATTCCTGTGACTGCGATGACGTTTCAAGAGTTAATCCTTCGCCTCCAGAGCTACTGGGGAAGCAAGGGCTGTGCGGTGCTTCAGCCGTTCGACATGGAGATGGGAGCGGGCACCTTCCACTGGGCCACCTTCCTCCGCTCGCTGGGTGAGAAGCCCTGGCGGTGCGCGTATGTCCAGCCTTCTCGACGACCGGCCGATGGCCGCTACGGCGAGAATCCAATGCGACTGGGGCACTACTACCAGTTTCAGGTCCTCATCAAGCCCTCGCCGCTGGACATCCAGGAGCTCTACATCGGCTCCCTGGAAGCGATCGGGATCGATCTGACCAAGCACGATCTGCGGTTCGTCGAGGACAACTGGGAGTCCCCTACGCTGGGCGCCTGGGGGCTGGGCTGGGAGGTCTGGCTGGACGGCATGGAGATCTCACAGTTCACGTACTTCCAGCAGTGCGGCGGCATGGAGCTCTCTCCGATCTCAGTCGAGCTGACCTACGGCCTGGAGCGCCTCGCGATGTACCTCCAGCGCGTCGAGCACTTTGGCGATCTGACCTGGGTGGACGGCATCAGCTACCGCGAGGTCTACCTCCGCAACGAGCAGGAGCAGTCGAAGTACGCCTTCGAGACCTCCAGCGTCGAGCGGCTGCTGAGCCTGTTCAACACCTGCGAGGCCGAGTGCCAGCAGACCACCGAGGCCGGTCTCGCGCTGCCCGCCTACGACTACTGCATGAAGTGCTCTCACATCTTCAACCTCCTCGACGCACGCGGCGCGATCAGTGTCGCCGAGCGCGCCCGGTACATCGGGCGAATCCGCAAGCTGGCCTTGAGCTGCGCTGAGGTCTTTGTCGCCCAGGAGGCGAAGTAATGTCGTCCGCTACCGCTGAGCTGTTCATCGAGATCCGCTGCGAGGAGCTGCCCGCACGCATGGTTGCTGCAGCCGAGCGCGCCCTCGCCAACAACGTGGTCAAGCTGCTCAAGGGCATCGAGCACGGCGCGATCACCACCTGGAGTACGCCCCGTCGCCTCGCCGTCTCCATCGCCGACGTCGCCGAGGGCCGCCCGGTCCAGGAGAAGCTGGTCACCGGCCCGCCTCAGCGCGCCGCCTTCCGCGACGGCGCTCCCACGAAGACCGCCATCGGCTTTGCCCGGGGACGCGGCGTGGCCGTTGAAGACCTGGAGATCGTCGAGTCCGCGCGAGGACCAGTGGTCGCCGCCCGCGTGAAGACCGGCGGAGAGAAGAGCGCCGATCTCATCGCTGCGGGTCTGGAGGGAGCGGTGCTGTCGATGTCGTTTCCCCGTCCGATGCGCTGGGGTACCGGCACCGTCCGCTGGGCACGACCGCTGCATGGTGTCATCGCCCTGCTCGGCGGACAGCGCATCCCGCTGACCGTTGCCGGCATCGAGAGCGGATGCGAGACCCTCGGCCACCGCCTGACGCGCGGCCCCGTCACAGCCACAGGCTCCGCTGACTGGCTCGTCGGGCTGCGCGCCCACAACGTCGAGCCCGACGCCGCCGCACGCCGTGCGGACATCACAGCCCAGCTGAGCGCTGCGGTCGCGGCACTCTCTGGTGAGATCCGCGACTGGGATCTGGTCGATGAGGTCGTCAACCTCGTCGAGTGTCCGATCGTGGTCACCGCGAGCTTCGGTGAGGACCTCCTTGGGCTCCCGCCGCACCTGCTCGTCGAGTCAATGAAGGTCCATCAGCGGGTCTTCCCCGTCTACGTCAACGACGCACTCGACCACCACTTCCTCGTCGTCTCCAACCAGCCCTACGCCCGCCAGCCCGAGTCCGCAGCGACCATCTCTGAGGGCAACGAGCGGGTGCTGACCGCACGGTTCTACGACGCAAAGTTCTTCTACGCGGAGGACCGCAAGAAGACGCTGTCCGACTTCCGGGGCCGCCTGGAGGGCATGCAGTGGATCCGCAAGGGCGGCACCATGGCAGAGAAGGCCGATCGCATCGCAGCCCTGGCCGCAACGCTGGCTCCGCTGCTGGGGGCTGATGCTGATGCTGCCGCACGCGCAGGCCTGCTGTGCAAGTACGATCTCGGCACCCAGATGGTCAGCGAGTTCCCCAAGCTCCAGGGCCACATCGGCAACCTGCTGGCTGGGTTTGACGGGGAAGATCCCGCCATCGCTGCCGCCATCGAGGAGCACTACTACCCCCGCTATCAAGGCGATGCCCTGCCAGGCAGTGCCTTGAGCCGAACCGTCGCCATCGCCGATCGGCTCGACAGCCTCGCAGGCTGCTTCGGGCTGGGCCTCAAGCCCAAGGGCAGCGCAGACCCCCTCGGCCTGCGCCGGGCCACCATCGGCATGCTGCAGATCCTCCTGAGCGCACGGGTCGGACTCTCCATCTCCGATCTCCTCTCCCTCACTGCGCTGACCGATGACCAGAAGACAGACCTCGCCGGGTTCCTGACCGCGCGGCTGCGGGGCATCTTCCTGGAGCGCTACAGCAGCAACGCTGCCGGGACCGAGCTGGTCAACGCCGTCATGGCCACTGGCGACGATGCTCCCGTTGCCCTCGCCGCTCGCCTGGAGGCCATGGCTGAGGTCGCCGCGACGCCAGAGTTTGGACCACTGAAGACCACCTTCAAGCGCGTCATGGGTCTCATCAAGGACCACGCCAGCCCGGCATATGACGCTGCGGCCATGACCAAGGATGCCGAGACGGCGCTGCACCTCGCGCTGGACGGCGTCAAGCAGACCGCCCGTGCGCACGCCGCGCAGCAGGACTACTCGGCTGCCCTCGCCGCGCTCTCTAGCCTCAAGCCGGCCGTCGACCGGCTGTTCGACGAGGTCCTGGTGGTTCACCAAGACCTCGCTGTTCGAAACAACCGTCTCTCGCTTCTTCGTGCCATCGGTGACGAGTTCCGCCAGATCGCCGACTTCAGTCAGCTCTCCGTCGAGTAAGGGGTTTCCATCATGACGAAACACGTCTACTTCTTTGGTGAAGGTCGCGCCGATGGCGAGGCCGCAATGAAGCCGCTGCTTGGCGGCAAGGGTGCCGGTCTCGCCGAGATGACCAACCTCGGCCTGCCGGTCCCTCCAGGCTTCACCATCACCACGCATGCCTGCCGTCACTTCTTCAACGAGGGCGGCTCGTGGCCAGAGACAATGCTCGAGGAGATCGAGTCCTCGCTGGTGGAGGTCGAGCGCATCACCGGCAAGGGCTTCGGCTGTATCGAGAACCCGCTGCTGTTCTCCGTGCGCTCTGGCGCAGCGATCTCGATGCCCGGCATGATGGACACCGTCCTGAACCTCGGCCTCAACGATCAGACCGTCGCAGCACTCGCCACCCGCAGCGGAAACGCCCGGTTCGCCTGGGACAGCTACCGCCGGTTCCTCACCATGTTCGGTGACGTCGTTCTCGGCATCCACTACACCCGGTTTGCACGGGTCTCCGACCAGTACCGCGGCGGACGCGAGGAGTCAGACCTCTCCGTCGAGGAGCTCCAGGAGCTGGTCGCCGCGCTGAAGGGCGTCATCACCGAGAACCACGGCAGCTTCCCTGCCGATCCGCGTGCCCAGCTTCGGCTCGCGATCAACGCAGTGTTCAAGAGCTTCAACACGCCCCGCGCCCGGTACTACCGCAAGAGCCAGGGGCTGTCCGATGCCATGGGCACCGCGGTCAACG
Source organism: Myxococcota bacterium (assembly GCA_029251165.1). Lineage (GTDB taxonomy): Bacteria > Myxococcota_A > UBA796 > UBA796 > UBA796 > JAQXDW01. Next base: position 223,099 of record JAQXDW010000007.1, read on the forward strand.
TCCAGGCCATGGTGTTCGGCAACATGGGCGCCAGCAGCGCCACGGGTGTCTGCTTCACCCGCGATCCCAAGTCGGGTCAGAAGGTGTTCTTCGGTGAGTGGCTGCCCAACGCTCAGGGCGAAGACGTCGTCGCCGGCACCCACACCCCCCTTCCAATCCACCCCGAGCAGCCCGGTGCAGGGGATCGACTGACCCTCTCTGCAGAGATGCCTGCCGTCTACGAGCAGCTCTTTGCGCTCCAGGCTCAGCTCGAGACCCACTACCGGGACATGCAGGACATCGAGTTCACCATCGAGGATGGCAAGCTCTACCTTCTGCAGACCCGCACCGGGAAGCGCAGCCCGGGTGCCGCGGTCCAGATGGCCGTGGACATGGTCCACGAGGGCCTCATCGACCGCCGCACCGCGCTGAGCCGGATCGATCCCGAGAGCCTGGAGATGGTCCTCCGGCCCGTCCTCGATCCCAACGCAACCCGTAAGGTCATCGCACGCGGCCTCGACGCCTCCCCCGGTGCAGCCTGCGGGCGCGTGGTCTTCCACTCCGAGGAAGCCCAGGAGCTCTCTGAGCGCGGCGAGCCGGTGGTCCTGGTCCGCAACGAGACCAGCCCCGAGGACATCCAGGGGATGACCGTCTCCCAGGGCATCCTCACCGCCCGAGGCGGACAGACCAGCCACGCAGCCGTCGTCGCGCGCGGCATGGGCAAGCCCTGCGTGGTCGGCTGCACGGAGATCGTGGTCGACTATGGCCGGCAGCTCTTCTACGCCGGCGACACCGTCATCCATCGCCTCGACTGGATCACCATCGACGGCGGCAGCGGCGATGTCATGAAGGGGCAGGTCCCCACCCTCGCTCCGCCCACCGACTCCGGCGCGATGGCGGAGCTGCTGACCTGGGCAGACGAGCTGGCTCGCCTCAGCGTTCGCGCCAACGCCGACAATGGCCCCGATGCCTCCCGCGCCCGCGCACTCGGTGCGAAGGGCATCGGCCTGTGCCGCACCGAGCACATGTTCTTCCAGCCCGCCGCGCTCAAGGCCATGCGCCAGATGATCCTCGCCCGGGATGAGCACTCCCGCGCCCGCGCACTCTCTCGGGTGCTGCCGATCCAGCGAGAAGAGTTCAAGTCGATCTTCCGTGACATGGCAGGCTTGCCGGTCACCATTCGGCTGCTCGACCCACCGCTGCACGAGTTCCTGCCCCAGCGAGCAGAGGACATCGCAGAGCTGGCCGAGGAGCTTGGCGTCCGCACTGAGGTGCTCCACGAGCGCCTCAACCAGCTGCACGAAGCCAACCCGATGATGGGCCACCGTGGCTGTCGAATTGGTGTGACCACACCGGAGATCTACCGCACCCAGACCCGAGCCATCTTCGAGGCCGCCTGCGAGCTGGACCGGGAAGGAATCGAGGTCATCCCCGAGGTCATGATTCCCCTGGTCGGCCTGGAGCGAGAGCTGGAGATCTGCCGCAAGCACGTCGTCGAGGTCGCCGAGCAGGTCCTCGCCCAGTCTGGAAGCAGCCTTCGCTACAAGGTCGGCACGATGATCGAGCTTCCCCGGGCCGCACTGATGGCCAAGAAGATTGCCCGCCACGCAGACTTCTTCAGCTTCGGAACCAACGATCTCACTCAGATGACCTATGGCTTCTCGCGAGATGACATGGGCAAGTTCCTGCCATCTTACATGGCGGCGGGTGTGGTCGAGGACTCCCCGCTGACTCGGTTTGATGTCGAGGGTGTCGGACAGCTGGTGAAGCTCGGCACCGAGCGTGGGCGGCATGCAAATGCCCGTCTCAAGGTCGGTATCTGCGGAGAGCATGGTGGCGATCCGGCGGGTGTGGGCTTCTTCCACAAGGTCGGGCTGGACTACGTCAGCTGCTCCCCCTTCCGGGTCCCAGTAGCCCGTCTCGCCGCCGCCCACGCCGCGCTGGGACTGCTATAGGTGCCTGAGGGGTTGTCACACGGTCATGCTCACCCGACCCCTGACCGTCTGCCTCCCCGCAGGCAACGACCCGCTCCAGGTGCGCTCCGGTCCGGTGCTGCATCTGGTGCTCGCCCAGGCCGCGTCCGACCGGCCGGCCCACGCAGACCCGAGCACCTGGTCTCCCTGTCGCCCCCGTGTCGGCGTCCACAAGGCGCACCGCTTCCTCCACCTCTCCCCTGGAGAGTCCGCCGCTGGCATGCCGATCTGTGAGGATCTTTCGCAGTCCTCGGCGGGTCCTGAGCCGCGCCTCAAAGCCCGCTGTGCCAGCGGACCCCATGGGAGCGAGTTGTCGTATGACGGGGTCGATCCTTGAAATCACCCCGTCTCCACGCTACCTTCCGCGCCGCGCTCACGCGTCCTTCTCCACCAGCAACCTCCGAGACACTGTGCTGCTGCTGACCCTGCTGACCGGCTGTATTCGTGAAGCCCCCCTGCCCGACCTCGGCGACTGCGCTCAGCCCCCGGAGGGGATCTACGAGTATGGCGAGATCGGAATCGGGACCTGCATTGCAGGCCCCACTGAGCTTGCGATTGTTGAGGATGATGCTGGGGGCTGGACCCTCCTGGTCACCAACGCCAATCCCTATCAGCTGTTCACCGGCGGCTCCCTGCTGGCGATTCCCTGGGACAACATCGATCTGAGCAACGGTCGAAACCTCGTCTCCGACCTCGCACCGACGGCACTGGACATGCCGGACTTCGCGGGCGCTCTGGCGATCACCGACGATCTCGCGATGGTCGGAGTGCGGTACTCCGAGGGGGCACGGACGCGGGTCGCCTCAGACGAGGTCCACCTCATCGACGTCTCTGACCCAGCCAGCCCCACCCGCTCTGCTCGCGGACCATCCGGCGCGGACACGATCACCGTGCAGTCGGACCCCATCGACATCGTCGTCGACGAGGAGACTGGGATGGCGTTCGTCGCCAACCGCACCGACCACACCGTCTCCGTCATCGACATCACCGGTGAAGAGCTGGAGATTGTCCTCCCCTGGCCCGAGTACGCCCTGAACGCCGCGACGTTCAACGATGCCGACGCCTCAGGCTCGACCGCTGAGCTGACCAACCTGGAGGAGCTGGAGTCGGACAACCTCGACGACGACACCTGGACGATGACCTGGATCGCAGGCACCTGGCGGCTGTGGCTGCCCGAGGACGGTGCCCTCTATCGCCTGACCACCACCGGCAACGGTACCTACACCGACAGCGCCCTGGGCCACGAGCTGGATCCGGCTGACGAGACGAGCATCGACGAGATCGTCGACCCCTACCACTTCCTGCTGACCGGTCAGCTCCTGTTCGCCAACGGCGGCGACATCTGGGCGGCCGTCTCCGATGCGTACCTCGGCGACTGGGTCGTCGACAACAGCGCGGTCCTGTCGGCCCAGAGCGGCGAGAGCCTGGGAGGTCCCAGTCTGCTGAGCGCCTCTGAGATCTACTGGCTGTTCTTCGACGCCCTGGACAGCGATGGCTTCAGCACCATCAACCTCGCCGCCTCTGATGACGGCTCGATCTTCTCCCGCAGCAGCGCGCCGCTCCTGGAGCAGATCTACGAACACGAGCTCGGGGCCATCGCACAGCCGTTCACGTTCTACGATCAGCAGTCTGCTCAGTGGCGCATGTTCTACAGCGCCTACGACGGTGCTCGCTGGACCATCGGCCACGCCGTCAGCGACGATCTGCTGACCTGGACGGCGGACCCAGAGCCGATCTACGCCGTCGACGGCGTCGATGTTGCAGCCCCGGTCGTCTCTGCCGAGGCTGGTATCTATCGGATGTGGTACGCCCACCGGGCCGACGGAGCGTCCGAGTGGAGCTTCGCCGCCGCCGAGAGCATCGCGGGGCTGAGCTGGAGCGAGACCGAGCAGCTCGATGCCACCCCGGTCGTCTCCGAGACTCCGCCCCGTCCGGCGCTTCAGTCGGCACCGACAGCCGCCTTCCGGGTCGAGAGCGCACTCATCGGCAACCTCGGCACCGAGCTGAGCCCCGGCGAGAACCTCGCGACCTCTCAGGGCTGGTCCACCAGCGCCATCGCTGGCTACTGGCTGGGCACAGACGACGCCGGCGCCCTCTCTGAGGGTGGCATTCGGCTCGACAGCCTCGACACTGATGCCGGGCTTGCCTGGCTGACCCTGACCGCCGCTGGGGGTACACCTCGGATCGGCGTCGCAGAGATCCGCGACGATGGGGGCCTGGTCGCAGACACCGAGCCCATTCTTGAGCCGGGTGACGGCACCGACGCCGATGGCGTCTCCTCGCCGGTCGTCTGGCAAGATGGCGGCACCTGGTACATGGCCTACGGCGCACATGACGGTGACTTCATCACCACCGCGCTCGCCCAGAGCAGCGACGGGCAGAGCTGGAGCAAGGTCGGTGAGATTCTGGCCACCGGACCGGACTGGGACAGCGTCTCGGTCGTGCCCACCAGCATCCAGGCCACCGCTGACGGCTGGCGCCTCTGGTACACCGGCTACAACGGGGACACCTGGGAGGTCGGTGCAGCGATCAGCACCGACAGCGAGACCTGGGTCCGAGAGAGCGAGGTGCCGGTGTTCGAGGTCGGTACTGCCGGTGACTGGGATGACTCTGGCGTTCGAGATGTCGTCGTGCTTACCGATGACGGCTCCATCTCTGGCGAGCTCGGAGAGCACCTTTGGTATTCAGGCTTCGACGGTGACACCTGGCGCATCGGATACGCCTGGCGCGCCGACGGCGCGGCGTCCTGGGCGCGCGCCGTCACTGCCGAGACCGAGGAGCCCCGCCCAGTCCTCACCGCAAGCGGCGGCATGTTCCACCCCAACGGCCAGCACCGCCCGGTGGTCACCGCTGATGCTTCCGGACTGACCATGTGGTACGCCGGTCTGTTCGGAGACGTCGAGCGGGTCGGTCAGGCGATCGGTCAGCAGCCCGACCGGCTGTTCAAGTCCCTGCGCCGCCCCACCGTCGGAGACACCCTCTCCTTCGACACGGAGCGCGGCGATGAGAGCGTCGAGGCCATTCCGCTCGACGACACCGTGGAGAGCATCTCGCTCTCCGGCATCGGCCTGACCGCCCTGGACCTCGACAGCGAGCGGGGCTTCCTCTACGTCACCAGCAAGCTGCTGCCCTACGTGATCGTCATCGACATCCGAGATGACTCGACCGCCGACTTCAGCGACCTCAACTACCTCGACATCGAGGCGGTCATGGTCGCCAACACCCTGACGGACTCCAGCGGCAGCGGCTACCGCAAGGTCATCGCGCCGGAAGGCTCAGACTTCCTCTACGCGCTCAACGACGCACCAGAGTCGGTGTTTATCCTCGACACCTCCGAGCTGGTCGACGACGCCTATGGGAATTGGATCTACGCCACGCAGGTCGGCTGGCTGCCCACTCCCGTCTCCAACCGCGACGCTGGCGTCGACAGCCAGACCCCGATCGGGCCGGCCCAGATGGTCTTCCACCCCGACCGCGATCAGCTCCTGGTGACCAACTTCAACGCCAACTCCATCTCGGCATACGATCTCGCGCTGGGCCCCTACGGAACCCTGACCAACGAGATCACCCTGGTCGGCGAGAACCCCTACGCGATCACGCTCACCCCTGACGGGCGGTACGCCGTGTTCGCCAACTACTCCGGCGAGGTCGATCCCGATGGCCTGACCGAGTCCACGCTCGGCATCCTTGACGTCGACCCGACCAGCCCAACCTACCTCTCCGTGCTCACCTGGATCACCAACCGATGAACGCCGCACTCCTGCTGTCGCTCCTGACCGGCTGCGCCGAAGAATTTGGTGGAAACGCCCCCTTTGATGGCCCATACCACAGTGCTGTCCTGGAAGATGGCGGTCCCTACGAGTCCGCCGTGGGCTTCGTCGCGAACACCCGCAGCGGAACCATCGTGCCCCTCGATCTCAAGCACGGCACCCTGCTGTCGGACAGCATCAGCGCGCCGTTCATGCTGCCGCGGGTCATCGCGACCGGTGACGAGCGGCAGCTCGGAGAGATCGCGGTCTGGGCCCCGACCGAGACGACGATCACCGTCTTTGCTTCTGACCTCACCAACGGTGTGCTCCTGAGCGCGCCCTACATCATCGGCATGGGTGCAGCGCCGGAGGTGGTCACCCCCACAGCGACCGAGCCAGAGTTCTTCGATGAAGACGGCAGCGGCGACACCGCTGCGATCACGGATCTGGAGCTCCGCGCCGGAGCGACCACGACGGAGAGCTGGGACATCACCTTTGACGGAGAGCTGTGGTGGGCCGTCGGCAGCCGCTCGGGCCGCCAGAACAGTCCCATCAAGCCCAACGTCACCTTTCAGACAGACAACCACGAGCTCGAGTTCACCATCACTGGCTCCGCCACCCTCGGCGATGCCATTCGCTTCACCACCGACAACCAGATCGTCGAGCACAACCTCGGCGGCACTCCGATGGCGATGGTTCAGCTCCCCGAGAGCAGCCTCCTGGTGGTCTCAGTCTGGGACGGCAACACCGAGATGGGCTGGCTGAGCCTGTTCGACATGGCGGCTTCTGCTGAGTCTGGCCGGATCGATCTGCCCGCCGGCAGCCAGCCCTGGAGCCTGGACGTCGCCAGCGACGGAGTCATCTACGTCGGAGACTCCGCGCTCCCTTCCCTGTACATCGTCGACATCGACGCTGAGGCCGCGTCTGGAAGCATCCGAGAGACGCTCACCACCGACGGACCGCTGACCGACGTCGTCTGGGTCTCCGATGATGAGACCTTCAGCAACCTGTTCGTCGCGCCGGCCCTCACCAACCGGGTCGATGTCTACGATCTGCTCACTGGGGAGTGGAAGGACGTCAACCCGTTCGATGCCGACCTCAGCGGACTGGATCTGCGCAGCCCGGTCATCGGCATGGCCGCAACTCCCGAGCCCATCGGACTCCAGGACCTCACCGATTTCGGTGCCCGGATCGACAAGCATGTCGTCGTACTGACCACCCTCAACGGCGCGGTCACCATGCTGGAGGCGGACACCGGCTGTCGGGCGACCAACCTCGAGGGTCCCTACGCCTACCAGGACACCCTCAACGAGTACGAGTTCACCAACGTCGGTACCGCCTCGAACCCGACCCTCTACGAAGACGACGCCACCGGCTCAGCAGTCGCCACGCCGTCCTGCGGCGGCATTCTCCAGTCCGAGAGCTGGACGCTGGTCTATGACGGCACACAGGGCAGCTGGATCGTCGAGGGGTCGCTGTCTGGTGAGCAGACCGAGCGGGCCTGGGAAGACATCCGATATGTCAGCGACGACGGAGCCTTGAGCTTCACCATCCTCGCCGGTAGTCTGCCGTCGACCGACTCTGACACCTTCAGCTTCACCACCGCCAGCGGCCTCCTCCAGATCGGCTCGCTGCCTCGACCGGACGGCTCTTCACAGGTGCTGGAGATTCCGGCACCGCCGAAGGTCTTCCAGTACCGCTCTGGACGAACCGGCGGCGGCTGGGACGAGGTCCAGGAGCGCACCTACATCCTCCAGCCGGTGCTCAACTCCAACGTCGTGATGCGGATCCGCACAGACACCTGGATAGTCGAAGCCAACTGGGACTGAGCCTGCGCTCTTACCAGCGCGGAGCCTTTCCGGTGATGCGTGTCAGGCAGGTGTGTGCGGCCGCTCGCACGCCCTCATCAGGGTCCTCCAGCAGCGCCGTGACCTGAGCCTGGATGCCTGCACCGGCCACGCGCCCGAGTGAGTCCACGGCCTCTCGTCGGACGACCGCATCGGCATGCTGCAGCAGCGGGAGCATTGTCGATGTGGTCACCCAGCGAACCAGGCGGCTGATTCGACAGCCCTGCGCCAGCATCACCGGCTCTGCGCTCGCCATCATGTCTGCCAGCCGTCGCTGCCCGATCTCGTCGAGGCGGTGTCGGTCAAAGCCCGCCATGGCTTCCTCGACCTCTCCGGCGTCCAGCTTCGCCCACGGTCCCTCGGGATCCTGCGGGGGCTGTATCGGAGGCGCGACCGAGCTGCGCTTGCTGGCGAATCGCTCCCACGGCGGTACCCGCGACGCTGCTGCGACCGGTGAGGGCCTCATGGTCTGTGGTGTCGCGGTGACGACCCTCGGCGTATCGGGAGCCCGAAATGGCGCGATTCCGGTGACCGCTGCGCTCCACGCCCCATGCCGACAGCGCAGCTCACCCTCGACAGACGCAAGCTCGACCGGTGGCAGCGCGGCCTGAAGCGAGATCACCTGAGTCCCAGGCACCACCGGGGGGCCGTCGAGGCTCAGCTCCGCCAGCATGTGCCCCTGCTTCCCCTGGAGTCGGAGGGTAAGTCGGCTCTCGGTGTAGTAAACGTCGCTGGTGTTGCAGACCGACAAGACCACCCGAACGCTCCGCTTCTGCGCTGCGACGGGACCAAGCAAGATGCTGCTGTCAGCGATGGTGAGCACTCAGACCTCCAGGATTCGCGCAGTGAAGGATGCTGTGGTCTGGACGATCGCCTGACAGTGGATGTCGATGCGGTCGGTCGTGAGCCGCCCAAGCGGCAGCTCTCCCTCGATGGTGATGAGCCGCACGCTGCCGACTGGCAGCCCAGGAGCCTCGCCGCTCACCGCACCGAGCAGCTCACCGCCCGCTCCCCGCAGGGCGATCTGCACCCGGGCCGCGTCCAGCGGCAGCGCACCGCTGTTCCCGACCTCGACCCGACCCTTGATGCGGTGCATTCCCTGTCGTCCGTCGACCTGGACCATGCTGCGGCCGACCGACACCGCCTGCCCGCCCCGCATCCAGTGCCCCTCCGGGATGAACTCGAAGAGCTGAAGTGCTGTGGTCTTCGATGCCGCAGCCGCGACCGCCGGGGTCCGAATGCCGAGCGCAGCGATCACCTCAGGGACCGTCTCCGCGAGCGCACGTCGGACCGACTCATCGAGCGCCGGCGCACGCGTGATCGCTGCCGGGCTCCACTGCGCAGCCGCACCTGTGACCTGAACGTACATGCCCCGCCAGGCACACAGCGCAGGGGCCAGCTTTGCGGCGATGACGCCATCATCGTCAGAGATGTTCCACAGCCACATCGGCCGGGTCGCACACATGCACATCGCCAGCCCAGCCAGCATCGCCAGCTGCGGCCAGCCGTCGGCATCAGCCTCGATGCGGAGGCGTCCTGCAGCAGGAACTACCGCGACCGGCATGCCCCAGCCAGCCGTCTGACGGGTGACCAGCGCAGCCAGCGCAGCCCGGAGCTCTGGAGCGATGTCACCACCGTCCGGCCAGCCCTCAATCACACAGCGCATCATCTCTCCGCACCCCACCGGGAGACAATCCAGGGGGCAAACAGCAGGGGGTACAGCGACAGCATGCCCCAGGAAAACATCCCGAGGTGCATCGTCGCAGCGATCCCGAGGTGCATCATCACTCCGAGTACGGCCCATCGGGGTGCATGGCGGGTCAGGATCAGGAGCGCCGAGGACTCCAGGGCGATGGTTCCGACCGAGAAGGCATAGCCCACCCAGTGCCAGCCCTCGAAGGCCACCGGATCGAGCTTTCCGGCCAGCGGATCCGCGATGATCCGGTAGACCGGGTTGGGCCTGGAGGGGTCGATCCAGCCCGGATCAGAGCCGAGCTTGTGGAGCCCTGCCCCGAGGTACATCAGCACCAGGATGAACCGGATGAGTTCCGACGGCCACGCCAAGATGCGGGGTGCGCACTGGATCTTGCGGAGGTGCTGCCACAGCGACAGGCGACGGTGCGCGCCGGAGAACAGCAGGACGAGCAGCACCGTGCGCAGCAGCCGATCGATGCCCCGATCACCCGGAGGGTAGAGGTGCCCGAGCTGGGCGTAGGCCAGCAGCCCAAGCAGGAGCGCCGGTCGAGTCGCGACCCCAAGGCTGGTCAGCACCATCGAGATCACACAGACCAGCCACGTCAGGGGACCGCCCCACAGCGGCGAGAGCGCATCGACAACAGCATGCTCGCCTGAGAACCGACTCAGCCCACCGGCATCCGCAGTGCGCCAGTACGCAGTGACCATGCCCAGTCGAGCCACCTGGAGCAGATCAATGACAACGACAAGCGGCACCAGGACGCGGACCAGGGCGAGCGGGAGCGCATCTTCCTGCCGGCTCGTGTGCGCACGCCACCAGCGCCAGGCCCTCACAGCCGCTCCGGTGACCAGCTCGGCGGCTTCATGGAAAAGGCATGCGCAACCCGCAGGCGGTCCCCCGGAAAGCGTCCGACGGTGAACCGCACCTCGATCTGAGACAGGTCTGGCTGCTCAGAGGCCGCCCGATCGGCAATGAGCCACATCAGGGCATCGCGGTTCAGGGCGTCGGGCTTTCGGGCGACGGTGTCGATCATGGGCCGGAGTCGTCGGTTGCGGAACAGCGGCTCTCGCCAGTCGTACGCATGGTCTCCGCTTCGATAGACCAGCACATCATCCAGCCAGACCTCCATCTTCCGCACCCGGGTCTGGCCGCTTCCATACAGCCCCCAGCTCTGCTCAATCCGCAGCGGACGCTGGAGCGGCGTGAGGCGCTTCAGTGCAGGGCGGCGCGCACGGACGACGGCGCTGTAGAGGTCGAGCATGACCTCCGGGGTGCCAGCGCGGAGTGCTTGCGCACGATCCTTCACCGTGAGCCCCCCGAGGCTGTCGATGCCCGGAGTCGCCAGGATGAACAGACAGAGGTAGACCGCCGCGAGCACCATGGCCCTCAGCTGACTCACCCCTTTTGCCGAGCCTCAAACGCCGCGCGCTGCTCAGGGGTCGCCGGCTTCTGGTGAAGCGCCTTCCACTCCGGGTAAGGCATGCCGTAGATCAGCGCTCGGGCCTCGTCATAGCTCAGCTCGACGCCCCGTTCCTCTCCTGCAGCCCGGTACCACTTCGCGAGGCAATTCCGGCAGAAGTCCGCCAGGATCATCAGATCAATGTTCTGTACCTCGGTGTGCGCTTGAAGGTGGGCGACGAGACGCCGGAAGGCTGCAGCCTCCAGCTCAGTGCGTGTGGACTCATCCATAAAGACCTCCGATGCGGGAGTGTAGCTGATGTCTCTTGACAGGTGTTCACTGCCGAGACGGTCCGTGATGAGATGCCGGGCATGCCCGGCGTGATCGCGACCGTCTCCGGTGAGCGGACATCACCAGCGCCGTCGCGTCAGCTACAGACCCGGTAGAGCCGAGTGGCGCCCTTGAGGCCCTTCAGCTCACGCTCCATCACCTCGACGATGTGGCCAGAGTCTGACACCAGCTTCGGGATCCGTGGATCGTCCTGGACCTGCTGCGTCCAGACAATCTGCCCGCCCTTTGCTGCGCTCTCCGCCCGAGCAGCGAGGTTGACGCTGCCGCCAAAGTAGTCCAGCCCGCTGGCGTCGGTGTGGACCGCGAGCACCGAGCCGACGTGGAAGCCGACCTTCAGCTGCGGCGGGGTGTCCAGATCAAGCGCAGCGGCCCATGCGTTGAACTCCGCCTGCATGCGCAGGGCGCACCGCATCGCATCGGGGACGTCGTGGAAGGAGGCCATGACCGCATCGCCGATGGTCTTGACGACCGCACCACCGGACTCGGCCGTCGCTTGCTTGAGGATCACAAAGTGGTCTCGGACCACCGCGAAGGCCTTCGCGTCTCCAAGCTCCTCATACATCGCAGTGGAGCCGCTGAGATCGGTGAACAGCAGGACCACCGAGCGCACTGAGATCCGCAGATCTGGAGCGAGGACCTGGTGACTCATCCGCTCCCGAAACCCCGGATGGGAGGTCATGTAGGAGGCCGGGATCCGGTCGTCCGCATTTGAGCTGATGAGGTAGATTCGCCGGCGACCGCTGGCGTCATTGCGCAGCCGAAGCTGGACCGCTCCAGCCGCGACGGCACGCGAGCCCGTCATGCCCGGCTGCCAGTCCACAGAGTCCGCGCCGACGCCGCTCACCAGAACGAGATCCGACTGATCTCCGCCGCTGCCGAGCTTCCACTGCCCGGCGGGCAAGTCGATGGTCTGCCAGAGCTCCTGACCGGGTGCGAGCGTGAACACTCCCAAGAGATCCGGTGAGGCCACGGGGTAGAGCGTACAGAATTGCTCATCGACGCGGGGAATCAAGGCCGGATGGGGGGAGAACAGCACCTCGACGTTGCTGCCGAGGTCGGTCTGAAAGCCGATGCGACAGGCCGGGCAGTTCTCGTGGTCTGCCAGCTCAGAGAGAGACGTGGAGGCCGCGACCTGTCCAAGACAGCGCGTGCAGCGTACGCTCCAGTACAGCTCCAGGACACCCGCCTCGACACCATGGAGCATCGCATCGAGGACCTCCGCCCGGGGTCTTCCCCACTGGTCGGCGAGCGAAAACCCACGAAGGCGACGAAGCTCCGTCGGGCTGGCGGTGAGGAGGAGCTCCCGAAATAAGGAGACCAGTCCCGGTTCGGCCAGCCCCTCCCAGCGACTCATGGCCACTCGGGCGGCCTCCGGGAGGGTGCGAACCGGGGTGCGCCCCTCCGCCAGCTCGTCGAGAATGCGCTGCCACTTGCGCCGAATCGGGCGGACCTGGAGCATTGAGATGATGCTCTTGAGACCGGTGCCCACCGTGAGCTGGAGGGTGATCTCTGGCTCCACCAGATCGCCGACGCTGTGGAGCTGCGCGTGGTAATCGGTCCGACGCAGCAGGGGGCTGCGGATGTCACGAACCTGCCGAAAGTACTGTCCAGAGGCCCAAGAAGTCCAGACTTCCTCAAACGGCATCTTCAGCCCGGCGGGGCCTGACAGGTGGCCGATGATCGACGGCATCCCGTCGGACTGGACCGAGATGGACGGCTCCTCCACACTGCTGCCGCTGATCTGGCGGTTCATCCAGTCGGTATCGCCGAGCATCTGCCATGCCCGAGCACGGGGCATCGCGGGCCCACGAATCGTGACCTCGATGCGCCCACCGGCAGCCTCGGCTTCAGGAGGCGGGGCTCGGTCGACAAGGGGTGTAGTCATGGGAGCACTGTATGTCCATCAGCACGCCACCGCATCACACGGGCAGGGAGCGGTGCTGAAAGGTGCGCGCACCGCTGCTGTATTCTCCAGCCCCCTGGCCCGAGCCTCGGAGAAGCCAGCGGGTGGTCATCAGCCCGTCGACCCCGACGGGGCCCCGTGCGTGGATCCGTCCGGTGCTGATGCCGACCTCTGCCCCGAGACCGTAGCGGTAGCCATCGGCAAACCGAGTGGAGGCATTGTGAAAGACACTGGCGGAGTCGACAATCGTCAAGAACCGGTCCGCAGCATGCTCATCATCAGTGACGATCGACTCGGTGTGCCCTGAGCCGTAGCGGTGGATGTGCGCGACGGCAGCCTCCAGGCTGTCCACGACTGCTACCGAGAGCACCCGGTCGCCATACTCGGTGCGCCAGTCTTCCGCTGTCGCAGCCTCACAGTCTCCGATGACGGCTCGGGCAGCTTCATCTGCGCGCAGGGTCACCCCGGCCTCCCGCAAGGCATCCGCGACACCGGGAAGGCTGGGGAGGAAGTCACGGTGGACAAGCAGGGTCTCAGTGGCGTTGCAGGCGGCGGGGTAGTCGCACTTGCCGTCGACACTCAGGGTCGCCGCCATCGTCGGATCTGCGGCCGCATCGAGGTAGGTGTGGCAGACGCCCTCGGCATGACCAAGCACCGGAATCCGTGTGGAGGACTGGATGTGCTTTACGAGGCTGCCAGAGCCTCGGGGAATCACCAGATCGATGAGGTGGTCCAGCGCCAGCAGCGCAGCGACACCGGCCCGATCCGCGACCCCAACCGCAGCCTCTGGCGAGAGCCCAGCGCTGCTCAGCGCCTCCTGGAGCAGACCCACGAGCACGGCGTTGCTGTGCGCAGCCTCGCGTCCGCCCTTCAGCAGCACCGCGTTTCCAGAGCGGATCGCAAGGGAGCCGATCTGAATGACCGCGTCGGGGCGACTCTCGAAGATGATCAGCAGCACACCGATCGGTGCCTTGACCTGCGTGAGCATCAGCCCATCGTCGAGCAGGGTTCGCCGGAGGGGGTCACCGACCGGATCCGCTCCCTCGGCCAGAGAGCGGACGCCGTCACGGAGCGTGGCGAGCTTTTCGGGGGTGAGCTTGAGGCGAGCCTGGAGCGGCGCTGCAAGGTCCGCTCGGGCAGCAGCAGCGAGGTCCGCAGCGTTGGCGGTGAGGATGTCGTCCTGGCGCGTATCGAGCAGCACGGCGAGGTGCCGCAAGGCCTCAGAGCGGTCCTGCGCAGGGGCCGCAGCGAGCTGACGCTGTGCGGCACGTGCGGCCGAGGCGGTGTTCTCCATGATCTCCTCCAGACGACCCCACTAACTTCGCAGGACCATGTGATCCCGATGGACCAGGGCATTGTGGTTGCGCACGCCAGCCGGGGGGCTTCCAGCACACCACTGGCGAGCGGTCTCCGCATCGCAGCCGATCGCCCCGCGTCCGATCTCTTCACCGTCCGAGCCGATCAGGAGGACCACATCCCCGGCTGCAAAGCTCCCCTCGATCGAAACGACTCCCGCAGCAAGCAGACTGGCACCGCGTCGGGTCAGGGCGACGACGGCCCCAGCATCGAGGAGCAGGCGACCGCGGGGAGCCGCAGCGAATGCGATCCACCGCCGACGGGCACCGAGCGCCTCTTCCGCCGGCAGCCAACTGCCGACCTCCTCACCAGCGAGCACCGCAGCCAGCGCGCCGATCCGCCGCCCGCTGGCAATGACCGCGTGGCACCCGCTCCGGGCTGCGATCTGAGCGGACTCGAGCTTGCTGCGCATGCCTCCCCGGCTGGCAGCAGTGAGCGGTCCGCTGGCCTCAATGGAGGCATCTGGGCGCACCGTGTGGATGAGCGGGGCATCCGGATCGGTGCGTGGATCTCGAGCATAGATGCCCTCCACATCGGTCAGCAGGACCAGCAGGTTCGCCCCAAGCTCCGCCGCGACCAGCGCAGAGAGCTTGTCGTTGTCGCCGAACACCGGCCGGCTCTCGCCCTCGATGAACGCCAGCTCCTCCGTAGAGACCGCATCGTTCTCGTTGATGACGGGGACCACACCGCGGCGAAGGAGGGTGAGGAGAGTCGCTCGGAGGTTCAGACAGCGCAGCCGGTCGTCGAAGTCACCCTGGGTCAGCAGGACCTGTCCGCAGGGTACCGAGAGCTGGTCGAAGCCCTCCCGATACAGCCCCATCAGCCGGCTCTGTCCAACCGCAGCGCAGGCCTGCCGCTCCGACAGCTCGATCGGGGTCGTCGCATACCCCAGGGCATCCCGCCCCAGTCCGACCGCACCAGAGGTCACGATGAGGACCTCCCGTCCCGCGCGGCGAAGGCCAGCGGCGACCTCGACCACGGAGAACAGCCGAGAGAGCGCCAGGCTGCCGTCGTCGTGGGTCAGCACCCGAGTTCCCAGCTTGATGACCACCCGCTCCGCACCACGGACTGACGCTCGCATCTCCCCTCCTCAGAGGGCCCCTCTTACAGCCGCGCGCGGAGAAGATCCACCAGAGCACCCGCTGCGGCGGATGGTCGATTCGTCGCAACCAGCAGCGGCGCTGCAGCGCGGGTGTGTGCCCCCAGCAACGCCACGAGAGCACCACCAGCCAGGGCCTCTGCGACCACAACTCGAGGCAGCCACGCGATGCCGAGCCCAGCGAGTGCTGCGGCGCGGAGCATGGTGCTGTCTGGGGCGGCCAGCGGACCGCTGACGGAGATCATCGTCCCGCCAGGAAGCGCCCAGGTGCCTACAGCGCGACTGCCGAGCAGCAGGCAGGCGTGATCGGTGAGAGACGCCGGGGATGCTGGAGCGGGACATCGGGCAAGGTAGGCGGGACTGGCACAGAGAACCCGTGCCGTTCCCGGCAGCGCCGCAACAGAGACGGCACCCTCTGGAGGGTGCTCAGAGAGAACAATGTCTGCATCCAGGCTGGTCGTGGCTGCGAGCTGAACCTGAGGCCAGGAGGTGAGGAAGTCGCAGAAGACAGCCCCCAGCCAGGGCGCGAGCACGGCGGGTGCCGAGAGGGAGAGCGGCCCCGACGGAAGCGCTGTCCCCTGGCTCAAGGCGGCCTCTGCATCCGCGATGTCAGCCACGATGCGCACGCAGCGTAGATAGAACCCAGCGCCAGCCTCGGTGGTGGAGAGACTGCGGGTAGTGCGGTTGAGCAGGCGCACCCCGAGGCGCTCCTCGAGTCGAGCAATGTAGCGGCTGATGGAGGACTTCGGCATCGACAGCGCATGCGCCGCAGCCGTGAAGCTGCCCTCCTCCACAACCCTCACAAAGACTTCGAATTCGTCAGCGGTGCTCACAGCATCAGTCTATCTCGGAGAGGGCTTCTCAATGCGTCATTTCCGGACACCATCTGACCGCCTATAGACAAGAGTCTCGTGGCAGCGAGGGCCGCTGGCTGGTGTACGCGCAGCGCCGAGCCGACGGGAGCGCTCAGACACCGCCAGAGCCCCCCTCCGGATACTGGCCCCAAGCGGCTCGATGCCCCACACAGCGCACCTGCCGCTCATTGACCGAGGCGCTGCCGTGAGAGCATGACGTAGTCAGCCTTCTTGGAGCGGGCCTTGTCCAGACAGGTCTGCCACGCCTCCGCTGCTCCGGCAGCATCTCCAGCCGCCGCACGGGCCTCGCCGAGGTGGAACCAGGTGTCCGGTGGTGTGCGCTTGCCATCCAGAGAGGCGTTCAGCGCCTCAAGGGCACCGTCATAGTCACCGCCAGCGGCGAGGAGCAGGGCGAGGTCTCGCCAGAGACTACCGGCCTCTGAGAGCAGGGGGCGAATCTTTTTCGCGACGATCTTCAGGACGGACTCCCCCTCCCCACGCCTTGTCGCCGCCCAGTCGATCGTGTGGGACGCTGCCTGCTCCTCCAGCAGCGACTTCAGGCGGTCCGTTCCGGCCATGTACCAGGTCCGCTGATCTCGCTGGAACGCTGGTCCGGCAGTCGGCTCGCCGACCTTCCGGATGTACAGCCGCCGGATCGAGTCTCCCCCAAAGCCCTCCACCCAGCTCCAGGTGCCATCCGGTGCCAGGACCACTGCGCCCTCCTCATCAACGATCGAGAAGCTCTCGCCCTGTGGACTGTTCGGGTTGACCTCACCGGCATCGCGCCCATCGGAGTACCAGCCCCCGCTCAGCGACACAGTGAGCTTCTCAAAGGTCTCCAGCGCTGCGGCAACCGCTTCACCGTGGGTTCCGGGCAGATCGAGGGCATGCAGGGCGGAGAGAGCGGTGGTGTAGTTGACCGCCGCACACACCTGCGCGACCGCTGCAAGGGCATCCGGCTTGAGCCGCCGATCGCTCAGCAGCATCACCACCCGCGCCTCGATGAGATCGTCACCAGCGACCGCCGCAGAGGAAACAAACCGCAGCAGCCCCACCGCTCCTCCCAGCCGGACATCGCCGCGGGGATCCCGGAGGCCAGCGGAGATGCGGGTGAGCAGCTCGGGCAGGCCGAGGCAGGCGAGGATCGGAAACAGGCCGGAGTTTACCGCTGGATCGAAGCCACGGAACAGCTCCAGCAGCGCGCGGCGGTCCTCGCTGGAGAGCGCCTCAGAGGCTGGGGGAAGCCGACAGCGAGAGAGAATGTCGCTGGCCGCCGCTGCGCATCCCAGGCGGACCGACGGCGCGGAGTCTGAGTGAGACGCCGTGACCAGCACGGCGAGGTGCTCGGTGGTTCCAAACTGTGAGAAGTCCCGCGCTGCTGCGCAGCGGACGTGGATGCTCTTCTCGGAGAGCGCGGCGACCGGGTCGTCTGTCTCTGGCTTGAGGGCTTTGCTCTTCTTGGCCACGGTTTCTCCTCCAGGGGCTGGGGACAGCTTACTTCAAGCTCAGCTCAACCACTGCCAGACCCTGCTGGCGAAGCGAAACCAGCAGCTCATCGCTTCCATCACCGTCGAGATCAGCAACCGCGAGACGCGCACGCTGAGCGAGCTTCCAGGTGAAGCCTGGGGCACCCGTAGCGTCCAGGCCGATGATCATGCCGTCCTCCCGCGCGACCACGGCTCGGGCGGCCCCATCGGGCCCAAACCGTCCGCGGACGAGGTCATCTGCGATACCCGCAGCCACTCCACCGCTGCCGTCTACGAGGGCCGCGGCCGCAGCATCTCCGCGAGGCTCGATGGTCTCGCTGGTGATGAAGTAGCGCTGGGTGCCATCGACAGCCCAGACGCCCTCCCCGCTGCTCGCGAGGTCGATAAAAACACCGTCGTGTCGTGTGACGAGGGCGCCGGCGCTGTCCAGCACAAGCAGTCCAGCTCGGGTCGCGACGAACAGGTGCGCTCCAGCGGTGGCGAGATCGATGATCGGTGCCGGCGTCGTGACCATCCAGCGCGAGAAGCCGGTCTCGTCCCAGGCCCGCAGGATGAGCTGGCCGGGGTTGGCCACGACCGGACCGTCCAGCCACGCCGCTCGACGCTCGAGGCTCTGGGTGCCGCTGTCGATGGTGGCCTCTGCAGAAGTTGGGAGCCCCTCGAAGACCATCGGAGCCGCTCCCTCGACCCCCAGGACGCTTCGACTCCCCGCGGCCCAGATCCCCCGCGCACCAGAGACCGGAAGGAAGTGACGCAGCGCGCTCGGCTCTGCGCTCCATGCCGGCCCCAGCGCGGTCTTGCCGCCACCGTCATCCTCCAGGGCGGACTGAATCTGTGCATCGAGGCGCGCGATCGCTTCGGTCGAGTAGCCCTTCGCGGCGTAGTGGAGGGCACCATCGCGGTTGAGGACCCGCACCGCAGGGATCGGACCGATGCCAAAGTCCGGCCCGAGATCCGGTCGGTGTGTGACCGGGAAGGTGATCCCCAGAGATGACACCATCTCTGAGACCTTGGCGGCCTTTGGTGGTTCGTCGAGGCTCACAGCCAGGAACGAGACCCCCTCTTCCTGCCGAGTCGTCCACAGCTCCTCCAGCTCCGGCAGCTCCTTGCGGCATGGACCGCACCAGGTCGCCCAGAAGGTGATCAGCACCACCTCTCCCCGCTGCGACTCCAGGGACCAGGACTCACCGCTGAGCAGCTCGGCCTCAAAGACGGGGACCGGCGGGAGGGTTGCGCTCCAGGTGTCCCCCTCCGGCAGCGGCGCCATCGCCAGCAGGGCGGCCTGTGCGCGAATGTTGTTGGTCCGACCCAGCACGCGGGCAACCTCCGCAGCCCGCGCCTTGTCGCCCGCCTTCACCGCAGCATCGATGAGCATCCGACGCCCCTTGCTGCCCCCGCCCAGATCTCCCGCCACGCCATCTGCGCCTCGATAGTCTGGAGGACGGAGCGCCACCGAGCGCTCCAGGTGCACCATCGCGCGGGCCGGCTCATCGAGGGAGAGCAGGGTCTCTCCGAGCGCTTGGTGGAGCTTCCAGTCATCGAGGGAGAGCACCTCCAGGCGCTCCACAGCGAGCGCAGCAACCTCCGGGCGCTCACGCGCAGCGATGCGCAGGCTGCCGGTGAGCACCTCTCCAGCGGACTCACCAGCGAAGTCTGCAGCGATGAGCGCCGCAAGGGCAGCCTCGATCTCAGGAATTTCCTTGCGACGGAGCGCCCCCTGAGCGGCACGAACCTCCGGCGCACGGTTCCTCGTCGCGGTCTTCGCTCGAGCAGCAGCGGGGGCGTCAAGAAGCGGCCGGCGCTCGATCGTGACCACGCGAGATGCAGCCCCGAGGGGACCGGTTGCGGTAACCGAGACGGTGGTTCCAGACGGCCCCATGATCAGGTCACGAGCAGCCGCACCGCCGAGACCTTCGAGCGACTGCCCCTCGACCGAGCGGATCAGATCGCCGGGAACCAGTCCCGCATCCGCCGCCCCCATCCCCGCAGCGACCCCGAGCACCAAGAGTCCCTCTGGCTGGGCGCTGAACTGGATGCCGATCTTCCCGGAGCCGCCAGAGGGCACAACAGAGGGCGCATCAGCGGTAGGCTCGGCCGAGGGCACTACCTTCGGAGCACAAGACAGCAGCAGCGCGCCGATAAGGGGTCGAAAGGTCAAGCCCATGGGCGGGTTACCCGGTGTCACAGGGTGAAGTCAGGGACTGTAGAATCAGGGGTCGTGATGTTCTGGTGTATCGCAACGCTCATGGGGTGTGCTGGAAACATCCACCAGCTGTATGAGCAGGAGAAGCACGCGGTGCTCAAGCCTGCAGCGCTCCCACGCGCCGAGAGCTGGGATGGTGACATCCACATTCGAATCAGCCCAGGTGCGCTCTCTGAGGTGTCTCAGGCTGCCATGGATGCCGGACTGCTGGCGTGGAAGAAGAAGCTCACCCTGGACACCCCCATCGGTCCCATCGCCTCCATCCGACCACGCGCACAGGTCACGCGGCTCACGCTCGCTCCCGGGGGACGCTGCCCGGACTGCCTCTCGCTGTCGGGAACCCTGGAGGGATCGGCAACCTGGAAGGCGGGTCCGGTGTCAGGTGTCGTTCCGTTCACCGCTGCGCTGGCCGGTGATCTCGCCGTGTCCATTGAGCGCGACGGGACCGACTGGGCCGTCATGGGGGCGCTCGCCGAGCTGTCCCGCCTCAAGGTCAGCGCAGCCTCTGTCGGAAGCATCGACGTCAGCCGTCAGCTCAGCACCTGGGGAAAGGCTGCCGTCGATGCGGCACCGGCCTTTCGGATCAGCACGCTGGGCGGCGATGAGCTGCCCCTCCGCGCGCTGAGGCTGTCGGTCGATGAAGCCGGCATCGGCTTAGAGGCCCTCGCAGACGTCAACGGCGGCGCCAGCATTCCCGCCTCCGAGGCTCCACTGGAGAGCGACTGGCAGCTGCGAACCTCTACCCAGACCGCGCTGGCGATCATGCGCCGGGCAGCGTTCGAGGCGGGTCTGCTGGAGAACGATGTCGCCCTCGATCCCCGCGCCCTGACCGCTGACGCCAGCCAATTCACGCTCGATCTGCGCATCTGGCGGCTGGCAGGAGCGGGCTGGTGGCGAGACTACTCGGTCGATGGCCGGATGCGCGTGCGAGGCCGAAAGATCGAGCTGGAGGGAGAGGAAGCGCACAAAGTGTCCAGCAGCCGCGGCGCCGGACTCGCAGATCCGATCGCGCTGCTGGTGGAAGGGCGCATCCTGGAGGCCATCGTCGACAGCCTCAAGCAGGTCGTTCCTGGGAGCCGCTCAGCCGCCATCGGCGATCACAAGCTCAAGGCAGTGACCCGGGAGATCAAGGGCATCGACAGCGAGCTGGTGCTGACCGGCGTGATGAAGCTGGAAGACTGATCCTCCCCGAGGCCCTGCCAACAGGCTAAGCCGCTCTACCCCGGGACCGATCCCGGGGCACAATCGAGGAATCGACCATGAAAGGTTTGCGAATCCGACAGGTGCTTCGCGAAGTCACCGTCGGAGAGACCATCGAGGTCTCCGGCTGGGTTCGGACACGTCGTGACAGCAAGGCAGGACTCTCCTTCATCGCGCTCAACGACGGCTCATGCTTCAACAACCTCCAGGTCATCGCCAAGAACTCCCTCGAGAACTACGACACGGACATCAAGAAGGTCCGCAACGGCGCCAGCATCTCGGTGCGCGGTGAGCTGGTCGAGAGCCCGGCCAAGGGCCAGCGGGTTGAGCTGGTCGCCTCCAGCATCACCCTGCTCGGCGAGGTCCACGACGGGTACCCGATGCAGAAGAAGCGCATCAACCTCGACACCCTGCGCACCCTCGCCCATGTCCGACCACGGACCAACACCATCGGCGCAGTCACCCGGGTCCGTCACCACATGGCGATGGCGGTGCACGACTTCTTTCGTGGAAACGACTTCTTCTACATCCACACCCCGATCATCACCGCCTCCGACGCCGAGGGTGCTGGAGAGATGTTTCAGGTGACCACGCTGGATGTCGGCGATGCCCCCCGCACGGACGACGGCGGCATCGACTGGAGCCAGGACTTCTTCGGTCGTCAGGCATTCATGACGGTCTCCGGCCAGCTCCAGGCCGAGATCTACGCCTGCTCCATGGGCCGGGTCTACACCTTCGGTCCGACCTTCCGGGCAGAGAACTCCAACACCGCCCGGCATGCCTCCGAGTTCTGGATGATCGAGCCGGAGTGTGCGTTCCTGGAGCTGGAAGGCAACGCCGATCTCGCAGAGGCGTTCATCAAGCACTGCGTGAACCATGCGCTGACCGAGTGCGAGGAAGATCTCGCGTTCTTCGACAAGCGAATCGAGAAGGGCCTCATCGATGCCCTCGTCGCCATCAAGGACACCCCGTTCACCCGGATCACCTACACCGACGCCATCGCGCTGCTGAACAAGTCCGGCCAGAGCTTCAAGCACCCGACCACCTGGGGCAAGATGCTCCAGACCGAGCACGAAAAGTACCTGACGGATGTCGTCTTCAAGGGACCGGTCATTGTTCATGACTACCCCGCCGAGAAGGCCTTCTACATGAAGCTCAACGACGACGAGAAGACCGTCCGTGCGATGGATGTTCTTGTGCCGCGCATCGGTGAGATCATCGGCGGCTCCGAGCGTGAGGCACGGCTGGATGTGCTGCTGGAGCGAATCCAGCACCACGGCCTCGACCCCAAGGATTACTGGTGGTACGTCGACCTGCGCCGGTTCGGCACCGTCCCGCACTCCGGGTTCGGGCTTGGGTTTGAGCGTCTGCTGATGATGGTGACTGGGATGAAGAACATCCGAGATGTCATCCCGCTGCCGCGAACCCCGCGCAACGCCGAGTTCTAAGCAACGGCTGCACACGCTCAGAGGGCATCGCGCGGTCACCCATCCTCTGGAGCGCAGGTCCTCTGGAGCACAGATCCTCCAGAGCACAGAGGATGGTCCTCCAGAGCACAGAGGATGGTCCTCCAGAGCACAGAGGATGGGCATCGCTCCCGGCTCAGGGTCGTCGACGCCGCCGAAGCGCTCCGACCGCGATCAGCGGTGTGAGCAGGAGCGCTGCGGAGCCGCTGCCGTCGTCTTGGCAGCAGCCGCCGCCGACCGTCTCTTCGATCACCTCGCGCCCCTCACCAAACTCCTTGAAGCCTTCCTGAATCGCCCAGCCCGGATTGCCGGTGCCGGACCACTCATAGGCACCGACTTCTGGAGAGTCTCCGTCTCGGGCGAGGCCGTTGAAGTCGACCTCAGGGACGTAGGTGTCTCCGGCTGGATCTGCCGTGCCGATCAGGATGGAGTCAGAGGAGGCAGGGTAGAAGTCCCAGGTCTCGACGTCCACAAAGTCGGCGTAGCCCGCGCCAGGGGTCATCGCGTCGGGGAACTCGTCGAGGCCATCGACCAGACCACACGCGACGTTGCTGGTGACGATGTTGCCGGATGCCGGCGTGGCGGTGTCGATGGTGGGCATCTCATAGTACAGCCCGTACCCGGTGGGGTTGCAGATCGCGTTGTTTGCCAGGACCATGCCGAACTGCTCGTACCAGTCCTCCAGGAGCGTGGCCCAGCCGGTGGTCTGAGCAACGGTGTTGAAGCTGATGATGAGGTCAGAGTAGGTCCCCCGCTCGGGGTCACGGCTGTAGATGCCGGTGCCGTCGATGTTGAACAGGATGTTGTTTCGGATCCGAGCGCCGCCCTGAACGTACAGCCCGTAGCCAGACAGCCCCCAGACCGCGTTCCCCTCGAAGATGTTGCGATCGCCGTACTCCGTGGAGCCCATGTAGACACCGTAGCCAGCCGAGCCGTAGATCACGTTGTCTGACAGGGTGATTCCCTGCGAGCCATGCGCGAGGTAGACGGACCAGGAGCTCTCCCCACCGATGCTGTGAATCCAGTTGTTGGTCAGCCGGCTGTCGGAGGTCCAGCACGATGCATCCGAGCAGCCGACGTAGACCCCATAGCCGCTGAGGGTCGAGTGGATGTGGCTGTCCTGAACAGTAATATTGGAGTTCGTTCCCGCCAGATAGAGCGAGTGATCGCCGGTCTGCATGATGGTCACCTCGGAGAGGGTGACGTGGCTGGAATTGGCAATCTGGACGCCGCGATGGTTCTCCGTGTCGTCGGTCCAGTCGACGCTCCCCTGGAACGTGATGCCCTCGACGACGACCCAGGAAGAGTCCTCGATCTGGAGGATGTCGTTGTCGTAGGTCCCCTCCTCACTGGGGATCAGCTCGATGACCGGCTCTGCTCCCTCCGCAGGACGCATCGTCAGCGGCGCATCCTCCGTCGAGACCACCGACCAAACGATCTGCCCTCGGACCTGATAGAGCCCGTCCGCCAGGACCAGCTCGTCACCAGGCTGCAGTGACTCTGAGAGCCCGACCAAGTCATCGCCCGGCACGAGTTCCAGCGTCGCGCCCCATGCCATTCCCCAGAAAAGCACCATCACTCAGCCTCCCTGGCCCCCGGTTGCGCCGCGATCATTGCGGCTGTTGTCAGCGTCTGTCCAGACATAGCCGCTTGGCCCCTCGCCGGTCTGCGGTCCAGAGCCGATCTCCGACGAGCCCGAGGCAAGCGTCAGGTCATCCTTCGCGGGCTCTCCGTCGTTGCTGAAGCTGCCAAACGTTGGATCCCGCTCTTCGTTCTCACCGACGTCCTCTCCTTCCCCGAGCGAGAAGTTGATGCTCGACGTGGTGGAGAACGCGGTGTTGTAAGCGACCGAGGCCCCGGAGCCATCGCTCACATACAGGCCGCTCTCGCCGTTGTTGTAGTAGACGATGTTCGACCAGATGCTCAGCCCGCTCGCATCGTCGACCTCGACATAGATCCCTGCGCCATCGTCGTCAGACTTGTTGGCGACGATGGTGCTGTTGGCGAGCAGGAAGCTCGCGGCGTCCCCGATGACCGAGACCCCACCCCCAGCGGTGCCGGCGACATTGTCCTGCACATAGAGGTTGCGGAGGATGCTGCCGGAGTCTTCCAGGCCAGCCACCGCGATGCCGCCGCCGTAGAGCTGCGCGCTGTTGCTCCAGACGGTGACGCGCTCGATGAGGTGGTCGCTGCCGCCGGCAAGGCTGATGCCGCCGCCCTCAGTGACCGCGGTGTTGCTGAGCAGCGTGACATCCGTCATCTCGACCGTGGAGGACTCTGCCCGGATGGCCCCGCCGCGATCACCGGCGTTGTCCTCGTACAGAGAGCCGTCATCGATGAGGGTTCCGAAGCTGACCGCCACTGCCCCGCCGTCGTCACCGGACTTGTTGTCGATCAGGGTGCAGTTCTCCATGGTCAGGGTGCCTGAGCTGACCGCCACCGCACCGCCGTCACAGTCTGTGCAGTTGTTGTTGGACAGGACCACGCCGTCCAGGGTGATGTCTGCCGCATCCGCCCGAAGTGCTGCGCCGTCGACATCGGAGACCGAGTTGTAGAGGGTGACGTTGCGGAGGATGAGGTGCGCATTGCTGGAGACTGCGAAGATCGGCCCGTCGGCATCCTTGCCGAGGGTGAGCTTGACCGCCTCGGGGCCATCCCCTGCACCCACCAAGGTCAGCTCGCCATCGGACCACGTGCGGGAGACCTCGTATGTGTCCTGGGAGAGAACGACCGTACGGCACACGCCGTCGATCCCAGCGAGGGCCTCCGCGATGCTGGCGTAGGGCTCGTCCCAGGTTCCGTCTCCGCCATTCTTCGCAGACTGATCGACGATGACCGGGTAGGCGAAGTAGTCGTTGTCGTCGCAGTCACCGCCATTGTCGCAGGGAGAGAAGCCGTCTCCGTCGATGTCGATGTCGTCGACGTCTCCGCTGCAGTTGTTGTCGATGAGATCGCAGAGCTCTGGGTTGCCCGGGCTCGCGACGGCGGTGGTGTCATCGCAGTCCCCCGAGCACAGCGAGTAGCCATCGCTGTCGGCATCGAGACGATCCTGGATGACTCCGTCGCAGTCGGTGTCTTCGTCGTCGCAGATCTCCTCCGCCCCCGGATAGATCGCCTCGTTTAGATCGTCGCAGTCGCCGGAGCAGAGGAGGTAGCCGTCGTAGTCCTCGTCGACCTCGTCCTCTCCAAGCTCGTCGTCGCAGTCGTTGTCTCGGCCATCGCAGATCTCCTCGGCGTCCGGGTAGACCGTGTCGCGGCCGTCATCACAGTCTCCCTCTGCGGGTGAGAACCCATCCTCATCGAGATCTTCGATTGAGAGTCCCCCGATGCCATCGAGAATCACATAGCGACTGGGCTCATCCTCGAAGGTGGTCCGCACCTGGATGCGCCCTTCCTCACGAGTCAGCTCATAGGGCGCGAACGCAACCTCAACCTCGAGACTCTCGCCGCTCTCAAGGAGTACACTATTCTCACCATTAACAGACCATACCGCAGTACGACCCTCGATTATCGAGACAGATAGCACCTCAAATTCAGTACTGCCCTGGTTGTCGATGGTGAACGACAGGCTTGCAGTGGTGTCGACGGGCACCTCCCCGAAGTCGAGCGACTCCGCCGAGATCGACATCAGCGGGCCATCGCTGATGCCGTCAGGCTTGCAGCCGATCAGGAGGAGTGCAATCAGGCAGAATGAGGTCCTCATCATGCTTCGATCAATAGCATGCGTCGTGTGACAGCGGGTACTTCACGCATGGATGTCTCCGCAACAGCATCCGACATCTGACAAAAACCAAGGTTAAAAAACGACAACGGAACGCATTGGATAAATTTGACGGGATTCCATTCAGAGCAGTTCAATAAAAACTTCTCGCATGATAATGTTGGCGCTGAGGAATCATGCTGTTGACCCAATCCAATTCACTGTTGACCTTACTAATCATGATGTCTACAGCATGTGTCGGCAGCAAAGACTCTGGCGTTCCGGAGCAGCTTCCAGACTCCGAGACCACAGACAATTCGCCCAGCGACTCAATCGACTGGTCCATTGATGACACCGGTCTCAATGGCGGCTACTCAAACGAGACGCCTCCGTTCGAACTGGACCTCAACCACGCCGGAGCCTGGCAGCTGCTTCCGCTGGGCGGCCCCTACAGCAGCATGGTCGGCGAGCTGACCGTCACCGAGCTGCTCGACGGAAACGAGTCCACCCCGTGGTGCTCCGCAACCTTCGCCCTCACCGGTCAAGCCGTCGACGACCTCTGCGAGACCTGCGACTACGGCTTCACCATCCTGTTCTACCTCACCGAAGAGGGCTCAAAGAAAGAGGACAAGGGGAAGGGCGAAAGCATCGGCGGGCTGGAGAAGTGCCGGAGCCCGGACATCCCGTCAGACGGCGAGGTCCGCACGCTCGCCTACTCCGACTCAGACAGCACCATCTACTTCAACTACTATGGGTCTGACATCTGGATCCCTTGGTACGACGCATCTGATCTCCACGACGAGGTCAACTTTGAGTGGGAAGCCACGCTCGGCTTCGTCGGCGAGGAAGAAGAATGATCCTCGCCGCACTGCTCCTGTCCTGCAACAGAAACAACGAGCCCGTCGACAAGGGTGATCCGGTGCAGGATCTCGTCCTGCCTGACATCGATGGCGTGGACATGGCGACCGCCTACGGCAACGCACTCGCGATGTCGATGTCGGTGACGCTCTCCACACCGTGGCGGGGCAACATCGACATCCTCGATCTCGGCCACGAGGGCTGCCCAGACTTCTACGTCGGCGCTCCGGAGGATGCTGACCTCGACGACGACGAGCAGTTCGGCGTCTCCTGGTTCGACTACTGCGAGACTCCCGGTGGGCTGTATTACGGCGGCTACGTGATCTGGGACGGAAACGTCTCCGGTGACGGCGACGCCAGCTCCGATGCCGGTCGCACCACCGAGGGTTCTCGAACCATGATGGCAAATGCCATCGTCGGTGACAGCGACAACGTCCTCTACGAGTTCAAGGGCGAGGGCAGCGACTCGCTCTACCTCGTCGAGGCGCCCGGCTACACCCGCTGGGCTTACTCCAGCCTCATCGAGGCCACCATCACCGGAGACGCCATCTCCGACCTCACGGGTGCAGACGGCGGCGGCTGGCGGACGGACCTCTACCTCTACGCCACCGGTGGTAACGCAGATCACATCGAGTCTCGCGGCAACATCTTCCTGTTCGACACCCTGATCAGTGAGCGCTTTGACTCTGTCGCCATGGACCTCACCTTCAGCGGTCCGACAGGCTCCGCACCCGACGCCTGCACCGCAGAGCCCGTCGGCTGGATCGGACTGCGTGACGAAAATGCCTACTGGTATGACCTGGTCTTTCTACCGGTCAGCTCCACCGACAGCTCCGACACCACCGCAGACACCGAATACGGCTCCTGTGATGGCTGCGGGACACTCTACGTCCGGGGAATCGAGACCACAGAGTACGGCGAGGTCTGCATGGACTTCTCCTGGCTCTGGGAGACCAGCCCGATCACCCTGCCAGAACCTGAAGACTTTCTGTTTACGGTCAGAGACATCTGACCAGTCCCTTGAAACCACCTCTTAGGAGGATCGGATGAGCGCAACAATTATCCTTGCTGTGATCGCCGGATGTGCCACAGACACGGCGGCCCCCGCAGGGCTGACCATGCTCTCCAGCAGAGAGCAACTCATCCGACTGTCAGTTGATCTTCGCGGGGTCCACCCCAGCGAGACAGAGCTTCAGTACATCGAAGCCAACCCAGACCTCTACGAGGACTACGTCAACCGCTACATGGATGACAGTCGGTTCGCAGAGCGGATGCGGGAGGTCTTCGCCCTGCGCTTCCTCACCCGAACCGACAACACCTACGGCCACATGGTCGACGGCGCAACCAGCGCTGAGGTGTCTCAGGTCATCGGAGATGAGCCGCTGCGGTTGCTGTCCTACATCATCGACAACGACCTCCCCTACTCCGAGATGGTTCTGGCGGACTACACCATCGCCAACCCGCTCCTCGCGGAGGTCTGGAACCTGGATCGAGAGGAGACCGAGGACGGCGGGTGGAGCATTGCCCACTACACCGACGGTCGCCCCGAGGCTGGCATCCTGACGATGAACTCCATCTGGTCGCGGTACCCCTCAATGGACGGTAACGCCAACCGACACCGCGCCAACGCAGTCAGCAACATGCTGCTGTGTGACGACTTCCTCTCCCGTCCCATCGTGCTGGATCGTGCTGCGGTCGACCAGCTCACGCTCGACCCCGAGAGCGCGATCGGCGAGAACCCATCCTGTCAGTCCTGCCACTCTACGCTCGATCCGCTCTCCGCGCACTTCTTCGGCTTCTACTCCTACGACGACAACGACTTCACGGGCGTCTATAAGCCGGAGCTCGAGGAGAACTGGCGGCTGTACGCCAACAAGGCCCCAGGCTTCTACGGTGTTCCCACAGCGAACATCCCTGAGATGGCCGAGCTGCTCGCTGAGGACTCCCGGTTCATGGACTGCGCAGTCCAGACCGTCTGGGAGGGCCTCACCCAGCGCACCATCGTCGACGACGACTGGGAAGAGATTCAGTCACACCGCTCCGTGTTCGTCGACTCTGACCAGAGCGTGCGAACCCTCGTCCGCTCTGTGGTCCTCTCCGATGGCTACCGAGCGGCTGGCAGTGACGACCCGGAGGTCGATGCGCGGCTCGCCGGTCTCAAGATGGTCTCGCCAGCTCAGTTCTCTGCCATCATCGCCGACATCACCGGCTATGAGTGGTCGTTCGGCGGCAGGGATGGTCTGACCAACCACGGCTCCGGGCTTCCCGTTCTGCTCGGCGGAATCGACGGTGACACGGTGACCACGCGCAGCTACGACCCATCGGTCGGCGCAGTGTTCATCCAGGAGCGTCTGGCCCAGTCCGCCGGCTATGCCGTCGCCAGCCACGACCTCTCCTCGACCCGCACTGACGATGCCACTCTTCTGCTCTATGTCACCATCGAGGACACTCCGGAGTCCAACCCGGAAGCCTTCGATGCTCAGATTCGGCACCTCTACCTCGCCGCCACCGGGATGCCGCTGGACGAAGATGCGACTGAGCCGAGCAACCTGATGGTTGTCTGGGAGCAGGTCTACTCCATTGAAGGCTCGGTGACTGCAGCTTGGGCTGCGGTCATCAGCGCCGTCCTCCGCGATCCCCGCGTCTTGACCTACTAGGAGGCTGCCGATGTCTTTCTCACGACGCAACCTACTCACCAGCTCGGGCGCCCTCGCTGCCCTGTCTGCCTTCGGGTGGAACCCGAAGATGGCTCACGCCGCTGCAGGTGAGCGCAAGTTCATCTTCTTCTTCGCCGGCGGCGGCTGGGACACCACCACAGTCTTCGATCCGCACCACGGCTCGGACAAGGTGGACATGGACCCCGAGACCCTCACCGGGTCACTGGGGAACCTCAGCTTTACTTCCGGTGAGGACCGACCCGAGATCGATCGGTTCTTCACCCGCTGGGGCGGCCACTCCGCGATCGTTAACGGCATGGATGCCCGCAGCGTCGGGCATGCCTCTGCGACACAGTTCTCGCTGACCGGCACCTCAGCCTCCAGCTATCCAGACTGGCCGACCCTGCTCGCCAGCCGAGCGATCGGGGACTATCCCCTGCCCCACCTTGTGTTCTCCGGCCCCAACCTCGCCGGAACGCACGGCGGTGCAGTGGTTCGAGCCGGCGGCGGCGCGCTGCTCGATCTGATCGACGGCTCCATCGTCGGCGCTTCTGACAGTCCGTCACCGCTGCTCTCCACGCCATCAGACTCCATCGTCGATGCCTTCGTCTACGAGCGGACAGCGAAGTTCCTCTCCGGCCGCAGCGACGGCGGCGGTCGAGCCGATGCGCTGCTGACCAACCTGGAGCGCGGCATGGAGATCGAGGGCCGACGCTTCGAGGCTGGACTCTCCGACCTCGGCTCGTCCATCTTGGAGCAGGGCGTGAAGGCGGCTGAGATGATGCGTCTCGGACTGAGTCGATGCGCAATGATCGGTATTCCCGGAGGCTGGGACTCCCACGGTGACGTGACGGTCCAGGCACCGCAGTTTGACGACTTCTTCGACGCGCTCGACCAGCTCATGGACCACCTCTCCACCACTCCCGGTCTGGCCGCACCCTGGCTGATCGATGAGGTCGTGGTGGTTGCGCTGAGTGAGTTCGGACGTACCCCGCTGGTCAACGGCAGCGGCGGCAAGGATCACTGGCCGTACAACTCTGCGCTCGTGGTTGGCTCGGGTGTTCGCGGCAACCGCATGATTGGTCGCACCGACGATGGGCTCATCGCCAAGACCGTCGACTTCTCTACTGGAGAAGCCGATGACTTCGGCGACATCATCGGACCGGAGAACCTCGGTGCTGCGCTGCTACAGCTCGGCGGCATCGATCCGGAGTCTCACCTGCCGGGCGTGCAGGTGCTGGATGCGCTGATTCGGTGATGATTCTGGCACTGATGCTTGCGTGTAACGGCAGCAATGATTCTGGTGTTATCTCCTGTGATCGAGAGCCGGCGCTGACGTTTGACAACTTCGGAAAGTCATTTCTCGCCAAGCACTGCACCGGCTGTCACTCGGTCCTCCAAGATGGCGACCTCCGCGAGGGGGCGCCGGTTGGGATCGATCTGAATACCTACGCTGACGTGCTCATCTGGGCGACTCGGATCGAGATACGCTCCATCGAGAACCTCGACATGCCGCCCGGTGGAGGGCCCTCAGAGGCAGAGCGTGGAATGCTCGAAGAGTGGCTGGAGTGCGAGGTCTATCCAGACCTTGAGACGCTGGAGGATGAATAGTGTCCTCCATGATCATCACGGTACTCCTGGGTTGTTCTGAGCAGACGGTTCGTGTGCTCGGTGAGGTTCCGGTCGCAGAGCCGCCGACAGAGGAAGCCGACGACTTTGGCTCCCCGCCAGACTGGGCGGACTGCACCTCTGGATACGCCGGACAATACTTCAACCTCCCGGACAGCCATGCGGACGTCGAGCCTGGTGAGGATGTTCGAGATGCAGATACGTACGACGACTTAGACTGGTGGGACGCTCAGCGGCTGTCGTTCTCCCGGTTTGATCCCTCTCTGGATCATGGAAGCAACTGGTGGCCGGTGGACGATGGACTGAGCGGAGACCCCGCCTACTTCACGTCGACCTGGGTGGCGTGGATTCGGGTCTGGGAGGATGCTGAGGTCGCGTTTACGGCCGGGGCGTCCGATGATCTCTGGGTGGACATCAACGGCGAGACGGTGATTGCCCTCCCGGGTGTGAAGGCGTTCGATCCAGAGACGTTTACGGTCAGCCTGGACAACGGGCAGTATCCAATCAAGGTACGGTTTGCGCATCGAAGCGGAGACAGCGCGCTTCGGTTTCGTCCGCTGGACACCAACGTTACGATCTGCCATCCAGACTTCAATGAGGACACGGGCTAAGCCGGCACAGACGGCTTCGTGGACCAGTCACCCAAGTTCTGAGGCTGTCGCAAGAGGCGCGGTGTCTCTGAGGCAGAGCTGTGTTCTTGAGGCAGTGCGGAATTGCTTCCGAGCCCGTACAGAGTCCGGCCTCCGTCGCGGGTACAGAGCATCCTGCAATGGTCTCAGCAGAATGGCGGCCCGTAGGCCGCCATTGTTTTTTTGTGACCAACGAAATCCGTCACTCAAGCTCGCGCCTTAGAAGATCTCCATCCACGCGATGTTTGCTGTTCCGAGGTACGGGTCGGTCGCAGCATCGATCGACGTCAGGCCCGAAGCGCTGCCATCTGACGTTCCGACATACAGCGTTCCAGTCTTTCCAACCGCGATTCCACTGACGCGCTCGCCCTCGAACTCCTGATAGTCGGAGTCTGCCGCGTCGGCCTCGCCGCTGCCGTCGGTGTCCATGCCTGGCGTGCAGTCATCGAACCGGATGCCATAGAGGCGGCCGTCTCCGCCGTCACAGCGATCGGCCTCGGGAAGCCAGGTCGAGAAGTACACAACGCCGGCATATGCCACCGGATCACTCGTGAGTCCTTCGCTAATTCCCAGCGAGTAGATTCCTGTTCCGCCACAATCAGAGATGGCGTCCATCGAGTCATCGTCGCAGGAGAGCGGGGCGGTGTCCTTCATTGCAAAGAAGTAGCCGGTCTTGCCCGAGTCCCGGTCGTACGGTGAGCCGCTGCCCCAGTAGACTCCAAGAGAGCCGTCGTCGAGCCAGGAGGTGGTGGCAGCGTAGTAGACGTCTGGGCGGTAGAGCAGGGAGCCGTCATCGATCGGATCAAAGAACTCGATCCACTCCATGTCGCCCGGATCCTGGGCGTTGATGCATGCCTTGTACATCCAAGTGCTGCCCGGATCGGAGATGTCGCCGGGGCCGCTACCGCCCTCATCGAGCGGCGCGTAGGATGTGGAGACCGGGAAGTAGACGGTGTCCATGTCGCCGTCGTCGTCCGCATCGATTGCTGCGAGCGCTGCGGCGATGTACGCGTACTCATAGTGACCAGCGGTGTCCGAGTCGTTGTCGAGCACGGAGCCCCAGCCCGTCTCCGGGTGATCGTTGTCACCACGCGCGTAGCCGACGCCATCGGAGTCCTGAATCTCTGCGTCAGTGGTGCCCCAGTAGTCGTCACCGACCGCCCACATGTAGAGGTTGGCCTCAGCAGCCTCGTAGTAGTCCGTCGCTGTGCTGACCGGAACCGCGCGACCGCTGCCCCACATCGCCACGTAGCGGTCGATCATGTCAGAGTCAGAGTCGTCGAGGACAAGGCCGACGAGCGGACGGCCGATGGTGTAGCCCATCGCAGAGGCGTCGGTCTCGTCGGTCTGCTCCCAGAGGAACTCCGGAGTGGTCGGATCGGTGATGTCGAGGGCGAGGGTCGCGGGACCACCCTGGCCCTGCTGGACCACCACGATCCGGCGCCACTCGCAGTCCTCGGGAACTGAGTTGCAGGACTGAGCGCCGTCGCCGTCGTAGTCAATCCAGACATCTTCGACGACCGGAGTACCATCGAACAGGAAGGTACGGCCGTAGAGCATCAGATCGATCAGGCGACCGGCCCACTCTGCATCGTGCTCTCGGTAGAGCAGGTAGCCCGGAATCCAAGCCCACAGCTCCTCACCGATCTCGGTGTCGGAGGTGTCGTCGTTCTCTTCGAGACGGAAGGCATGGAGCATCCCGTCGTTTGCCGGTGTGAGCACGATGCCGGGGTAGTCGTTGACCTCCAATTCCTGGAGGAAGGTTCGGTACACCGTGTTGATTGCGTAGACATCAGAGTC
This sequence comes from Myxococcota bacterium, assembly GCA_029251165.1. GTDB lineage: Bacteria > Myxococcota_A > UBA796 > UBA796 > UBA796 > JAQXDW01. Next base: position 256,934 of record JAQXDW010000007.1, read on the forward strand.
GACCTCCACGACGACCGGGATCGCGTTGGGAGAGTCACCGAGTCGCCAGGTCCCACGCTCCTGCTCGAGGTAGCGGAACTCCGCCTCGTTGAGACCACGGACGAAGTCGACGAGGGCCTGGAGGTCCTGATCATCGACCTGGCAGTCGTCGTTGAGATCGTAGGACTGATCGTCCGCGCAGCTGGCGTCGTCGGGGTCGGGGGTCGTGTCGAGGATGAGGTCGAGGGCGGTCGTGTCGGCGCCAACGTTGGTGACGAAGTCGAGGTCGAAGCCCTGTCGCTTGTCGTTGATGGACTCGGAGTACATGGCGGTGACGCCATCCTCGAAGAAGGTGTAGATGTCGCGTCGGCCGATACCGTCGCGGTCTTCTTCGTTGGACTCTGAGGCCGTGACGATCCGGCTGACGAGGAGGTCACCACCATCCCACAGCGCGCCGCCGTATGAGGCATCGCCATCGTAGAGAACCTGACCGTATGTGCTGCTGCCAGGATCGGTGTCGATCTCGTAGGCGCGGACGTGACCCTCTGCCAGCGGCTCACCACCAGCTATCTCGAAGAACGAGTAGATGAGGTACTCACCGTTGGTCGAGACGATGGGCGTGGAGGCGGAGTAGAACCCCGACCGCACATCCATCATGACCTCCATCAGCGAGGCGAGCATCTCATCGCGGTCCCCGCTGAGGACGTCGTAGACCCCTGCACCGCTGATGAGGTCCGAGGCATTTGTGAACAGGTTGTCGGCGACAGAGTCATCGTCCGTGTTGAAGCCGAGGGTGTGGACCGTAGCGATCTGATAGTCGGTGAGATCGGAGCGATAGTCCTTCGTGTACATCCGCCAGACAGCGTTGTCGTAGAGACACTGAGAGTCCGATGCGGAGCCCTCGCCGGTCTCGTCGCACTCAATGTCGGTGTAGCCATAGAGGCCGTTGATGTCCGGACTGTACTCGGTGACCACAGCGTCATCGTGGACGCTGCGGCCCTTGGTGATGACGATGACGTGGGTGTCCTGGCAGGCGTAATTGATCGGCCCCTCTTCCCAGTCCTTGGTGAAGCCGTCGCTGTCGTCGTCGATCTCGTCCTCGGTGGTGGTGTCTGTGAGATAGTCCGAGGACACCGAGGCGAGGACCTCGCCGAGGTTTCGGGTCTCGACACCGCTGCCGTGGGTCGTGAGGTTGGACATCGCGTCCGAGAACTCTGCAAACGGCGAGCCCAGCGGCGCGATCTCGTAGTAGCCGTTGTCGGTCTCAGAGTCCGTGGTGCCGACCGCACCATACCGCGCCCAGTCATAGTGCTGCACCATGACGCTGAGCACCTCTGCGACCACCTCGATGCAGGGGTCACCATCGGTCCCGCCGTCACAGGGCTCGTCCATGTCCTCGGAGAGATCGATGACATAGAGGATGTTTGGCGTGACCGACTCGGTGACGGCGAGGTAGTCATCCGCGCCACCAGAAGAGGAGGCAGAGGCTGTTCCCCCGGGCAGAAGCGCCAGGGAGAGCATCGCCAGAGACGACAGACCAGGAAGCAGGAGGTGAGAGCGGGTGGTGTGCATTCGAGTTCCCCTCATCGGATCCGACAGGACCCGTCCATGACCTTCCGCAGAACGGAGGCAGTCTTGGCCTGGGTTTCGTTGATGTTGTCGTTGGTGACGGCGTCCTGCATTCGTGCAGTGGACTCCATCAGCCAGTAGTCACTGCGAAAGCCCGCGCGACCGACCTCGGTAGAGTATCCGGGGGGTGGATTGCCGCACCGGATGTAGGTGGCAGAGACCCAGTAGACACCCAGGTTGTGGGTGTAGGTCAGTCCACCAAAGTCCGCCTCAGCTGCAGCGGCATTGACGAAGTCGTCGTGGGTGTCGCCGGAGTCGATGCCCTCGGAGAGCGGGTTCGTCCAGCGCAGCTCATCGCGCGCGTGCTCGTTGCCGGCGGAGGAGGTGTTGAGCACCAGCATGTGCTTTCGGTTCTGGAGCGCGATGCGCTGGTCGACCCCAGCAATCGTCAGGGTGCTGCTCCCGAGAACGGCCAGCAGCGCCAACAGAACCATCGCAACCAGCATGACGTAGCCGCGGCGATCGCTGCGGCGGTTGAGCTGGTGGAGTCTGGGTGTGTGCATCACAGCGCTCGCAGGTTTCGGGTGGCGACCTCGGTGACCAGTACCTGACGATAGTAGCCGTCTTCGTCGGTGCTGCCGACGGCGTTGTTGGCGATGTCTGGTCTGATGTTCTTGTAGATGCCGCGGCTCTCTTCTCTGGAGGAGCGAATGAGCAGGTGGATGCGCACACCCCAGACCTCATCAGCACGGTCGCTGGTGAAGTCATCGCGCCACTGAGTGTCATCGTCGCAGCGGGCTCCGATGCCACCGTCCATGCAGTACATGAGCTGGAGGTCCTCGACGTTGTCGACAAGAGGGATGTCGTCGTCGTTGGGCCAGTTGAAGTTCATGTCCATCATCAAGACCGGATGATCTTCGGTGCCCGGACCGGTTCCGTCGTCGCTGTCATCGATGTAGAAGGTGAGCACCTGCCCCTTCGCGCAGCGCATGATCGGCGAGAGGTTGGTGTCGGTACCGAAGAGGTTGACGTAGTCGGTGTAGTTGGTGTCGTTCTCGTAGACGGAGACGACGCCGTTGCTGACGTCTGCGTCTGCAGAGACCTCCCAGAGGTAGGACTCAGTTCCACTCATCGAGGCGAAGTCATGACACAGCAGCAGGTCGCCGGCGGTGATCTGCTGGAGCTTCTCGTTGTTCTCGAGGGTGTTGGGCTGGAAGGTGAGCGACTCCGTGGTGTAAGCCTCCATCACACTGTAGTGCGTCGACATGACGGTGGAGGGATCGCCATAGACAACGGTGATGGCATCGGTGCCGTTGGCTCCGTCGCTGTCCCAGGGAATGATCGCGGGAAGCTCGCTGGCATCGATGCTGGAGCCAGAAGTGCCGTCGGAGCCCATGACTCCGGCAATATACCCGCTGGTGTTGAAGCCAGACATCCGAATGCTTCGAGAGAGGACGTCTGCGCCGAATCGGAGGTTCTGGTGCATCTCCATCTGGAGGTCCTGGAACATGAACTGCCGCGACTGGATGGTGAACAGTCCGTAGAGACCCGCGACCACAAACGCCGCGATCGCGATGGCGACCAACATCTCCAGCATCGTGAAGCCCCGGCGAAGGGAGCGACGGATGAAGGCGGGGCTGATCTCAGGCATGGAGCGGTGCGTCATGACTCAGTCCCGGAACCGGTAGGAGGAGACCGTGGTACCCAGCCAGCGGCCAAAAGCTTCGTCGCGGTACTGACAGCGGACCTTGAGGCGAGTCCAGGTGGCGTTGGCGTCCATGTCCTCGACATCCCAGGTGACGTAGTAGACCGGCTCTCCCAGAGTGTCGTCTTCATCATTGGCGGAGTTCACCGGATCGGGCTCGATGGAGTTGTCCGGGTGCTCGAGCCAGGCCCACTCCGTGGTGTTGCTTCCAGACGCCGTGCTGTCAGAGTCGTTGTCCACCAGATCGCTGGGTCGGCCCGTCGTCTCATCCCAGTGCAGCATCAGCAGACGCTCCATCTGAAGCTGAGAGAGGTAGGTGCAGTCCGTCATCTTCCGAGCATGCATGTTGGAGCGGACCGCCTGACTGTGGAAGCCAAACATCACCAGAAGAGAGAACCCGAGGAGCGCTGAGGCGATGAGAACCTCGATGAGGGTGAACCCGCCGACACTGCGCCGCCGCTGGAGGTTCACAGGTCCGCTCTTGCTGACTCGATCCGCGGACAGGGGGTCGCCCGCACTCATCGTGGGCGCGCTCTGAGCGGCTCCGGTTCTCATCACAGGGGGGGGCTTGAGGGGGGTCAATGTCTGCTCTACTGCTTGCTGCTGCTGGTGGCGGTGCCGACAGAGGCATCCTTGTACTCAGCACCGAGGGCGGAGACGAGGCGGATCATTCCAGAGCGGAAGATCACCACGGAGACCTCATCGGTGAAGCCTCCCCGGGTGGCCTGCTGGTTTGCCAGCGTGAGTTCGATGTAGCCGCTGCTGGAGAAGTCGCTGCCCGGATTGGTCACCCAGCCCCGAGGGCTGAACACGACGGCATCGGCGTTGCTGGTGCCTGGACCGACGAGGGTGCCCCAGTCCTTGAGGCAGACATCTGCCGCGCGGTGGTTGCCCTCCATCCCGAGATCCGTGATGGCCTCTCCCTGCAGATCATCCGAGCCATCATCGAAGGCATCCTCAGGAAGAAGATCCCAGGCCTGAGAGCTTGAGGAGCGATCGCCGATGGACATCTCCCAGCGGCCGCCCATGCTGTCTGGATCCGAACAGTCACCACCGGCATCGGTGAGCCGCAGGCGGGTCTCCCGGTTGCTCTGGACAGCGAGGTTTCGAAGGCTGGTCATGTCGGACTTCAAGAGGCGAGCAGCTCGGATCATGCGGAAGCGAGGGAGCTGGTCCGTCATACTACTCCACCCAATCGCTGCGAGGAATCCCAGCAGGACGAGGGCAACCATCAGTTCGATGAGGGTGAAGCCTTGGCGCATGACAGACCTGTGTCAACAATTAATATATGCAAGAGTTGTACCAGAAATCAGCACGTCATTCCCGACATTGCATCGATCCAAACAGCGCTCGAGGTCGGGAAAAAGTTCCCGCATGGGAAAACATTTCCTAGTCACAGAGAACCATCAGCCCTCTCGGGCGGTCTGCCCGGTGGCATGGGTTCTTCGGGCTCTCCGCGGACCTGCGCGGGGCAGACTTCCTCTACAGCCCCGCGCCTCTTCTTCACCAGACGCCGGATTCGCGCCAGCTCTGGAGAGGTCACTCCGGTGGACTCCGCCTGGACGAGGGACTGCTCCGCAGCGTCGAGCCAGGAGAGCACCGCCGGAGCGGTCTCTGCACAGCGCTCGGGGTCTTCCAGGCCAGCGGTTCGCACAACCAGACCGTGAGCACGGAGAACCCAGAGCATCGACCGGTAGCGTACCGGAGTGTCCGGCAGGACGAGGGCCTCCTCAATAAGGCCCAGCGCATCCTCGACCCGATCCAGGCGCATCAGCACCCTGGCAAGCCCCAGGCGATACTCCGCCTCCTCGGGAAACCGGGTGACCAGGAGGCGGTACCGCTCCTCGGCATCCGTCATTCGCCCGGCGAGCATGTCGTGGAGCGCGAGGCTCGCGATCACGCCGGGGTTGTCTGGATCGAATTCCTGCGCCTTGAGGAGCATCGAGCGCGCCAGCGGGAGGTTGTCGTCGGCAGTCGCCACGCTCGCCCGACCACGCAGGCAGTCTCCGCTGGTCGGCATCAGCTCCAGGCAGCGATCAAACGCGCTGGCTGCTGCCTCTCGCTGCCCGGCGAGCAGGTAGGTCCAGCCGAGCCCGTCGAGGGCCGCAATGTCTTCGGCATCTCGCTCCAGCGCGGCACGAAATGACCCCTCGGCAGCGGCGAGGTCGTGGACATTCAGTGCAGCCCGCCCCTCCTCGACGGGACTCCGACAGCCGATCAGAAGCAGCGAAAGCATTCAGTCCTCAAGCTCATAGTCGCGGATCTTGTAGACCAGGGTCTTGTAGCTGATCTCCAGCAACCTCGCGGCCTGGGAGCGGTTGCGTCCGGTCTTCTCGAGGGCCGCGATGATGAGCGCGCGCTCCAGCGCGGCAGTCCGACGCTTGATGGAGAGATCGTCCGAGTCAAGCGTCGGCGGCGGCTCGGGCTCATCCGTGGAGATCGGCGGCAGCTCCGACAGCGCGATCAGCTCGCTGCGCGCCATCAGGACGCCATACTCCAGGGCATTTTCCAGCTGCCGGACGTTGCCCGGCCAGCTCCCAGCCACCAGCGCACGCATCGCCTCATCGGTGGTGCCGACGACCCGACGCCCCAGGCGCTCGGCGGCGCGGTGGATGAGGGACGCTGTCAGCAGGGGGATGTCCTCCCTTCGCTCTCGCAGCGGCGGCAGGCGAACCCGCACCACGTTGAGTCGGTAGAAGAGGTCGCTGCGAAACCGTCCCTCTGTGACTGCGGTGTCGAGATCGGCGGCGGTGGCAGCCACGACCCGTACGTCGACCGCGACATCCCGATCTCCGCCGATGCGGCGCACGCGCCCATCCTCCAGAACCCTGAGCAGCCGCGTCTGTAGCGGGAGGGGCATGTCCCCGATTTCGTCGAGCAGCAGGGTCCCGCCGTCGGCCTGCTCGAACAAGCCAGCCCGAGATCGGTGGGCTCCAGTGAATGCGCCGCGCTCATGTCCGAACAGCTCGCTCTCCAGGAGGCTCTCCGGGAGCGCCGCACAATTTATCGGAACAAACGGCTGAGAAGCGCGGGGAGAGAGGGTGTGCAGGGCGTGAGCCATCAGCTCCTTCCCGGTACCCGACTCCCCAGTGAACAGCACCGTGGTCGGGTACGCAGCCACCTTTCCCACCACCGCCATCACCTCCTGCGCTGCTGGAGAGCGCCCGATGAAGCCGGCGAGGGTGTGGCTGGACTGGATCTGCTGGCGGAGGGTGCGGTTCTCATCGAGCAGTCGCTCCCGCTCGGTGATGCGCTCCAGGCAGATGCGGATCTCGTCGATGCGAAACGGCTTGGTGATGTAGTCGCATGCGCCGCGACGCAGGCACTCCATCGCGGTGTCGGTGGTGCCATATGCGCTCATCATCACCACCCGCAGGGCACGCTCGGACACCGCCTCTAAGAAAGCGAGACCGTCCATGTTGGGCATGCGGATGTCGCACATCACCACCCGAACCTCCGGGTGAGCATCGAGCTGCGCCACGCCGTCTGCTCCGTCGGACGCTTCGATGACCCGGTAGCCGCTGCGCTCCAGGATCATGCGGAGCAGGTGACGCAGCGACTCCTCGTCGTCGATCACCAGCACAGAAAGATCTGTGAGGTCTGTCGGTTCAGTCATGGGGGTTGAGTGTACAGCCCGGGGTAGCCTCTCGGACATGGCACGCCCCCTCCGGATCCTCTACCTCAGCCATGGCTACCCTCCTCTGGAGCGCGCTGGGACTGAGCAGCACGCCCGGACGGTCGCGGAGGGAATGGCGGCACGAGGTCACGCTGTCGCAGTGCTGGCAGCGACCCGTGCACCAGGGCGCCCGCAGTACAGCACGATGCAGGGATCACACGGCGGTGTCGCGCTCACCCGGCTCGTCAACAACGTGCCGACCCGCCCGCTGGCGGACGGCGAGATCGACCGTGCGGTGGAGCAGGTCGTGGCCGCGCTCGTGGAGCAGCACCAGCCCGATCTCGTCCACCTCCAGCACGTCGCCTTTCTCTCCGCCGGGCTGCGGTTCTCTGTGCCGACGGTGCTCACCCTGCACGATGCCTGGGGGTGGTGCGCATCGGGCGGAACGGAGCTGCTGGGAGACGGTCAGCGATGTCCTGGGCCGACACCCTCAGGGTGCGCACACTGCTACTCACTGTGGCGACCTGTCCCCACCCCTGCGGCGCGCACGCTGCTGAGAGTGGCGGGGGCCGTCTCGCCCATCCTCGCTCCAGAGCGACTGCATCGCCTCTGGTCACGACTGCCCGCCCGGCTCCGCAGGCCGATCGCAACAGAGGGCCACCGGGCACCTGAGCCACCATCGGCTGCTGCGCACCGCAATGCCAGCCTGATGAGCTTTCTTCGCGCCGCTGATCTCCGGATCGCCCCCTCTCGCTACCTCGCGCAGCGGGCGGAGTCTCAAGGAACCGGACCGGTCGCGGTCGTTCCCCACGGCATCCCTCCGCTCGCGGATGGAAACGACGACACGAGTGATTACCTTCTTTTTCTCGGCACGATCAGTCACCACAAGGGCCCTGACGTGGTGGTCGAGGCCTGGCGCAGGGCAATCCCAGACGGCTCGCCAGGACTGCGGCTCCACGGACCGATCTCAGATCCCGCCATGGCGCGGGGACACCCCGTGGGCCCAGTGCTGGATCGGGCAGGAGTCGCGACAGCGTTGGCGAGCGCACGTGCGCTGGTGATGGGCTCGCGCTGGGCGGAGAACGCGCCGCTGGTCATCCTGGAGGCCCGCGCCGCCGGCTGCCCAGTGATCGCGCCCAACATCGGTGGGATCCCAGAGCTTGTCGAGGAGGGCGTCGACGGCTGGCTGTACCCGGTGGGGGATGTCGGAGCCCTGTCTGAGCGGATCACTCGCCTGCTGTCTGCCCCTCCCCTCACCCCACGACCGCCGCGCGACGTCGCTGAGATGCTGGATGCCCTGGAGGTGCACTATCGCGCCCTGGTGACCGGATGAGGATCGCCTGTGTTCTGCACGGCTGGCCTGCCGAAGAGATGGGCGGAACAGGACTGTACGTCGCAGCACTGTGCGCAGCGCTGAGCGCAGGCGGCCACGACGTCGTCTCGATCACACCTGGAGTCGGCCCCCTGGGAATCATCCGGGAATCCGGACACGTCCGGCTGCAGGCTCCCGCACCCGTCCGGTTCGAGGAGACCTGGCGCCGTCGGGCGCTGGACGGACTGCTCGCGGCCTGGCTCCGTCAGTGGCGACCAGACGTGCTGCACATCCACCACCTCTCCGGGCTGTCCACTGGACTCATCACGGTGGCCAGACGCGCCGGCGTGAGGGTGGTGCTCACCCTGCACGACTACGCACTTCCCTGCGCACGTGGACAGCTGATCAATCGGGACCTGCTTCCCTGCCCGGGTCCCAGCCCCGGCCGGTGTGCGCCCTGCCTCTCCGAGCACCTGCGGCTCGACCCGCTCTCCGGTGCAATCGGAAGCCTCTTGACACGGTGGCCGGCGCTGCGACGCGCCGCGCGCGAGCAGGTCGGCACCCTCGCCCCTCCCCCACATGCAGCGGCCCGCATCACCGATCGACTGCGGAGCGTCTCGGCCGCCCTCTCTGCGGTGGACGTCCTGCTCTCTCCATCGAATGACCTCGCCACACGGTTCCGGGACCTCGGCCTGCCCACACCACGCGTCCTCCCGCTGCCCCTGATTCGACCGGTCCCGCCTGCCCCCGCGGCCCCCGATGGCCCCGTCCGCTTCCTGTTCGCCAGCAGCGTCATCCCGACCAAGGGTCCCCACCTGCTCGCCGAGGCCTTCTCAGGGCTCTCTCCGGGGTGTGCGCAGCTCACAATCGCAGGACCGACACCAGTCATGGACGGGCAGACCGGCTTCATCGATGACCTCGACGCGCGTCTCGCTGCGATCCCGGAGGCACAGCGCCTCGGTGCGGTCGATGCGTCGAGGGTTCCCGCCCTGCTGGCGGCCCACGATGTCCTGGTCCTGCCCTCGCTTTGGCCAGAGAACAGCCCACTGATCGTTCGGGAGGCTGCCGCTGCAGGGCTTCCGGTCATTGTCTCGGAGCAGGGCGGCTCTGGAGAGCTCGTGCCAGAGGCCCGCCGGGTCATGGGAGGAGACATCGACGGGCTGAAGATGGCGATGGCTGCAGAGGTCTCGCTCGGACGCCGGCGCCTCAAGCCGATGGTCTGGCCGACGCCTGAGGAGCACGCGTCACAGCTAACGGCAGAGGTCTACCGATAGTGCAATGCAGATCGTAGATGTTCAAGGTAGAACCTCACGGTGATTGCTGCGCTACTCGTACTGCTGCTCCCGACCGCTGATGCGGGTGTCCAGCGCTGTGTTGAGTGCTGCCAGGAGCAAGGGCTCGCCAGCTGTCCGACTCGCATACGGGTGGTCGGCGAGGGCAGCGCGGTCAGCCGCGAGGGTGCTGCCTGGCGGGTGAACGGTCTGTGGTGGCTGGACTGTGAGCGCGGAGCCTCCTTTGAGCCTGGGGCCACTGTGGCGCTCGATCACGCGCCATCCGATGGCGAGATCATCCGACTGGCCTCGCCGCCGGAGACGGTCCGCTGCTACTCCAGACACTGCGGCATACCGGCCGGGGTCTGCATCATCGAGAACGCAGGGGTCTTCCAGCTTCTTCGATGCACCGACGCTCAGCCGCTGAGCACCGTGGAGATGGGCCGGGCCAGCCTCTCCGCTCCCCTGAACCCGACAGCCCCCCTCCCGCCCGCCGTCACGCCCCTGCCGGAGACCACCGGCAGGATCACCGCCTCTCTGAGACTTCCTGATGCCCCGGTCGAGCGCTGCGACACGTCAGCGGTCGTCGCAGCCGAGGCCCGCCGTCGGATCAGCCTGGGCGACATCGCCCGCGCCCAGGCCGATCTGGATGGCAGCATGAAGGAGTACTTGGCAGCACTGGCAATGGATCGCTGCAGCGCACTGGCCTGGGCGGCGCTCGGACAGACCGCCCTCCAGGGAGACCGACCAGCAGAGGCCATCCAGGCACTCCAGATCGCCACCCAGCTTCAGCCAGATCATTACGCCGCATACACTAATCTGGGGCAAGCCTTAGAGCGTCTCGGACAGCTCGACCGGGCCTCAATCGCCTACGGAGAGGCGCTGTCCATCCAGCCCTCTCACACTCCAGCAGCCCATGGGCTCGCCCGTGTTCGAGCCCGCCTGTACCGGTAAGGCCCGTGGCCACGCATGCGCAGGATTGACCGGTCTGGGCTGCTGGCTGTAGTATGTGGCCAACCCCACGCCCCGTTTGAGGTCCATCATGAGCAAGCTTTCCTCCTTTATTGTCCCTGCTGGGCTCGTCTTTGAGCAGGGTAAAGACGGACTGTCGATCGAGCATCAGGGAGATATTATTCTCCACAGCACCCTCGGCCTGCCCCTGAGGCGGATCCGCTCCGTCAAGGGTGACATTGAGCTGCATGTTGACGCCGAGAACCTCGCTGAGTTGTCTGCACGCGGAAGCGTTCGAGTCCACGGTGCAATCACCGCCACCCGCATCGCCGCCGACCGCATTGAGATCCACGGTGATGCCCTGGTCGACCAGCTGGAAGCCGGCGCCGGCGGCCTCCACATCGACGGCAACACACTCGCCAATGAGATCCGGTCCGCCGGCACAGTCGAGGTCACCGGCAACGCAGAGGCAGACAGTCTCTATGCCGGAGGCGATCTGACCGTCAGCGGCATCACGCAGGCAGATCTCATCTCCACCGAGAGCGGCAACATCAACCTCGCCGGCGTCACCGCTCAGGCCATCGCCAGCGGCGGCGATCTCACCATCAACGGAAACCTGCGGGTCGACGAAGCGACCGCCACTTCCGGCACCCTGAGCACCTTCGGCACGGTCACCGCGAAGCTCCTTCGCGCTGGAAACATCGCCCTCAGCGGCAAGAGCACCACCGCCAGCACCATCCAGGGACTCTCCGCAATCCGAGTCTCCAGTCGTCGAATTCGCTCTGACATCCTCATCGCGCCCAGTGTGCACATCGCTCCAGAAGTCTCTGGAAAGATCACAGTGGTCGAGACCCACAGCGAGTCTGGTCCCAACTCCGTCAAGGGCTGCCTGCGGCTTGCGGACCTGGAGGAGTTCGGAGTCGATACCTCCAGCTACCTCGCAGATCGCAACCTCTCCCCCCTCGGCGAGCCCGATGAAGCTCCCGTCGTCAAGGAAGGCGCCGGAGAGGCCATCATCGAGCCGGAAGAAGACGAAGACGAAGACGAAGACGAAGACGAAGACGAAGACGAGGTCGCTCCTGGCGCAGACCACGAGAGTCTCGATCAGGACATGGAGATCGAGCCATACACCACCGAGCAGCTGGAGGATGCACTCCAGCTGGGGTCCCCCCCCATTCCCATCGAGGCCCTCGATGATGACTTCTCGGGGCTCAGCACCGGAGGGGGCTTCGACGTCAGTGACTCCTCCGCTGTAGACGTTGAAAAAGACGATGCCGAGGTCGCGATCGAAGATGACGGCGAGATCAGTGACCTCGCGGATCTGGACCTGTCTCCTCTTGAAGACAGCGACAGCATCGCAGAGGTGTTCGACGTCGAAGATGACAAGCCCGTGCTTGAGGTCGAAGACGAGGACCCGCTCTATACCCAGCTCTGTGACACCATCAGCCAGATCGAGGTCTGCTATGAGGACAGCGAGCTGCCCCCGGCGGTCACACAGCTGCGCGAGCTCACCGAAGCTCGAAACTACATCACCATCCGTGATGACATCACCAACATCTGGCATCAGCTCTTGAAGTTCCACCAGAATCGTGGGCTCCGGATCCAGCCGCAGGTCACCACGACCTTCAACACAATCAACACCCTGGTCCGAAAGATTTAGAGCGTCCCAGACCTCTCCAGCTTGTGCGCTGGTGATGGAGGCGGCTCCGGGGATTCTCGGGGCTGCCTTTTCGCTTATTCAGGCCCACACACTGTCGAGAAGCACAAGCCGACAGAACCTTGACGCCCACAATCTTTGCAGCCATTGGGCCGGCTCGGTAGACTGTGCCATCCACATCCTGCCCGCCAGCGGAGCAAACCATGAACCGCGCGATCCTTCTGATGTTGCTCGGAACCGGCTGCAACCAGTACGAGTACTTCAACATCGCCGGCTATGTTCAGGCCGACTACTCCAATGATGCCGACGTCATCTTCGTCATCGACAACTCTCAGTCGATGGTTGATGAGTCTGCGTCTCTGGCGCTGAACTTCAACGCCTTCATCCAGACACTGACCAGCGAAGACGGTGCGGCCCAGAACACCGACGGCCTCTCCGACGCGGTCAGCAACACCATCGACGCCTCTCAGGAGCGCGGTCGGTACATCGACTACCAGCTCGGCATCACCACCACGACCGCCAAGCTCATCGGCGGTGACAGCACCGGCCTGGAGCCGGGTGAAGGAGGCTGGCTGCTGGGCGACCCCACCATCATCTCCAAGTGGGATCCAGACGTCGAGGATGCCTTCCGCCGCAACCTGCTGTGCGAGGCCACCTACTGGGATGAGGACGAGGTCCCCAGCGACCTCTCCTATGTCTGCGGCGACGAGCCCGATCAGATCACCCAGGAGTACCTCGACTGCGAGTGCGGTCTCGGTGAGTGGGAAGGCAACGCCGGCTCTGGCGACGAGGAGCCCCTCGAGGCTGCGCTGCTGGCGCTGTGCCGCTCGGTGGACAGCCCGCCCGAGCTCTGCTTTGAGGGAGACGCCGAGCACTCCTTCACCAGCGCAGACATCAATTCCAACAACACCGCCGACCGCCAGCTCCTCCGAGAAGACGCCACCACAGTCGTGGTCATCGTCGGTGATGAGGGAGACGACTCCTGGCGTCTGCCTGAGGGTGAGGAAACCCCGGACACCTACATCGATGCCTTCGCAGAATTCGAGCGTCCGATCCGCATGGTCACCATCGGCCCCAACTACAACGATGACGACGGCAGCTTCCCCTGCAACTCTGGTGGTGCGCAGACCTGGATGGTCGAGCGCCTCCAGGCCATGGCCGACGAGACCAACGGCTTCTTCGCGCCGCTCGAGGAGCAGATCAACGGCGACTGCGAGCAGGCGGACTTCGCCGAGTATCTCGCGGAGCTGGGACAGCTCATCAACAACCTCCTGACGGCCTTTCAGCTGCAGTCCATCCCAGACATCGAGACCATTCGAGTCTACGTCGATGGCCTGGAGGTCAGCGCCGCGGCGGAGACCGACGTCATTGATCCCGATGCCGACACCCTTGAGTACACCCGCGGCTGGTCCTACGACTCCGCGCAGAACGCCGTGGCGTTCTGGGGCGAAAACGTGCCCGACTACAACCAAGACGTCCGCATCTACTACCGCCCGCTGGTCGGCAAGCCCCGCGAGCTCCCCTTTTAATTTAACCTCGAGCCCCTGAATCAGATGAAGCACACCATCGCTGCGCTCGCCGCACTTTCGTTCCTGCTCCCAAGCCAGGCGGCCGCGCAGGAGACCATCGACGTCGGCGTTCTCAAAGAATCTGAGATTGCCGTCGTCCAGAACCTCCTGTACCCCAAGAAAGATCAGCTTGAGCTTGGTGCCCATGCAGGCTGGATGCCGTTTGATGCCTTCACCACCACCCCGATCATGAGCCTCACGGGGGTCAAGCATCAGTCTGAGACGCTGGCCTTTGAGGTCGCGCTCGGCGGTGGGTACGGACTGAAGAACAACGCCTACCGCACCCTGGAAGGCGAGGCGTACAAGGTCGCCCCGGATGCCTACCGCTACCTCGGCAGTCTGCTTGTTGATGCTCAGTTCTCGCCCATCTACGCCAAGATGAACTGGCTCGGCAACCGGGTCTTTCACCACGACATCTACGTCCTCGGTGGTGCTGGCTTGACCGTCGAGCAGGCGATCATGCCCGACAACGATCTCGCTTTTGGCCCCACTGCCGGTGTCGGCATCGGTGCTCGGGTCTTCCTGTCTGAAGCATCCGCCCTTCGGATCCAGATCCGCGACGACATCCTCATCCAGTCGCGCGAGAAGACCACCGACAGCCGCGGCGTCTTCGTCAAGCAGAACGTCGCCCTCACCGTCGGCTATGTCCGACTGAAGAAGTGATCTGATGGCTGTGAAGAAGTCACTGCCGGCGCTCCTGCTGCTGGCCCTGCTCTCCGCTCCCAGCGCTGATGCGGTCCCGCCGGTCGAGGAAGAGCGGGTGATGCCGACGATGGAGGAGCGCCAGGAGGCGTTCGGTGAGATCAACGATCTGCTGACGGCTGGAAACAAGCCCGAGGCCGCCGACGGCCTGCTCGCGCTCACCCAGAATGCCGACCACGAGGCCTTCCACGCAGAGGCATATGCCCGGCTGGCGACCCTCCTCAATGATCTGAGCCTCCCCTACTCTGCGCTCATTGCCAACCACAAGGCGCTGACCCTGGACGCTGAGATGGTCTCTTCCGCAGTGGTTCCCGCTGTCGAGCAGGCCGAGAAGACCGGTGACTTAGAGCTGCTGGAGAACATGCTGGCGACCAACGTCGCCATCGAAGGAGACGCCGCAACGCGCGGACGCATCGCGCTGCTCGCAGCCCGAGCGGCTCATCGAAGCGGTCAGTACGCGCTCGCTGGTGCGGTCATCAAGATCGTCGACAGCAAGCACAGCCAGTACATCGAGGCCAAGTCTCTCGAGGGCGTCGTTCTTGCGATGCAGGGCCGTCACTCTGATGCCCTCGCGCCCCTGCTCACCGCACAGAGCATGGCCGCAGACAGCAACCGCGATGACAAGCAGCAGAACGTCATCGCCCTGAACATCGGCCGCGCCTACTTCGCGATGGAGAACTTCCCGCGCGCGATCGAGTTCTACGCACAGGTCGATCGCGAGAGCAGCTACTGGCCGGAGGCACAGTTCGAGCGGGCATGGGCGCACTTCCGCCTGGAAGACATGAACGGCACCCTCGCGCTGCTCCAGACCCTCCACTCTCCGTTCTTCTCCGACTGGTACTTCCCCGAGGCCGACCTCCTGCGCATCTACTCCTTGTTCTTGATGTGCAAATTCCCCGAGGCCAGCAAGGAGATCAGCGCCTTTCAGGAGCACTACAAGCCGGTCCATCAGACCCTCGCCGTGCTCAGTGCGCAGCCTGGGAGCGACCTGTTCGACATGGTCGCTGCCCACATCGCCGGGGAGTCCACGGATCTCCCTCCGATGATCACCCGCATCTACGAGGACGAAGAGCGCATCAAGGACAACCTCCGCGCGCTTGAGCAGGCCGACATCGAGCTGCGACGCCTCAAGGGCAACCCAAACGCCTACGCCGCGACCGCGACAGAGTGGCTGACCGGCCGCCGGGGCGACCTCCTCGCCAGCGAAGGTGAGCGCATCAAGGCCCGCGTCCAGTCTATGGAAGCAGAGCTGAACGTGATGCTCAACGACAGCGAGATCAGCAAGCTCGACATCCTCCAGATGGAGACTCGCCTCTACGAGCGGGCCGCCCAAGTTGGAGAGATGCCGGATGCCCGAGAGGTCGTTCGTCGTGACTTCCGCACCCGCAAGGGCCAGGTCTTCTGGCCATGGCAGGGTGAGTACTGGGCCGATGAAGCTGGGTACTACAAGTTCAGCGCCCGCCCGGAGTGCCCCAGCGGCATGACCCCAGGTACCGGCGGTCGGTAAGACGACGCAGACCAACGCGACCGCGCGGCAGCCTCACCCATCGAGGCTGTCGTCTTCGCTTCTGGCTTACTTCTTCTTGAGGCGCATCCGTCCTTCCTGCGCCGCAAAACCAAACAGATCGTCCAGTCCACCAGCAGTGGCCGGGATGACCGGTCGGGGCGGACTCGGAGCCTCAGGACGTGCCTGGGCCGGCGTTACGACAGGCTCTCGAACCTCCGTGATGACCGGGGCGCTGGTTGTGGTTCGTGGGGTCATGCGGAACCGTCCACGGCGCTTCTTGGGTGCCGGCGCTGGCATCGGCGGCGTGCGATTGACCGGCGCAGGGGCTCCCCCCCCAGTCGGCGCGCGGCCACCGGTCTTCTGTGCCGCGAGATCAGGACGCATCGGCAGCTTGCCGATGACCCGATGATCGCGGGGCGCACCAAATTCACCCCCCGTTGTGGTGGGTCTCGTGGGGGGCGGCGGCGGAGACCAGGTGTTGGCCTTCTTGGCATCCGGGACCCCGCGGGGCGGCGTGAAGCCCGGCGGAAGCCAGGTCGACTTCTCCGCCGTTGGCGGTGCAGCCGTTGCAGGACGGGGGGCTGCTTTGGGAGACTTGACGCCCGGGCGGGGAGCGCTGCGACTCGGCGCAGGCTTTCGCTCACCGCCAGCCTTCTTCGCGGCGAGATCAGGACGCATCGGGATCTTGCCGACGAGGCCGTGGAGCTTCTTGCCACCAAATTCACCGGAGGTGGTCGACTTCGGGCGCGGGGGAGGCTTCGGAGGCGTGTAGGCCTTTGTGGTCTTGGCGTTGGGGACACCCCGGGGCGCCTTAAAGCCGGGCGGGAGGTTGCTGCCGCCGCTGGTGGGACTGGCCTGAGAGACTCCGGACGGGGGCGTGAAGCCCGGCGGGAGGTTGCCCTGTCGCGGGGCAGCAGCAGACTTCTTCTTCTCCGACTTTCCTGACTGCTTCGGCTTGAGGTGCGGGGCAGGCTGGCGTCGACTGGTGCCAAGCCGCAGAGAGACGGGCCCAAGTCGGATCGAATCCTCTGACTCGCGCGGGACGGTGGGATCCCAGGGGTCTGGAAGCCGACAGCGGGCAAAAAGCCGACCGCTGGCCGCGACCCGGGGCCGCTTCCAAGCCCGTCCGCCGACCCGCAGCAGGGTACGCTCTCCCAGCCGACGCCGACTCGAGAGCGTGTCGAGGACATCCCCGTCACGCTCCTTGGCCTGCGCGACCATCTCCCACGCTCGGCGTTCTTCGCTCATGAGATCATTGTACCGTGCTGGACTCCGTCTACATCCACGTTCCTTGGTGCGCCGCTCGGTGCCCGTACTGCTCGTTCAATGTCTACGTCGATCGTGACCCACCTTATGGGCGCTGGGCCGAGGGCGTCTTGCGGGACTGGCACAACCTTCCGCCCCCCGTTGCACCGCTACGAAGTGTGTACTTCGGTGGTGGAACGCCATCCCTTGCCCCGCCACAGCTCCTCGCAGGCATCCTCGACACGCTCCAGCCTCCCGATGCCGCAGAGATCACCCTAGAGGCCAACCCAGCGACCATCACCCCCGATCGCATGGACGCCTTCCGCGCCGCCGGCATCAACCGAGTCTCCGTCGGAGTGCAGACCTTCAGCCCGCGCTCCGCACGCTTGCTGTCTCGGGGTCACACCGTGCACGCCGCCCGAGAGCTCGTCAGCATGGTCGCGACCGGTGGGTTTCGGTCCTGGTCGGTAGACATCATCTTCGCCCTCCCAGGCCAGACCCTCGACGAGCTGCGTGCCGATCTCGACGCGATCCTCGTCACTGCTCCGCCCCATGTCAGCCTGTACGGCCTGACCATCAAGGAGGGCACTCCGTTTGAGCGCGCGCACCGCCAGGGCCGACTGGTCCTGCCCGATGCAGACGCTTGGCGAGCACAGTACGACCTCATCGTCGAGACCCTCGCCGCTGCGGGGCTTGAACGGTACGAAGTCTCCAGCTTTGCACGCCCCGGGCACCGCGCAGTCCACAACGAGGCGACGTGGCGGGGCGGGCATTATGCGGGACTCGGCCCCGGAGCACACGGCTTTCTCCCTGACGGGAGACGGACGAAGATGCACGATGCACTCACCGAATGGCTGGCAGACCCAGCCGGCATCAGCGAGCGCCCGGATCCCTGGCAGGCTGCGGTTGATCACCTGCTGAGCACGCTTCGACACATCGACGGCACCGACCAGGACGACCTCATCGCCCGGACCGGCTACCGAATCCGCTCTGAGGTGGTCGCTGAGCTGATCGATGGATCACTGCTGCAGCGGGATGGCAGCCACCTCCGGCTCACTCCATCTGGCTGGCCGCTCGCCGACGGCATCACCTGGCGGCTGTGTGAAGCGCTGGTCCGATCCAGCCCTCTTCACCGGGGTTCCGCTTGACTCATGACCCTTCTCGTTGCAAAACATCACCTAAACCACCCCCGACCAGGACCCAGCGGTGTCAGGTGATCAAACGCGCGGCAAAGCCGACAGCAGCCCTGCCGATGGCAGCGAAATGTCTATCGAAGATCTCTTCGCAGAGGCGGTCGCAGCCGTCGAATCGATCTCGAGTGACGAGATCGAGCTGGAGGTTGAGCCCGGCGCTGAGGCCGGTGGGGAAGATGAAGTAGAGCTCGACATC
This sequence comes from Myxococcota bacterium, assembly GCA_029251165.1. Classification (GTDB taxonomy): domain Bacteria; phylum Myxococcota_A; class UBA796; order UBA796; family UBA796; genus JAQXDW01. The sequence goes on from JAQXDW010000007.1 coordinate 275,405, forward strand.
GAGGTCTCCGAGCCGGAGTCGGACACCAGCGAAGAGGAGAGCCGACTCCAAGAGCAGCGAGCATCTCGGAAGGCAAAGCTGAAAGCACGGATGGCAGAGCTGGAGCGCAGCCGAGACGAGGCGACCGAGCGAGGCGATGCGCTCCGGACTGAGACCATCCGCCTCAAGGCCACCAACCAGCGACTCCGCGAGCGACTCGACCGACTCCAGAGCCAGAATGACAGCCTAGAGGATGCCCGCCGAACCGCCGAGCAGCAGATCTCTCGGAGCAGAGAAGCCCAGCACCGGAGCAAAGAAGATCTTCAGCACCTCCAGGAGCGACGACGCCAGGAGCAGAACGAGCAAAAGCAGTTCGGACAGGCACCCGCCATCCTCGCGACCCTCCCCATCCTCGACCACCTCCAGATGGCCATTGATCATGCCGCTGCCGAGCCCGGACAGATCATCAAGGGCGTCGAGATGGTGATCGCGCAGTTCCACGGTGTCCTGCGTCGTCTCGGGGTCCAGCGTATCGAGTGTAAGCCCGGTGACGCCTTCATGCCGAAGCTTCACGATGCGATGCTGCACACTCCCAGTGACTCCGTACCGGTTGGACACATCGTCCAAGAGATCTCGGCTGGCTACAGCCTCAACGGCCGCCTGATTCGCGCATCCCGGGTAAGCGTCGCTGCAGAGGCTCCTACCGAGCCACTTCAGGAGCCACTGAACACCTTAGATACAGCGCCAGAATCCAGCCTCGCCCAAGCGGAGCCGCTGCCGGTTGATGGGACGGAGCGACTCGAAGAATGACGCAACCTAGCGATAACAACCATTCTTAGTCACTCTTCAATCCCCGCACTCCCAGGTCGAGGGGTCACGGTCCGACAGCGTCTGCGTCCGTCCGTATAATCCCCAGCCAAAGACCCTCTTCGGAGCGAATTCTTCATGCCCAGAGCGATCGGAATCGACCTCGGAACGACCAATTCCTGCGTTGCGATTATAGAGCACGGAGACCCGATCGTCATCCCGAATGACGAAGGGGCTCGGACCACTCCCTCAGTGGTGGCCTTCACCGACAACGGGGAGCGTCTCGTCGGACAGATTGCCCGACGCCAGGCGGTCACCAATCCATCGCGTACTCTCTACGCTGTAAAGCGCTTGCTTGGTCGCAGGTTTGACAACGAGGCGGTTCAGCGATCGCTCGATCTCGTCCCTTACGACATCATCGAGGCCAAGAACGGCGACGCATGGGTCTCGGCCAATGATCAGGAATTCGCCCCGCCGCACATCTCGGCGATGGTGCTCGAGAAGATGAAGGCAATCGCCAACGCCTACCTCGGCGAGGACGTCACACAGGCAATCGTGACTGTGCCGGCGTACTTCAACGACGCCCAGCGTCAGGCGACCAAGGATGCCGGCAAGATCGCGGGTCTCGAGGTCCTCCGGATCATCAACGAGCCCACTGCGGCAGCGCTGGCGTACGGGCTGGGCAAGAAGGAGCACGAGCGGATCGCCGTCTTCGACCTCGGCGGTGGCACCTTCGACATCTCCATCCTCGAGCTCGACAACGGCGTCTTCGTGGTCAAAGCCACCAACGGAGACACCTTCCTCGGCGGAGAAGACTTCGACAACCGGCTGATCACCTGGCTGCTCGATCGCTTTCAGGAGCAGGTTGGCATCGATCTGCGTGGCGACAAGGTCGCAATGCAGCGCCTCAAGGAGGCTGCAGAGAAGGCCAAGCATGAGCTGTCGAACACCCACGAGACCGACATCAACCTCCCGTTCCTCTCCGCCAATGAGTCCGGACCGGTTCACCTCGTCGAGACCATCGATCGGGACACCTTAGAGGATCTGGTCGCGGACCTCATCGAGCGCCTCGCGATCCCCTGTGAGGCCTGCCTCGCAGATGCTGGCATGAGCCCATCAGACCTCAACGCCGTCCTGATGGTCGGCGGCATGACCCGGATGCCCCGGGTGCAGAAGCGGGTCACCGAGATCTTCGGTCGACAGCCAGAGCGTGGGGTCAACCCCGACGAGGTCGTCGCCATCGGGGCTGCAATCCAGGCAAGTGTGCTCCAGGGTGAGGTCAAGGACGTCCTCCTCCTCGACGTCACCCCTCTGACAATGGGCATCGAGATCTCTGGCGGGATCATGGAGCCCATCATCCCGCGCAACACCACCATTCCCTGCCGAAAGTCGAAGGTCTTCACCACCGCCATCGACGCTCAGGACATGGTTCGGGTGCACATCCTCCAGGGCGAGCGTGAGATGTCCGAGGACAACAAGTCCCTCGGTAAGCTCGAGATGCACGGCCTCCCTCCAGCCCCTCGCGGTGTACCGGAGATCGAGGTCACCTTTGAGCTGGACGCCAACGGCATCATGAACGTCCGCGCCAAGGACCTGGCGACCAACAAGACCCAGAGCATGCGCATCGTCTCTTCCTCGGGTCTGGGTGACTCCGAGATCGACGAGATGATCAAAGACGCCACCCTCTATCGCTCCGAAGATGCCCGTCGCCGCGAGGTCGCAGAAGCCAAGAACAAGCTCGACGGTCTCATCTACAACACCTCACGAAGCTTTGAGGAATTCGGCGACAACCTCACCGATGACGATGCAGAGGCGATGGAGATCGCGCTGGATGCTGCCGAGGATGCCATGGAGACAACCGATCTGGAGGCCATCCAGAAGTCTCACGATGTGCTGTTTACAGCGGCACAGCGCCTGGCAGACCTCATCTACTCCGGACTCCGAGACGAGGTCGAGGGAGATCTGCTCGATGAGGACGTCGACGACGACGTCGATGATCTAATCGATGACTTCATCGAAGACGACGACTTCACAGAAGAGCTCTAAGGCGCTACAGGCTCATTCATGGCTGGAAGGCGCGACTACTACGCTGTCCTCGGTGTCTCTCGAGATGCCTCTCCGGACGACATCAAGAAGGCATTCCGGGCGCTTGCAATGCGCTATCACCCGGATCGCAACCCTGATGACGTCGACGCCGATCGCCGCTTCCGAGAAGCGGTTGAGGCATATGAGACCCTCAGCGAGCCGGATCAGCGGCAGCGCTATGACCGCCTCGGTCCCCTGTACCGTCCCGACGGAAAGCCTCCCAGTCCAGAGGATCTGAAGGCTGCGGTCTCTGAGGCTCTCGCCGGACTGTTCCTCAAGCGTCGCCCGGAGGATCCCGGCGAGGACCTCCGCTACACCCTCAACGTCACCCTTGAAGAAGTCGCCCACGGCGGCGAGCGCATGGTCACGTTAGAGCGACGGATTGGCTGCAAGCGCTGCAAGGGTACAGGGGCGGAGCCAGAAGGCCGAAAGACATGCGACAGCTGCGAGGGCTCTGGAGAGGTTCCGGGTCGGCGGCTGTTTCGCTCGTCTTGTCCCCGCTGCGATGGAATGGGCTTCATCACCATCACCCGCTGCAAGCGCTGCGATGGTGCAGGACGGCACGACGACAAAGAGAGCCTCAAGCTTCGCATTCCCCGTGGCGTTGCCACCGGGCAGAAGCTCCGGATCCGTGGTCGGGGCAACGAGGCGCGCGGAGGAGGACGCCCAGGAGACCTCCTGGTTCTGATCTCCGTCGCCGACCACGCCTTGTTTCGGCGGCGCGGCACCGATCTGTTCTGCGAGGCCCCGCTGCTGTGGACTGAGGCGGTTCTCGGAAGCACCCTGAAGGTCCCGACCCTGGAGGGCGTCACGACCATCCGAATTCCGCCCGGCACCACCTCGGGGAAGGTCTTCAGGCTGGCCGGTCGTGGGCTGCCAGCGATGAAGGGCGGGCGCCGCGGCGATCTGCACATCAAGACTCGGGTGGAGGTCCCCGAGAAGCTCCCTGCAGCGCAGCGAAGCCTCATCGAGAAGCTGGCCGGGTCGCTCGGTATCGATGCCCACCCGCTCCGGGCTGCATATGAAGAAGAGCTGGAGGAGCGATCCGGCTGACTTGCCGTGCACACTGCTGACGGCATACCTCCGTCACACGACGGGTTTTGAACCTGACTCAGCCGGAGACAATGTGGTCAAGCTGCCCAAGTCCTTCCTGATTCTCTCATTTGGCGCTGCAATGGGGCTGATGAATTGCGCTGCACGCCGCCCGCCGCTGCTGACCCCGCCGCTCATCGAGACCGCTGTCGAGACCGCGGCCACTGACCGCGCCAGCGCAATCACGATGCTGGAGTCCGCACTCCGCGACAATCCCGATGCGACCACGGAGCCATGGCTGCTGCTGTGGGCTGGAGAGCAGCGGCGCCTGAGCGGAGACGATGCCGCAGCTCGGAGCTGGTTTGAGCAGGTCGCTGACCGCTACGCAACCCACCCCCTGAAGGAACCAGCCATGCTCGGGATGGCGGTCATCGATGCCGGAGATTCTCCCTCAGGAAACACCCTGGCGACCCTTCAATTGCTGGGCGAGAGCGGCGTTCCCGACAGCCTCAATGCGGATCGCTACCGCATCCTCGCGCGCATCGCTGCCGACGAGGGCAGCACCTCAGGACGTGTTCGCGAGCTGGTCAAGAAGGCCGTGGCCTACGCGGAGAGCGACGACACCGTCAAGATCCGGGTCCATGCGACCCTCGGCGACCTTCTCTCCGAAGAACAGACCACCAACCTCACCAGTGTTGACCTCACTGCGGTCACCGACAGCCTCGGGGCCCAGGAGCAGCTCCAGTTCCAGATCAAGTCCGCCATGACCAATGACAGCTTCGAGGATGCCATCGCGCTGGCACGGCGCTACCTCGAGCTGTGGCCAGAGACCGAGCGAACGTCAGAGATGGAGTACACCATCAAGCGCGCGGAGGCTGGAGACGTGGTCCAGCCCGGCAAGGTCGGTGTACTGCTCCCGATGTCCGGGCGGTACGCCCCTGCAGCGACCCGGTTCAAGCAGAGCATCGAGATGGCCAACCGCCGCGAGGGTGGTCCGCTCGAGCTGACCTTTGCTGACACCGGCGGCAGCACCGAGCAGACCATCGCCGAGCTGGAGCGCCTGGTGCTGGAGGAGGGCTGCGTAGCGCTCCTCGGACCGCTGCTCAAAGAAGGCGTGATGCCTGCTGCTGAGGCCGCTCAGGCCCTCAACGTGCCGATGATCGCGCTGTCCCAGTCTCAGGATCCGACGGCAGCTGGGGAGTACATCTATCGCGGCTTTCTGCCCCTCCAGCAGCAGGTCGAGGCACTCGTGGAGCATGCCGTCACCGATCGGGGCTTTACCCGCTTTGCCATCCTCTACCCAGAGAACGACTACGGCCAGGGCGCCCGAGATATCTTTACCGAGGTCGCCACAGCCCGAGGAGCAACCGTGGTTCGGCGGCAGTCCTACGATCCCGGCGCCAGCGTCTTCCTCGACGCGGCTCGCCAGCTCGGCGGAAAGAGCAAAGCCTCCGGAGGCTCTGGCGAGGCATCCAATCCGCCAACCATCGACTACGACGCCCTGTTCATTCCCGACAACCACCAGCGGGTGGCCCTGGTCGCCAGCGCCCTGGCATACGAAGAATTCCCGGTCGGAACCTTTCGTCCCGGACGCGTCCGTGGTCTGCCGCTGCTGGGGCTCAATGCCTGGAACAACCCCCTCCTTGTGGAGTCTGGCGGGCAGTACACCCAGGGCTCGGTCTTCGTCGACGCCTTCCTCTCCACTTCCAGCGACCCACACACCGCTGCGTTTGTCTCCAGCTATAAGGCTGAGTATAGGCGGGAGCCCAGTGTGATTGATGCGGTGACCTTCGACGCCACTCGGCTGCTGGCCCAGGCTGTCGCAGCCAGCGATGGCTCTCGGGACTCGGTTCGGGACTCGCTGGGTGGAATCCAGCTGAAAGATCCAGTCGGCGCAGGCTCACACTTCGGTGCCGATCGAGAGGTCAGCCGCGAGCTGCTCATCCTCACCGTCACTGCCAGCGGCATCCGAGCATGGAAGTCGCCCAATGAGGGCGAGGCGCCGCAGTAGCGGCACGCAAATGAGCACCGAGTCCCGCATCATCGCCCGCCTGCTGGGGGAGAGCCCCCCTGCACCACCCGCCGGCCCCGGAGACGATGCCGCGCTGGTCCCGGGCGATGTCGCCGTCTCTGTGGACACCATGATCGAGGGGGTCCACTTTGATGAGCGTCTCTCAGCGGCAGACGTCGGCTGGAAGCTGGTCGCAGTCAACAGCAGCGACATCGGAGCCTGCGGTCGCTTGCCGGACTGGTCGCTCCTGGCGCTGTCCCTTCCCCGTCCGCTGGATGACGACTGGCTGGATGGGTTCGCTGCGGGACTGCATGCCGCTCTGACACACTTCGGTGTGCGGCTCATCGGCGGAGACACCACCACCAGCCCCGGCCCCATCTCTGCGACCCTCACAATCGCCAGCAAGCCAGGAGGACCGTTCATTACCCGCAGCGGCGGACAGGCTGGAGACCACGTCTGGGTGACTGGCACCCTCGGCGACTCTGCCGCGGGCTTCCTCCACGGCACCCCCGCTGGATTGGCTTGGCTGAGGCGTCCGCAGCCACCGGTTGCGCTTGGTGCAGCACTGGGTGCTTCTGGACTGGTGACCGCAATGATGGATCTCTCCGACGGACTGATGTGTGATCTGAAGAGACTGTGTGAAGCCAGCGACGTCGGCGCGCTGATCCAGCCCGAGCAGCTTCCCGTCGGACCGGCGTTAGCGGGAGTCTCTGAGGTGCTTCCGCTCCAGGTCGCCTTCGGCGAGGACTACCAGCTCCTGCTCTGTGCCCCGCCATCAAGCGATTCTGCGCTGAATCGACTGGCACAATCCCATCGCATCTCCTTGACCAACATCGGTACACTGACCGCTGAACGCGACGTTATGCTGCGTTCAAAACCATGGCCTAAGGCTTACTTCTCTCACTTTGAGTCGAGCCAGGTTTGTTGAGCGCAGCCAACGGCTGACAACACCACCGGCTCCCCTTCCGCTACAGTGAGTCGTAGTTTGGTTAAGTGGCTTGCACGCTGTCCAGACCATGCTTAGGCAAGCTTTCGCTTCAGCACCTGCTGGGGCTCAAATCATCCATCAGAACCTACCGGACGATTCCATCTCACCGAGCAAACCCGACAGCTTCAAGCCCGCGCTGAACGTCATCGTGCATACCGGCACGATGACCTCAACAGGCGCAGAGGATTGCGCTGACGGGAGAAACCGGAGTGCTGTGAATCTGCTCGGTAGGTGGCTGCTCAGGTAAAGGCTTCCAATGGGATTGGCGATCGGCATCGATCTGGGGACCACAAACAGCTGTGCGGCGATCATGGAGAATGGCCGCCCCAGGGTTCTCACGTACAAAGGCGGCGACAGCACCATTCCTTCGGTGTTCGCCATCGACGACAAGGGCAACCGCCTCGTCGGAGCGGAGGCCAAGCGCCAGGCGCAGCTGAACCCCTCAAACACGGTCATGGCTGCCAAGCGGCTCATCGGCCGGAATTTCCACAGCAAGACCATCGACAAGGTCCGGCAGATCTTCACCTACGAGATGCTGGAGGGCGACAACGCCGAGGTCCTCATCAAGGTCAAGGGGCAGGTCTTTACCCTTGAGCAGATCTCCGCTGCGATCCTTCATCGCATCAAGGAAGTCGCAGAGGACTCCCTGGGCGGAGAGGTCGACCAGGCTGTCATCACGGTGCCGGCCTACTTTAACGATCGGCAGCGTCAGGCTGTTCGAAATGCCGGCAAGCTCGCCGGTCTCCAGGTCCTGCGGATTCTCAACGAGCCCACCGCAGCAGCCCTGGCCTACGGTCGCGGGAAGAACCTCTCCCAGCGGGTCGCGGTCTACGACCTCGGAGGCGGAACCTTCGACATCTCCGTCATCGACATCAAGGACCGAATCTTCGAGGTCATCGCGACCGGCGGAGACACCTTCCTCGGCGGTGTGGACTTTGACGATCAGCTGATGCAGTTCGTCCTGGAGAAATTCCACACGGACCACAGCGTCGATCTCGCCTGGGACCGGGTCGCCATTCAGCGCATCCGAGATGCTGCTGAGACGGCCAAGATCGAGCTCTCTTCGGTCAAGCAGACCCGCATCCACATTCCCTACATCACCAAGAGCAACGGCGTACCGCTTGACGTCGATGTCACGATCAGTCGGGCAGACCTGGAGAACCTCTGTAACGAGCTCGTCCAGCGCACCGTCGACACCTGCGCGCGCATCTTCAAGGAAGCCGGCACCTCGGTCGGAGAGGTCGACGAGGTCCTCCTGGTCGGCGGCCAGTCTCGGATGCCGCTGGTCCAGAGCAAGATCACGGGCTTCACCGGAAAGCCGCCCTCTAAGGGTGTGCACCCAGACGAAGCCGTCGCCATGGGCGCGGCGATCATGGCCCACAGCCTCTCGTCGTCCTCCAGCAATGACGTCACCCTGCTCGACGTCCTTCCGATGCCCATCGGTATCAACAAGGTCGACGGCACCATGCACGTGCTGTTCCCCAAGAACCAGCCGCTGCCGGACTACAAGACCCGCACGCTGACCACCTCAAAGAACAACCAGCGCTCCATCATGCTGCGGCTGTACCAGGGCGAGAGCCGGATGGTCGCGGAGAACGAGCGCCTGGGAACCTTCGTGTTCTCCAACATCCGTCAGGCCCCAAAGGGACAGGTCCAGATCGAGGTCACCTTCCACATTGACTCGGAAGGAATCCTCAACCTGACGGCACGAGACAAAGAGACCAGTCAGACTGTCGACGCCACCCTGAAGCTCGGCAAGGGCAACAAGAAGCGTCGGAAGAAGTCCAGCGCCACAGGCAGCGCAGCCGGTGCCCGCAAGTCGGCCGCGAGAAAGAAAGCCCCGCCGCCGCTCAAGCCGCCGACACCGTTCAGCATGCCGAAGTCATCGCTCGCCCAGAGCATGGCCTCCCCCAGCAAGCCCGCACCTGACACAACGGCTGCGGAGCCCGTGAGCGCAAAGCCGACTGCTCCCACAGAGAAGCATCCCTCAGAGAAGCATGCGGAAGAAGCGCCCACGACGATGCCCGATATTCGTCCGTCTCAGCGGCCGATCGAGGAGAGCAGCGGACTGCTCGCGCGCATCGTTTCCTGGTTCAAGGGACTGTTCGGCGGCACGTGATGGAGCCACTCGCTCACCTTCGTGTTGTCCTCGTTCGGCCGCTGCAGTCGGGAAACATCGGCGTTGCAGCCCGTGCGCTGGCAAACCACGGCATCACGGACTTTGTCATCGTGGATCCGCCGGGATTTGACCCAGAGCTGGCACGTCGGATGGCGCCCAATGCCCACGACATCATCAACAATGCTCGATTTACAGAGACTGTCGAGGAAGCGGTGGCGGGCGCTGTGATGGTCATCGGAACAACCGGACGTCTGCGTCGATGGGACTGGCCGGTCCTCACGCCCATCCAGCTCGCAGAGCAGCTCTCGCCTCGCCCCACGGCGATCCTGTTCGGCCCAGAAGACTCTGGTCTGTCCAACACCGATCTCGCACGCTGCCATGCCATCGTCAGCATCCCCACGGCCGAGCATCGCTCCCTGAACCTGGGTCAGGCGGTCACAGTCATCTGTGCACAGCTCCTCGCAGGGGCCGTCGCTGAGCTGGAAGAGGAGTCAGAGATCGAGCCCCTGGCAGACTCTCGCACCCAGGGGACCGCTGTTCGACTCCTGGTTCATGCGCTTCGCGGCAGCGACTACCTCCGTGGTCGCTCCGAGAAGCAGGTCTTCGGTACGCTCTACCGCCTGATCGGCCGCACGCAGCCGACCCAGCGCGAAGGCATCGCGGTGCTTGGCATGCTCCACAAGCTCAACCGACGCTTGAGGCTCATCGGAGAGGAGTGAGCCCGACGCATCACTCCTGGTTGTGGAGGATGTCGACAGCGATGGCGGTGCTCCAGTCATCCAGCCCCCCCACCACAGTCCCGCCCCAATTGATGGCGCTCACATCGTTGAACCGCTCGCAGTCAAGCACAGCGGTGTCGTCTGCCGCGACCGTTCCGTCTTCGTAGTTCCAGTCGATCTCCGCAGCATCAGCGGTGGTGAACTGACGGGTCTCGCTGTCGAGCTCCCCGGTCCACTGGAGGGTGCCATCGTTGGGGGCATAGGCACAGTCAAACTTCAGGCCGATGTCAGTGTCGTCTGCCGGAATCGCGATGGTGTGCTGGACCCCGACGAGATCAGTCCACTTGGCGTTGCCTGAGCTGCTGTCGCAGCCATCAGAGACGGTGAAGGTGAGGCTGCCAAAGGTCTCGCCGTCGCGGCCGTCCCGGACCTCGGCGGTCAAGGAATAAGACGACTCACTGCGGTTGGGGACGAGCCGGATGCTGGCCTGATCGCGATCCATGATGCGAACATCGCGAAGATAGACCTCGATGAGATCCTCCTCGGCGCTGATCTCATCGATCTCCGGCTCCCCCATGGCCTCCAGCAAGACACTGGACAGGGGCGGCGAGCCCTCCTCGGATAGCGAAGACCAGGTGACGTCAGTCCGGCACAGCTCTGTGGTCATTCCAGCGATGATGAGGGCAGCGGTAATGGACGGACCAGCAGACTCGAGGGTCTGGGTGGCCCAAGAGTCCGTGAGGCTGCTGTAGTAACGGTCAAAGCTGGGCTGACAGCCGACAAGCAGAAGCACAGGAAGCATCTCAACAGCTCGGACGGACATGAAATCCTCCATCGAGGCCGATCGGCTCAGAGGTAAACTGATCGATCCGCTCAACGCGTGCGAGCGCGGGCCCCTGGTTGCACCATTCTACAAACGTATGTACCCGATCCGGAGGGCCTTCCGCTACGAGCTCGACGGTGCCATCAGAGCGATTGCGAACCCACCCACTCAGTGAGAGACCTGTCGCGACTTCCTGTGTGGTTGCCCGGTAGTAGACCCCCTGGACCCGTCCATGCACCACCAGATGAACCCGTGTCATGATTTCTCCGCAATTCGAAAACCTGTATGCCCCCCTATCCGTTCGAACGCACAATTCCGATCTGCTGGGCACCGCTCCCCATGCCAACAGGAAAAAACGATGTCACCAGGTCGGAAACGCTCGAACCAATCGAACAAACCCTTCTTCGGTGGCTTATCGCACAAGCTTCCGTCCACGGCTTCACGGTTCCATGATCCGTATGCGGCGAAGCAGAAGCCAGCAGCACCTCAGGCACCCCCGCGCAAAGAGGTAAAGTCTCTGCCCGCGGTCGGTCCGGGGCCAGCGCTCCGCAGACTCCTCACAGAAGAGATCTCCATGGAGATGCTCTGCGAGGTCGCAGAGTCCGTTCCCCGCCTCAACGGGGTGCTGCGCTACGCTGCCCGTCGCTCGTCTCCTCGGAACACCGCACAGGCAATCCTCGCGCTGGGGCAGAACGAGGTGACCGTGCTGAGCATCCTCCTGCTCACCCGGCTTCACTTTGTCGAAGCAGCCACAGGCTTCGTTCCCGATCAGATGCTTGTTCGCTGCCTCAGACGAGGGGTGATCAGCATGCAGCTCGCGCAGACCAGAGACGACCTCTCATCCGCAGATGCCTTCGTGCTCGGACTGTTCCAGGACATCGGAACGCTGCAGCTCTCCTGCCGGCGCCCGGATCTCGCACCAGCCCTCGAGGCACTACAGCATCATTCCGGAGAGCATCGAAGCGACGCTGAGGAGCTTCTCTCTGGTCGAGACCATGTCGAAGAGCTGCTGAGCAGCCCGCTCGGTGCCTTGCTCTCCAAGCCGCTCCGGGCCGCCATCTCCACCCACCACAGGCCCGACCATCCCCTCGCAGCGTTCACCAAGGCTGTCGACGCGGTCGCGGATGTCACCCAGGTCGGTCCCCGCTGTGAGGACAGCGCGGAGGAGAACCTCAAGGCGATCCACGCACGCTCCTCCTTGGAGGCCATCCTCAAGAGCTCCGAGGCGGAGACAGTGCGCCTCGCCAAGCTCATTCGTCTCCCGCTGCTTCAGAACACAGCCCAGCACAAGCCCACACAGGTGGACGCGCTCTCCAGCCTCGCCAACCACAGCCAGCTCATCCGAGATCTCGAAGCAGCCCTGAGCCAGAACCAGTATGGCCAGCAGTCGATGTCCGTCATCCTTCTGAACGTTGATCGCTTCCAGCTGCTCAACGAATTCTACGGTCATCCCGCCGGCGATCTTCTCCTCCGTACCATCGCTGAGCGCATCAGCGATAGCACCCGTCTCAGCGACCGGCTCGGCCGCCTTGGCAGCGATGTCTTCTGCATGATCCTGCCCGACACCAACACGACGGGGGGGCAGGTGGTCGCGGAGCGCATCCGAACGATGGTGGAGCGAACGGAGGTCCCGATGGGAGATGTCCGAGCGGGCTGCTCCATCAGCCTCTGCGGCGTGACGATCTCCCCCGGCTCGACCACCGAGGCGGCTCAGCTTCTGCAGTCCCTGGAGGAAACCCTGGAGACGTCGCGCAACAAGGGCAGGAACCATGTGTACTGGCAGCAGTCGCTGCCGAAAGACACCGCGCTCAGCCCAGCAGGGCTGCGATAGCTGGAGCACGCAGCGTGACGTGCGGACACCCGTGAGCAGGAACGATCCGCAGCAGCCCAGCCATGCGCAGCGGCTCATCGACCAGCCGTGCCTCAGGCAAGGCCTCGCCGCGCATCAGGCGATCCAGGCGCTCGGAGAATCCACTGTCTGCCGCGATGATGTCGACGGCTCCACGCATCTCATCGCCAAGCGTGCCGAGGATGTTGAGGAGCTGGTCCCGTGAGCCGGGCAGAGAGCCGTGCTCCGCGAAGTGGGCACCGACCCGGTCAACGATCCCAGGGATACCGCCGGTAAACCGTGCGATGGAGCGGATATCACTGGGACGTCGCTCGCCAGTGCGGGCCATCATTGCCGCGACCGCTTCATCCTCAGAGTAGTCGGCCAGCTCCACGCGAGGGGCCTCACCGATGCTCAACCACTGGGCCTGGATAGAGCCCGCCAGCAAGAGGGTGCAGCGGCGATTCTCTGGATGGCTGTCGTAGTAGGCCCCCCAGGTCAGGGTGAGGTCCTCCAGCACACTCAGCGGCAGGTGCTCAGCCTCACAGGCCAGCAGCGCAATCCGGTGCGCCGACCGGGTGTGCGCTTGCTCAAGGAGGGTCTCCATCGACCAGCGAAAGCCGCGCCGGTCGGCCACAGAGGTGGGGATGGTGGGCTGCTCGACAGCGGGAATGAAGCGCTGGAAGACCTCGATGAGGTGGTTCCAGATCTCTGGAAGTCGTCGCCCCTTGAGGGCGCGAAATCGCACCGTCCGGCAGCCGATGGCGGGCTCTCCCACGGCAAGGTCCAGCGCCAGATCCTCGAGGAAGGACAGCGGCTGGCTCCAGCGAGGGGACAAGACCACGACAGGCTCCATGCGCCGCAGGTGAAAGCGCACCTTGCGCGAGACCCGGCCCCGCCGAGAGAGATCCCGGCGACACTGGCGGGGACTGAATGTGCTGCCGTTGTCGTTGATGCTCGACAACCACATGCGGCGCGCAACGCGTGTGTCACCCGGTGTTGTCACCGGCAGCGTGGGGTCAGGCGGGGGGGCTACAGTGATCATGGTGTCGCTCGCCATCCGCTAAGAGTGTTCGCACAGGATACCCTCACCACATGGCCTCGAGCGATCCTGGAAGCTCCCGCGCAGCGCTGCTCCCCAACGCCAACAATCCCCGCCTCCTCCTGCGGGTCATCAGGCTGATCGCCAGCGGTGTCCGTCGTCCACGATCCATCGCAGAGATCCTGGAGATTGAGCTCAGAACGGTTCACTATTATACACAGGCGTCGGAGTGGCTTGGTTTTCTGAAGCCGGATCAGCAGGGCGTCCTGACACAAGCAGGACTCTCCTGGGTCTTTTCCGGAGAGGATGAACGCTCCCGAGTATATGCGCATGCCGTCTGGAGCAACGCGTTCGCCTCTCAGCTGATGGGCACATTCGGCGGGCTACCCTCCTCCGATGGAATAACCGGCTTCATCCGAGCATGGGATGCATCAGTCTCAGAGAGCACCGCCCGTCGGCGTGCAAGCGCGATCCGCGGCCTCTTAGAGCCCGCGCTTCAGCACTACCCATCACCAGACCGCCCCGCAGAGCCGCAGCTCGCCATTCCCTTCACGCCCGCCCGTCCGCCGCTACACCAGCCTCCCGTTCCGGTCGATCTCAGAGCCGGAACCAGCGAGTCTCCCGACCTCTACCGCCACCTCCTCTGTGTCCTGCTGGATGCCGGTGAGCTTCGCCCCGGCGGCATCCGTGCCATCCTCGATGACCTCGGCGGAAGCGATGCCCCGCTCTCCCGATACATCGAGATGGCCCTGCGTCGAGGAGATGCCACCCGCAGCGGAGAGCATCTGGTTGTTACGCCTGGCGCCATCCGACGTCGCGCCCTCGCCGATGACGTCCTCCTCGTCGCCCTCAGCGATCCCGACTACCGCCGTGCGCTGGAGTCCCCTCCCGACAGCCGAGCGCGACGCCGGTTCACGACCTGGGATGTTCGCCTGTTCGGAGCCCCCCCGACCCCAGAGTCGGTTGCCGCTGCGCTGATGGGGCGCAGGCTGGAGAGCATCCCCATCGCTCTCCCCTCAGGAATCGCCAGGACACCCGCAGCGCCGCGTCGGTTCCTGGAAGCCATCCAGAGCAGCGCACCGATCGTCTGCTTCCCTGACTCGCTCCGGCAGCTCTCCGGACAGGTCAGCCTGATCAACGCCCTGCTCCGGAGCGCACGGAAGGCGCCCGCTGGCGTCCGGCTGCCAGCGGTGATCGATGAACGCGGCGTCGTACACGGCGGTCTTCTCGCACCCGGCGAGCGCTTGATGCTCGGCATCCCCGACAACCTCACGCTCCGCCTCAGGGCCCTGAGCTGCTGTCCGGCGATCGCGCTGCTCGCGGCCCTGCTCCTGCTCGATCGTCGGCAGAGCAGTCGCCTGAGCATCACCCGAGGCCGCCGTGCGAGCACGGTACTCCTCGCCGGACAGGTTCTCGGGACAGTGCTGTCAGTGATCTCGGACTTCTGCACCGCCTCTGGCTGGGAGCTCAGCCGTCCACCAGATGGACGCGGCCTCACCGACCTGGAGCTGCTCGATATCGCCGCAGAGCTTGGCATGCTCTCTCAGATCGGCGCTCGGCGCATCCTCTCAGAGTCCCTGTTCGTTCAGCTACAGGCAGATCCCGAGTCTAGAGCGGTCTATGAGCTGCTGCTTCCGCTTGAGCGACGGCTATCCACATGGATGGAGGCAAAGCGAGTCACAGACTCTGTCCTTACTTGATGGGGTAAGACCTGCTGAATGTTCAAGAGCGTCCGTTTTCCTCGGAGTCGTGTTAGAGGATAGTGCAATCAGCTGAAGTGCTCGCTGCGATGGAGCGACAATGTTCGGAATTCGACGTGGTTTGAAGCGCGGGGTCAGCAAGCTGGTCAACCGCGGCAAGAATGACTCCCCAGAGCCCTCTGCGGCTCGCTCTGTTCCTCAGAGCACCCCTGCACCTGTGTCCGCCAAGGCTGCAGAGCCCGCCAAGGCTGCAGAGCCCGCCAAGGCTGCAGAGCCCGCCAAGGCTGCAGAGCCCGCCAAGGCTGCA
>JAQXDW010000082.1 GCA_029251165.1 Myxococcota bacterium
CAGTGCGCCATGTCCAGGATGAGGGCGTCTCCGTCTGCCACGAACACCTTCTCGACCTGACGCCCCAGCTGGCGGCCAGCCATCGCGATGTCTTCGAGGGTCTCAGCGAGGGGACGGACCCGGAACGGCTTGGTCCGGTACATCTGACAGTAGGTGCAGTTGTTCCACGAGCAGCCGATGGTGGCCTGGAGGATGTAGCTGGAAGCTTCGGAGGGAGGCCGGAAAAGCGGCGGTTCGTATCTCATTTTACCTTCTGCTACTCGAGAGGACGCTGACCACGAGGTCGTGGGCTCGCATCGGAACAACCATCTGCGATGGGTGGGATGACCGCGGTGCCACAGCAGGGAGGTTCCTCGGCCACGGCGGCCAGGGCAGGTGAAGTCTATCGCCTGGCCCGATGTGGATCCGGCGGCAGGAGCGGAAACAAGACGCTGCACCGGGCTGCTGCTGGCGTCGGTGTGAGGCTCCCCTCGCTTCCGAATCGCAGCGGTGAGCGGTCCGGGAGGCAGACCAGCGGGGCCATGAGCCCCCGCGACGGAGACGCCTCGCTTGCTTCAGGAAACAAGCACCGCGACGCGCTACGCCCATCGGACCAGACGCACCACGCCATGGCTGTCTCTGGGATCGGCATATCTGCGCGCATCGAGGGGCAACCGGCGGGCGGGCTCGGCGCGTGTGCCCCCGCGTATCACCCGGTGCGTGCCGCGCTCGGGACCAACGGGATCGGACTGAGGCCCCCTCGTGTGCGGCGCATGCCAGTCCCAGCACCACTCCCAGGCATTGCCGCTCATGTCACACAGGCCATATCCGTTGGGCTTCTTCTGCCGAGCAGCGTGGAGCTTGCCGGATGCATTCTCCTCAAACCAGCCCACCTCGAGGGGATCGTCCGAGCCGGCATAGGGGTGGTCTTCCCCTCCCCTCGCCGCATACTCTCACTCCGCCTCCGTCGGCAGGCGGTATCCACTCGCCGCCTGCTTCCAGACGATAGCGACCGCCGTTCTTTCTTTCTGGGCACACGCCCGGTCAGCGAGGAGGCCTCCTCGGCGAGGTCACCGAGCACCTCGCCGCGCGACGCCTGAGCGTGCCGAGGCAGCAGCGCCAGGCGGCGGCACCATCCGCTCACCAGAAGGAACAGAACCAAGCCACAAGCCGTTGTAAAACCAGACACGCTCGCACCGGCTGCTGCTGGACGTCTTCCTGCCGCAGCGTCGCGCATTCCCAACGGAAGATCTCATGTCCCTGCTCGTCTCTGCACTGCTCGCCAGTACTCCCGCCCACGCCTTGAGCTGTGCACTGACCTATGTCGTGGACACTCGACCCTCGAGCGGCGCGGTAGACGTGCCGACCAACGTCGTGCCCGCGCTCCGGGTCTACGATGGGAGCCTCCCCGGCTCGGGCAGGTGGGACGAGGTGACGCTGACGCTTCAGGATCAAGCCACCGGGGATGAATTCGAGGTGACGGTGGAGGTCGTCGAGGGCGACCAGCCCAGCACCGAGACCTGGCTGGTGCACCCGACCGCTCCCCTGCCCGCCAACACCGACTTCATCCTGTCGCTCGAGAACGCCAAGAAGCTCGCGGAGACGTTCACCTTCTCCACGGGTGAAGGCGAAGACATCGACGCACCCGAATCCGCCGCTGCCGACGACCTGCTCTACGACAGAGAGGACGACGAGTGGGGCACCTGGCTCGACCTCAGCGTGGCCCTTGTCGGCGGAGAAGACCACCCCGAGAACTGGTGGCGCGTCGAGGTTGCCGACAACCCAGACTTCATCGATGCCACGGTGCGCGCCAGCCTCACGCAGCCCGCTCGCTTTGAGGACAACCCGTGCTCCGCTGACGCCGTCGCGGCCGAGCCATCGGGCGACATCTGGGTCCGCGTCACCACAATCGATCTTGCTGGAAACGCTGCCGAGTCTGAGATCATGCGCTTTGACGGGGCTCCAGAGGAGAGCAGCACAGGCTGCGCCACAGCGGGCGCAGCACCGGGACCGCTCGGAGCACTGGTCGGACTGATGGGGCTGCTCTGTATTCGACGTCGGCGCTCCTGATCCTTCGCCCCGTAGAGCGCACCAGCGTGTGGCGTGCCTCAGGGAGCAGCGACGCGCTCAGCCCGCCAGCCGTCGCCTGCCGCTGAGCCGGTGATGGCGCTGGAGGAGCCGTGCCTGCAAGAGACCACGATGACAGACTTGATCCCGATCGAGTCGGTGCAGTAGCCTGGGGGTCATCCCCCATCGAAATCGCAAGCATTTCCAGGCTTCTACCATGAACTACGCGACAACGCTTATCCCCATCCTGCTCCTCTCGCTCGGCTGCGATGACGCCTCAAAGGACAGCATCGACACGACGCCCGTCACGGATCAGAGCGACGGCGACGGCGACGGTCACACCGCAGCAGACGGCGACTGCGACGACAGCGACGCCGCGATCTCACCAGACGCCGAGGAGGTGTGTGATGGGATCGACAACAACTGCAACGGCAGCACCGACGAGGGACTGCTCGTGTCCTGGTACACCGACACCGACGGCGACGGCTACGGGCTGACGGAGAGCCTGGAGGATGGCTGCGAGGCCCCCGAGGGCACGGCGGCTGTGGGTGAGGACTGCGACGACGATGACAGCGCCATCAACCCAGGCGCAGCAGAGGTCTGCGATGGCATCGACAACGACTGCAACGGCTGGAGCGACGAGAGCGATCCAGCCCTGACCGACGGCGCCGAGTGGTACATCGACTACGACGGCGACGGCTACGGTACCGACACCTACACCACGACCGCATGCAGCCAGCCCAGCGGCTACGTCAGCAACACCGATGACTGCGATGACATCGCCTCCGAGGTGCAGCCCGGAGCGGCGGAGCTGTGCGACGAGGTCGACAACAACTGCGACGGCGAGATCGATGAGGCCAAGGAGTGCGACCGCAGCACAGAGTGGGGCGAGTTCTCCAAGGAGGAATGCAAGACGGTCGATGCCGCAGATCTGACCATCTTCAGCAACGACGATGCCGCCCTGTTCTGCGGCTGCGGCTTCACGGAGGCTGGTGATGTCTACATCAACTCCACCAGCACCGATCCCGTCGATCTCAGCTGCCTGACAGAGGCCACCGGCTACGTCGAGATCGAGAACACGCTCTCGACCACCATCGATCTCTCCGCCCTTGTGATCGTCGATGACGAGCTGAGCATCCACGACAACGACACCCTCACCGACATCGACCTCTCTGCGCTGACGGCGGTGGGCTCGTACCTGTACCTGTACGCCAACAACGACCTGGAGAGCGTGGACCTCTCCGCCCTCGATACGGTCGACAGCAGCGTGACCATTCAGGATCACGACTACTTAGAGACGGTCTCGCTGGATTCGCTGACGAGCATCGGCGACACCCTGACCCTCTACGAGAACGACCTGATGCTGGACTTCGAGGCACCGCTCCTCGATGAGATCGGCGGCTCCTTTGAGGTGTACTACCACTGGTCCGGCGGCATCCAGACCATCAGCGCGCCCAGCCTGACCACCGTCGCGGGTGACCTCTACTTCGTCTACAACTACGAGCTCACCGACATCGACTTCTCGGCGCTGACCGACATCGGCGGACAGGTCTACCTCTACCAGAACCAGGACATCGCCACCTTCCTCCTCGATGACCTCGTCGAGGTCACCTCCAGCTTCCAGCTCTACGGTGCTGCCGCCATCACAGAGCTGACCATGGACAGCCTCACCGACGTCGGTGGCTCCATGACCATCAGCGAGAACACCGCCTTAGAGACCCTCTCCGCCACAGCACTCACCGACCTCGGCAGCGCGCTGTACATCCAGGAGAACACGGTCCTCAGCACCATCGACCTCAGCAGCCTCACCTGCGTCGATGACTACACCATCGAGGGCAACGACCTGGACAAGGCCGCTCAGTACAAGCTCCTCGTTCAGCTCAGCGGCTGCTGAGCCCCGGGGCCGCCGTGCTCAGCGGTGACCGTGCCCTCTCCACCGCTGCGGACAGTCCTCGTCCTCACGGCTGCTGCCGGGCCTCTGCGCTGACCTGATGGAGCTCCTCCGGGATCTCGCTGCGGCTGCCCTGCCGCAGCATGTGACGCTGGAGCCATGCCTGGAGCACCTGCCGGGTCCAGTCTCGAACGGCATCCGGCTGGCTGTGGAGCCGAGACCGAGCAGCGGCGTTGTCGGTGCCCCACAGCGCGACAGCATCACCGCTGTGCGGACTCACTTCCGAGAGGTAGACCGTGTGCTGGTAGTCCCGGTGGCTGATCTCGACCATGCTCGGAGTCAACGTCAGGTGGACACTGTGCAGCCGCGCGTGGTGCCAAGCGCGAAAGAAGTCCGTGACCTTCATTGTGATGAACATCCCGGCAAACCCAACGTACGCAATGATCGATTCGGGAGCCTGGAACTCACCGACGAGCCTGGCGGCCAGCAGAAAACCCGCGGCGAAGCCGAGCACTCCGAGGCTGATCGTGATCAGAGAGTGGAGGGTGGAAGCCCGACTCCAGATGGGCGGCGGGAGCGTGATGTGGAGGCCGTTGATGCCTTCTCTGCACACGACCGAGGGCGGGACCGGCGGCAGGCTGCGCTGGAAACCGCTGGGCTCCATGACGGCTCCTGATGAGACCTGAGGCATACTGAGACAGACCGCCACTGGCTCATGTGACAGCGGGCAGATTATCTGAAGAGAGCTGCGCTGCTGTCAAGCCCCGGAGTGAGATCAGGCGTAGCGCGGCGTGGTGACACTGCTCACGCACCATCAGTCGCTCAGGACGACTCGCCCATGGCCATCAGCTCGTCTTCCATCCGCTCGATCTCTGCCATGACGTCCGCATACTCGCGAAGCTTGCCGTTGCGCTGAAACGCAGTGGCCTGCAGGTAGCTCGCTGCGATCTGCTTCTGCAGCTTCTTCTCGGGATCTTTCTTAAACCAGCCGAACATGTGGCCTCCTGCTCTTGAGATAGCGTCGGTTTCAGCCATGCCCAGCAAGAACACCGATCCGCGACGCAATCTTCGGTCGAGACGGGTCCACAGTGTGTCTGTGAGAAGCATCCAGTGACGGTGACCAGCGCGAATTGTCTCGACATGCCCACCGCGAGGATCCAGTGGCCAATCCACATTGCGTGCTGCCGCAGAGGAACGCCACGCTGCTTGAGTCCTGTTCACTCTCTCGACTGGTCGGCCTGAGCGTGCGTGGGTTAGGGCGCGGACATGCCGCTGTTTGAGTATCGCTGTGAGGACTGCGGGTCCGTGCTGGAGCTGCTGCTCAAGGACGGCACGAGGGGTCCGAAGGCCTGTGGGTTTCGCTGTCCCCTCCCCCCAGACTCCACCCACGACGCACGCGGCATGGGCACCCTGACGCGCCAGGTCTCGACCTTCGCCGCCGTCAGCAGCGTCGAGCTCAGCCAGACCATCACCCCAGAGCGCGCGGCAAGAGCCGGCCTGACCACCTACGCCAACGAAGGCGGCGGAAGGCTGCGGCGGGTCGCAGGAACCGGAGGGCCCGAGACGATCGACGTGGGAGAGTAGCCGGACAGACGACGTCCTTCCCGGCGCGAACCCGCCCGCAGCGGCCCTTCGATGAGCGGCTTCAGGTCGCCGCACCCACACGCGTCAAGGCGCACCAGTCTCGGGCACGGGTCATGCCGACATAGAGCAAGCACCGCTCCTGTCGCTCCCAGATGAGCTTGTCACCCGGATCGCCGTGTCCGTGCCAGGGTCGTGGAATGAACTGCATTCCAGCGATGATGACGCGCGGTGCCTCCAGGCCCTTCGAGCGGTGCAGGCTGCACAAGACGACGCGATCCTCGCTGGTGAGCGACTCGTGGGCATCCAGGCGCTTGGGGGCGACGCCACGGGCGCGGAGGCGGTCGTAGAGGGCATCACGCCAGCGGTTGGTGCGGGTGAGCACGAGCAGGGGCCAGCCGGCATCGCTGCGAGACTGCTCAGCGATCCAGTCGGCTTCCTCTTCGGGGCTGTCGAAGCGCTGGCGGGTGGGGGGCGGACCGCCACGGAGCGACGTGTAGTTGTCCAGCACCGCGCTGCTGTTCTCGCTGCCCTCCTCTTCCTCGTCAAAGCGCACCCCGCGAACGACATCGATGGCCGCGCGTCGGATGCCCTCCGTGGTTCGGTAATTCCGGCGAAGGATGCACGACCGGCCGCGAATCGCGATGCCGCAGCGCGAGAGCACCACCGGCGAGCGGTAGAGGCTCTGGTAGCGATCTCCGACCAAAAAGAGGCTGTTGGGTCGGGTCTGACCGGTCGTGGTGTCGCGGGTGAGGGCGGCCATCAGCCGAAGGTCGCTGGCGCTGACGTCCTGGTGCTCGTCACAGACCACGGCCAGATAGGGAGAGGTGACCTCTCCGGACGTGACCAGCCCGGTCGCGGTCCGCGCGAGCCGAGCACCATCGCCGCCGCCGCGTGCTGCGAGAGCCTGCTCAAATGCCTCGATCACCCGCCAGATCTTCCGACGCGCGACCCGGTCGAGCCGACTGCCGCGCCCATGTCGAGGGGCCCGGAGGTACTGGGTGCCGGTCCATGCACCAGAGCGGGCGACGACATGCTCTCGCTCCGCCCGGTAGAACACCTCGCCGCGGCCGAGGCCTTCCAGGCGCATCGCCTCCTGCCAGCAGGCATCGATGACATCGTCCCCAAGGAAAGAAGACGCCAGCCCCCCCTCCGACAGCACATCCTGCGCGACCCGGGTGACGGTCTTGACCTCGATGCGGTCGAGCAGTCCAGGCTGATCGATGCACAGCAGCTCCAGGCTCCGGCGCAGCTCTCCCGCCAGAACGCGGCTGAAGGTCGTGAGGAGCACCTTCCCTGGCTGTCCACAGAACACCTTCTCGAGGAGGTAGCGCGTGCGGTGGAGCGCGACGATGCTCTTGCCGGTTCCCGGGCCGCCGGTCACCTTGTAGGCCCCTCTGGCGTGCATGGTGACCAGTCGCTTCTGGGACGGGTGAAGGAAGACCCGCCACGCCTCCAGCGGCCGACTGAGGACCTGCTCGAGCAGGGCACTGTCGGTGGGCGCTAGCCAGAATGCTGCGGAGTTGACCGGTGCCTGGAGGGCATCTCGCAGGGAGACCGTCTTGGCGGCTTCTTCGGCTTGACGCGCCGTCTCGAAGTCACGGACGATCTGGCCGAGGTCCTCGGGATCGGTATAGAGCCCCAGCAGCGCCGCAGCCAGCGGCGGCTGGAAGCACGCGAGCAGCTCGATGAGCGCTGTCTCGTCGGCAACCTTGCGGAGGATCTCGACCACCGGCAGGGCGAGGTGAAAGTGACGGAAGGTCTTGTCGGGCACCGAGGCCAGCAGCCCCAGGGGCTCCTTGACCGCAGCATTCGGCACAGCGATCTGGGGCGCGATCTCTGTGGTGGTGCGGATCAGGCGAACGTAGCGCCCGATCTGCTTGACGATGTGGCGTGACGCCCAGCGGTAGGCTTCGTCGTGCGCGCCCACATGAAGGATGATGAGCAGCCCCTGCTCCCGCTTGCAGATGATCCGCAGCGCGTTCTGGTTGACCCCGAAGGCATGAAACGGCAGGCTCTCCAGCTTGTGCAGCCGCGGTGCATCCAGGCCCTTCTGGAGCTTGAGGATCGCGCGGTTGACCTGATCCTGCTGCACCGGCGTCAGCTTGAGGAGCGCGCGCTGGTACTCCTGGGTAAAGGCAAGTTCAAGCGAGCTCATGTCTCTCCTTCGGGGGGCTCTGGAGCAGGATTTTCGTCATCGTCGGGGATCCCGAGCAGCGCCAGCAGCGCCTCTCTGGAGCGACTGGGCCAGGAAGGCTGGGTTGTATCGGCGAGAATAAGTGTCCAGCCGGCTTGCTCGCAGGCCGCGATCTCCTGCGACGAGAGGTCCAGCCCCAGCCCGATGCGTTCTTCTTCCCACGCCAGCTCGAGGATGACGTACGGACGCCCATCCACCCCCAGGCCGACCTCTGGCTCATGGCCAGCCTGGTGGAGCGTCGCGAGCAGCTCGACCAGGTAGGGGTGGACGACCTCAAGCTTCTCAGCGATCTGACTGCCGATGCCGATCTCCTGATGCGGACCGGCCAGCACCGGCTTGACGCTCGTGCAGGGGGTGACGGTCTGCAGAAGGGCTCGGCTATAGGATGCAAGCTGCGTCCGGTATCGCTCATGGAGTGGGGAGCCCGCGGGCGGGAGGTGGCTCTTCCAGTCCACCACCACCCAGGCGGTTCGTGCTGCGTTGGTGGGGAAGCACAGATCGATGCGCCCTGCGATGACGGTGCCGCGGACCTTGTGGGCAAAGTCAACTTCCCTCCAGCGCTCTGTGGCCTGTCGCGCCTGCTCGATCACCGGATGCGCCAGGAGCCGCATGACCACGTCCTGACAGCGGTCCAGCAGCTCTCCGTCGATGTTGGCCTGGATCCCGAAGGCACGAACCAGCCCGGGAACCTGACGCTCCAGCTCATGGCTGGGCTGCGCGAGGTCGAGGTGCTCCATGACCTTGTGGACGAGGGTACCGCCGCGGGGACCGACCCCGCCCCCCTCGAAGGTGATGACCTTCCGGCGCCCCATGCTTCCGACGCTGCGCCAGCGGGTCGAGCCGCGACGGCTCGCTGCCAGTGCTGCCAGACGCGCCCGCTGACGCTTCTCCCCGGCCGGGTCGCCCGGCACGCCGACTTCGTGGAGCAGGGCATCGATCTGTGCATCCTGACCGGGGAAGGTCGAGCGGTCGTAGACCACGTCTGGGAGCTGGTCGACATCAATGTGGGTGACCGAGACGCCCGGCGCGATGGCCTGGGCGACCCCGTGCAGGGCAGGACTCAGTGAGCCCATTCCGGAGGCGATGTCGGGGCCGTAGAGCTTCCCGCCCTTGGGGCTGGTGACCAGGATGAGGTGATCTCGGGCTCGGGTGGCCGCCACATACATCCAGCGACGACGCTCCTCAGCCAGGGCAGCTTGCTCGGCGGCCTTGTAGTCCGTCCAGTCCGGCGGGGTGACGCTCTTGCTGGCGGTGACGGCGAGCCAGTCGTCGCCGCTCTGGCGTCGAACCGTGTGGTTCACGTTGCCGGCGGTGCGTGTGGCGGAGACGAGGGCCACCACAGGTGCCTCGAGTCCCTTGGCCTTGAAGTAGGTCATGATGCGGGCGGAATTGATGTCGTCATCGATGAGGGAGAGGTCCTCAGTCCCCCCAGAGCGGAGCTGATCAAGCGCCTCGATGACCTCGGAGGAGGAGCGGGTCTTGGGCTCGATCTGCCGGATCAAGGCCCGTAGCTTGTCGAGGTTGGCGAGGATGCTCCACCGTCTCGCAGTGAGCGCCCAGACTGCGGGAGCTGCCGTGGCATCCAGGAGACCATCGATCAAGTCCGCCCACGACTGACGGTGACGCTCACTGTGCAGGTGACGAAGCTCCTTGAGCGCATCGCTGACCGGACCGGGTGGCTGAGACGGATGCAGGAACGACCAGCTGCCCTCGGCGAGCCGGTGCTGCGCCAGATCGGTGAAGGAGACCCCGAAGATGCCGCGCAAGACGCACACCACCGCCTCCCCATCTCCAGGCTCCTCGATCGCGCGCATGGCGGCCATGGCCAGGCGGATCTCGTCTCGCTCAAAGAAGCTGGTCCCGCCGTCCACTGTGCACTCGATCCCCACCAGCAGCAGCTTCTCCTGGAGCGTCTTCGAGACCGTCCACGACGGCAAGAGGATCAGGATGTCGCTGTCGCGCAGCGGCCGCAGCACCCCGAGCTCCTTGTCGAAGACCTCCGCGCCGCTGCTGCGCAGGGCGAGGAGGTGGGCGATCAAGGCATCGAGCTCTTCGCTGCTGTTCTCTGCCTGGAGCGTGACAACCGGCGGCAAGGTCGCGGGCTGCCGGAAGGCCTCCTGGGCGACAAAGCCGGGCAGCCCCGCAAAGACATGGTTGACCCAGGAGACGATTCCAGGCACCGAGCGGAAGTTCTGCCGCAGGGTCAGCGCCGCGCCGTTGTGGGCGACGACATCCCGAAGCTGCTCCCAGACCTGCACATCTGCGCGGCGAAAGCGGTAGATGGACTGCCGGGGATCACCGACCACAAACAGGCTTCCCGGTGCTGGAGTGCTCTGCTGCCAGGGACCGACCTGGTCGTGGGGACGCGCCAGGAGGGTCGCAACCTCAGCCTGGATGGGGTCGGTGTCCTGGACCTCATCAATCAAGAGGGCCTGGAACCGCTCCGAGAGGCGCTCACGCGCGGCCGGTCGCTCCAGCAGCAGCCGGCGACTGCGGAAGAGAAGATCGGCAAAGTCAGCCTGCGCCAGCTTGAGCCGTGCCACCTGGACGGCCGGCAGGTAATACACGAGCAAGTCAGCCACCAAAGCGGCATGCAGCTGCGACCCGATCTGGCCAGACCAGAGCGCCTGCCACTCCATGATGTCCTTAAAAGCCTGCTGAGCAGCGGCCTTGTCCGCTGGCACCCAGTCCTTCTTGTTTCCCTTCCGGCCAACTTTAGAGACCTGCAAGGCCAGCGCAGCGAGCACACAGGCCTGGGGTTCGACCAGCCCCTGACAGAGGCTGCTCAGCTGATCCAGGTAGGGCTTTCCGGCAGCGATGAGCTTGCATGCCCCTGGATTCAGGCAGCGATCGAGTGCCTGCGCCAGCCCGTCTCGCAGGGCCAGCAGATCATGCCGGGCGCTGTCCCAGTCCAGCGCTGCGGGCTCCGCCATGACCGGATCGAGATCTCGGTTCTCCAGTAGGGTGTCGGCGAGCCGACGAATGGAGGGCTCTTGGCGGTAGGAGGCCTCTGCAGCCTGTGTTCGAAGCAAGAGGACAAGGTCAGGATGTCGCTGATCAAACCCCTGCCGCCAGTCCGTGTAGATGGGCTCCAGCGCAGCCGCTCCCAGAGCATTGGCCACCTCAGTATCCGGACTCCACCGCGCCTCCAGCGCCTCGGACTCCAGCAGCGCCTTACAGAAAGCGTGGATCGTCGACAGGGTGAGCTGGCCGAAGCTGGAGAGGATGCCCGTGAGCTTCTCGGCCTCCGCTGTGTGGTCTGCCGACACCGCGCGCTCCAGGCGCTGCTCGATGGCATCTCGGCTGCGCGACATCAGCTCGTTGGCGGCCGCACGCGTGAAGGTGATGGCGGCGATGTTCTCCGCCGGAACCCCTGCGAGCAGGTGGTGCACCAGCCGGTCCACCAGGACACTGGTCTTGCCGGCTCCGGCACCTGCAGCGAGGGTGCAGGACTGCTCAACCGCAGTCGCGGCCTGGATGCGGACAGCGTGATCAATGGGGGCGGGCATCAGGACATCCTCAGGCTGTCGACAATGGCAGCAGCGGTCTCAGGGGCGAGCCCACCGGCGGCTTCACGCTCGGCGGCAAGCGCGAACGGGTCAGAGGCGCTGGTGATCGGCCACCAGCCCGCCTGGGTGCGCTCCCAAGCCCGCTGCACCTGCGCTTGATAATCCGCCTTGTTGGAGTCCAGTGACCCATCGCGGAACTGACCGTTCCCAGCGAGAAGGCGCACCACGTCCACCGGCTCTCCCGCCGCCTGGACGGCATAGCCCTGGGTCATCGCCACGAATCCGTCTGCGTTACTGATCTTGATGGGACCGGGAGGCTTGCGACTTGGGATGACGAGCTTGCCGTTGTGCAGCGGCGTCGGCTCCGCGATCACCCGCAGGGGCACACCGGCAACCACCGGAGCATCTGGAGGGGCTGTGACCGCAGCGGAGAGCACCGCGTGGTGGGACTGAACCAGCTCCGCATGGGCCCGCTGGCCGAGGATGCGCCAGGTGTTGATCCGGCCGGCATCCTGCACACCGAGCTGGCGGGCTGCAGCCTGAAGCTGGTCTTCCCAGAGCTGCACGAAGCGGGCCTCAGGATCCCCCTCCGGAGTCGAGAAGGCCTCCAGCACCAGCTGGAGCACCTGCCGTGCGATCCCGCTCTGGGTCATGTTGATCCGAGGCCGGCGCAGACTGCGCGCCCGCCAGACCCCGAGGACGTCCCGCCAGAAGTAGCCCGCAGGATCGAGCACCAGTCGGGAGAGGGCCTCTGGAGAGAGGGCCTCCTGCTGGATGGCTTCGGCTGAGAGGAGGGTGAGCGGGACCGCACCCGTCCAGGCGTTGGGGAGGGTATCGACTCCAGTGCGCAGGCGGTCGATGGCGCGATGGAAGGAGAGCAGCCGGTGGGTGGTCGGGTTTGCCACGAGCGGACCCAGCGCTGCGGCTGGCGTCCGGGCGGCACGGGCAACGAGGAACTCTCCAGTCCCCAGTGCTGCGTCGGGATCCTTGGGAAGCGGCCGCGCACGGCTTCCCTGCGGCGTCAGGAGGGTCGGCAGGTCGCGGAACAGGACGCGCCGCCCAGCCAGACAAGACAGCGCAGCCATGAGCAGCGTCCCTGGCAGCTGAGGGGTGCCCTCCAGGAGCTCCGTGCGCGGAACCGAGAGCCAGAGGGCACCCTCACAAGCCGCGACCACCGCGCCAAACCGGCGCCGCTCCACCTCATGGGTCTCGGCGGTGGTGAGCACCGGTGCGCCGTGCTCCTGGAGACGAAGCGCCATCGCATCGGTGAGAAGTGCCGTCTCGCGCGGGCGACGGGGAAAGCAGCCGTCGGAGAGTCCGGTGACACAGACCAGATCGAACGCCCCCCCCAGCAGCCCCATGGGAGGAAGGATGCGAATCTTGGGCTGTGTGAGGCTTCCGCTCCGCTTCTGCACCTGGCGCAGCTCATCCACGAGCAGCTGCGCAGCAACACGCTGCGGAAGTGGCATCTCTCGATCCCCTCCACCCCAGGCATCGACAGCCTGAAGCAGGCGGTCTCGCTCGAGACCCGGCCGCCACCAGTGCTCCATAAAGCGCCGCCAGCACGCCGCATGCTCATGCAGCGAAGCAGACTCCGGCAGCGCCTCCAGATGACGCTGGACCCGTGCGATGGCATCCGCCAGGACCGTCGCAGCGATCTCCTCGCGCTCGTTGCCATCCTCCCCTGCCTGCCCCGCGATCGCGGTGAAGTGGCCCACCATTCCCAGAACGCTCAGTCCCTGTGGGCACTCCGACAGCATTCGTCGCCAGCGCCCGCGACCAGCGCGCGGCAAGCCCATCAGACCGGGCTGGGTGAGCAGGTCGTACCAGCTGGCGACCACAGACGACACCGCTCCTCCCGGCGTCAGGCTCAGGGCAAGCCACAGGAAGCGGGCGCAGGGCTCGCCGATGAGGGGGGCACCTGTCATCCAGGTCGCCGGGATCGCTGACCGCCTCAGCGCCGCAGCCAGCGCCTCAGCACCGCTCGTCTGCGGCAGCACGACGGCGATGCGATCCAGCGCAGTTCCCTGCTGGATCGCCGCCTGGACTGTGCGCGCAACCTCATTCATCTCGCGCATGTCGTCAGGAGTCGACACACAGCGTACCGATGTGTCGGCGTCAGAGCAGAGCGCGGGCGGGCTCGCAGCATCACGGAAGAGTTGGGCCTTGAGGTG
>JAQXDW010000103.1 GCA_029251165.1 Myxococcota bacterium
GCCCTCATTCACCGGCACCAGCACGCCCTATGGTGGAGGCGGAACCTGCGTTTCTGAAGACCCTTCCGCAGGAGCGACGGACTACGTCCTCAACAACACCGACTGCAACGATGCCTTCGAGTTTACCAGCGCTGGTGGGGAGACCCTTCTGGCGAGCCAGCAGCACCCCAACACCACCTGGTACATCGACATTGACGGTGACGACTATGGCGCCGACAACACGGACCCTGACATCTATGTGGTCCCCAACCTTGCAGAAGATGGGGTGTGTCACTGCGAGTCCGACTGCGGCACGCTCGTAGACTGCAACTCTTACGACTCCGCGGATGCCGCTACTCCTGGCTGTGAGCCGCTGTCAGCCTCCGTCTGCGATGTCCCCAGTGAGCTTCGACAGTGCATGGATCCTGCCAGCACCAGTGCGGCGACCGCTGGCGATGAAGAGTTCTTGCCCTCTGACTACACCTACCTCGACCAGTGGATGCTCACCGGGGGAGACTGTGCCGAGATCGTTGCAACAACTGCTCAGACGCTCGCCGCAGCCATCAACCCTGGCCAGACCGAGACCTGCGATCCAAGCAATGTCGATGAGGACTGCAACGGGTTTGCGGACGATGACGAGGTCTTTGGTGCGGACATCAACGATGTCTACAAGTACTACAACGACACCGACACGGACGGCTATGCCGACTCTGACAGCAGCGAGTTCAGCTGCGACGGCAACGTCTCCCTCTCGAATCCAATCGTCTACTCCTACTACACCATCGAAGCAGACGAGAACGATTCCGACAACAGCTACTTTGAAGACTCCGATGGTGACTGCTTCTGTGCAAGCTCCGGCACCGACTGCGTCGATCCCAACGGGGACACCTGCACTCCGACGGGGACGGAGACGGAGGTCTTGGCTGCAAGCGTTGACTGCTACTGCACAGAGTCCACCTGCACGAAGGTCTGCCAGAATCTCGCTCAGGAAGAGTGCACGGTCTCCTCTGCTGGAACGTGTGCCGAAGGCGACTTTGCGGACCCAGACTGGTTCTACAGCTTCGATCAGTACGACTGCAACGACAACGACGACACCGTGTATCCCGCTGCTGAGGAGCTCTGTGACGGCCAGCTCAACGACTGCTACAACGAGGCCGATGGCACGCCCGAAGATGAGATCGACTACGACAACGATGACTTTGTCGAGTGTGGCTACACATCGGGATGGTCCACCAGCAATGAGCCCAGCGTGGGCGTCGACTGCTCTCCCGACGACAGCAACGTCTATCCCAACGCCGCAGACGAGTGCGACGGGCAGTACAACAACTGCAGTGTATGGGTTGATAAGTTCGTCGATGCCGACGGCGACTGCTTCTGCAACTCGAACTCATGCGATGACTACTGTGTCACCAAGAGCAGCCCCGCCGATGGCGAATACGCGGAGGTGTGTACACCGACCACCAATGCCTCTCTTACCAGCATCTATACTGACCTCAGCTGCTTCTGCCCGGACTCCACGGGAACCAACACCTGTGTCGGCATGGATGGTGTTGTCTGTGCCCCGGACACCACTGCGCTGACCTCAACGGTCGCGTACTACGTTGACGAGGACGCAGACTGTGCCTGTGAGTCGGACGGGCAGGACTGTCTAGACAGCGATGGCTTTACCTGCTCGCCCACTGGAACCGTTGCCACAGTCACGGACTACATGGACTGCGCGGACAGCGGCTCGACGATGTCCGATGGTGCTCCTGCAGATCAGGTCGACAATGACGACGACTGCTACGTCGAGTGCTTCACCAATCAGATCACCTGGTGGGGCGGCTCCGTCGGTCTGGGAGACTCTTGCCCGTCTACTCAGGTCGAGCCGAGCACCGGCATGGACTGTGATGACAGCGACCTGACCGTCTACCCGGGAGCCGATGAGGTCTGTGATGGTCAGGTAAATGACTGCGACAACCCCTCGCTGGCCAACGATGAGACCGACGATGACGAAGACGGGTATGTCGACTGCGACTACGACGCGCTCACGTGGTCTGGCGAAGGCAGCGTGGTCGGCGGCAATGACTGCGACGATGCGTATGAGTCTACCTTCCCAGGCGCCAACGAGGTCTGTGACGGTGAGGTCAACAACTGCGACAATGAAGCCGACGGTGTTCCCGAGGACGAGACGGACGACGACGCCGATGGGTTCGTCGAGTGCATCTACAACCCGTCCACCTGGCGGGGGAATGCCATCAGCGGTGGAGAAGACTGTCTCGACGACAGCACCACCAGCTATGCCGATCAAGTCTACCCGGGCGCTCCCGAGTACTGTGACGGCATCTACAACGACTGTGAGAACTTTGAGTACGACGCCAACGAGACACCGGCTGATGAAGCCGATGACGATGGTGATGGGTTCGTTGACTGCACAGAAGACGCGGTCTGGTACGGCTCCGGCACGCCTGACTACGAAGACTGTGACGACGACGACGACACCATCTACCCTGGCGCGGAAGAGCTCTGTGATGGACAGTTCAACGACTGCACCAACTCAGACTATGATCCAGACGGCGCCCCCACAGACGAGGCCGACAACGATGGAGATGGCTCTGCCGCCAGTCCAGACTGCATAAATTCTGACTGTGACGACGACGATGACTCCGTCTACCCTGGCGCGGAGGAACTCTGTGATGGAAAGTTCAACGACTGTAATCATCCGCTACAGAGCGACTTTGTTGCTGCGGTCGGCGACTGCTACTGCCCGGACTCCTCGGGCTCCAGCACCGGGTGTGTGACTGCTGCTGGTGCCGCGTGCACGCCGACCTCCAACAGCGGCACGGTGATGACGGACTATGTCGGCATCACCGTCGAGATCGGCACCACCACCTACGCCTCTGCAGACGTTGAGTACTACTGCCCGAGCACGGACTGCCGCCTCGATGCCGACGACAATGACATCTGTGACTGTCTCGAGCCTGACGGCACCGCTTGTGTCATTACAGATCTGGACCTCAACCTGGACGGCATCGCAGACGACTGCATTAATTCCGTCGTCGATGACGGAATCCTGATGACTCCCGGTGGCAGCTCTGTCTTTGAACTGGCACGCGGCACTCAGCTTGGAAGCACCTACTCTGCACCGACGGATGAGACGGACGAAGACCTCGATAAGTTCGTCGAGTGTGACTACGACGAAGATGTCTGGGACAACAGCGCGGGCCCGTATGTCGACGGAGGCGGCGACTGCGACGACTCTTACGATGCCTCCGACTCGTACCATGCCGCGTACTACGTCTACCCAGGTGCGAAGGAGTACTGTGATGGTCAGTACAATGACTGCAACGACGAAGCCTATGATGCTGACAGTGCACCCACCAACGAAGACGACAGCGACGGAGACAAGCACGTAGACTGTGACACCACAGACGGCATCCTCTGGGTGGGTACAAGCCCTGCGCTGCCCTACCCGTACTACACCTCGCTGGGAATCGATGGTGGCTCTGAGGTCTACATCGCTGAGGTCGAGTCAGGGTCGTGCTACTGCTCGGACAGCGCCTGTACAACAAGCTGCCGTGACAACAACGGCAACACCTGCTCCCCATCCGACGCTGACAGTGATGGCACCACCACCTGTGAGCGGATTGTCGAGCTCGCGGACTGCGACGACAACGAAGATACGATCTATCCTGGTGCAGAGGCGCTCTGCGATACGCGGTTCAACGACTGCAATGCCGATGACTACGATCCCACCGCTACGCCTGTCGATGAGTCTGACGTGGACGGCGATGGCTTTGCAGCCTGCAGCGGTGACTCCTCGATAGAGTCAGACTGCGACGACACCGACGACACGATCTTCCCCGGTGCCGACGAGCTGTGTGATGGCGTGTTCAATGACTGCACGAGCCCCCTGCTGGGGGAGTTCAGCAGCATCATCGGCACGGGCTGCTACTGCGATGGTGAAGATGGCTCTACCGCACTGTGTACAACTCTGGCTGGCGAGACCTGCGCACCAGAGGACAGCGACAGCGACAACGTTGCGGACAACTTCTACGTCACGTCGAGGTTGATTGACGGCACCACGTACGAGAGCGGCATCTACGATCCGAGCACAGCCTGCTACTGCCCGACCGTTGACTGCATCGTCGACAACGACAAAAACCTCATCTCAGACTGCTACAACGCTGCTGGTGAGATCTGTCCCATTGAAGACATCGACACGGACGACAACGGCACGGCAGACAACTGCCTTGTCGATGACGACGGCGAGACCGGAGCAAAGGATCCAGATACCGATGAGGTGCTGGTGTTCAGCAATACCACTGGTCTGAGCCTCGAGAACGATGCGCCGCCCGATGAGATCGATGACGACGGCGACCGCGATGTTGAGTGCGAGTATGACGAGACGGTGTGGAGCGACAAGGGCAGCACCCTGATCAATGGTGGTCTGGACTGTGACGACGTGAGCGAGTGGGCTGACGAGGTCTATGTCGGTGCCGACGAGCTGTGCGACGGCGTCTACAACAACTGCGGAGACCCGACCTACATTGCCGACCTGGCACCGGAGGATGAGACCGACGACGACGGGGATGGCTTTGTCGAGTGCTTCCCAGAGGCCGGAGAGTCTTGGCGGCTGGATGCGACCAACCCCAATTCCTTCATCGATCCCATCATCGCTGCCTACACAGACGTGGTTCGCACCAGTGATATCTATGCGACCTCAGACTTCTTCCTTCCCATCTTCCAAGACACGGGAGCCGATCCAGACACCTGCTTCTGCCCATCGCGTGAGAGTGACGGTGACTGCGAGGATGACAACTGTGTCAAGGGTGATGGGACCGCCTGCACGCCGGTAGGCGCCTGCTCCGTGGTCAGTGGCTTTGGGGACTGCGACGACGACGATGCCACCGTCCGACCCTATGCAGAGGCGCTCTGTGATGGACAGGAGAATGACTGCGCGAACTCTGGTGTTGGCTGGGACGGAGACACGGACTCCTGGCCCAACCCCGACGAGGAGATCAACGGCATCTACAGCAACGTCCCGTCGTACGAGCGTGACGACGACGGCGACGGGTATGTCGAGTGCTTCGACGGCGCAGACTGGGCAACCGAGTGGGTCGGCTATGGCAGCGGCTCTATCATCGGCGATGACGACTGCGACGACGACGATGAAGACATCTACCCTGGAGCTCCTGAGGCCTGCGACGGCGTCTTCAACGACTGCGATGCCGCGATGGTGCAGACCTACACCGGCGTCGTCCCGGACTGCTACTGCGAAGATGATGACGGCATCATCGATCCGGACGGCGACGGCAACTCCAACTGTGCTGACAGCGCCGGCGCGAGCTGCACGCCGACAGATGAAGACGGCGACGGCATCATCGATGCACTGGTCACCTTCGTTGAGGTCGTGGACATCAGCGGGACCGACTACGCGACCGCTCAGGCCACTGCGTTCTGCTTCAGCGAGACCTGTGCGCTGGATGGCGACAACGATGGCTATGAGGACTGCGCAGACATCAACGGCGACCGGACGACTCCGGCTGATGCCGATTCACCTGGAACGGAAGGCTTTGGCTATGCCGATGACTGCGCAGGTACTGCCATCCTCGACTACACCTTTGGATCCGGGACGCTGTTCGGTGAGTACGACTCCAACGGCGACGGCATCATCGATGCTCCGCTGACAGAGATCGACACCGACAACGACGACTACGTCGAGTGTGACGAGACCGGCGGCTACAGTGGCGGAGACTGGAAGGGGGACACCAGCACCCCGTATGAAGGCCAGGACTGTGACGTCGACGATGCCACGGTCTATCCCTCCGCCGAAGAGGTCTGTGACGGGCAGTACAACAACTGCAACACCGGAACTTCTGGTGCGCCTGCCGATGAGCAAGACGACGACGAGGATGGCTGGGTCGAGTGCGAGCGACGGAGCATCATTGATGGCACCCCGCTGGACTGGGCTGGTGATCTTGATGGCGACGGGGTCATCGATGATGCACCGAATGTCTGGTTCGGCGATGCATCGGGCTGCTTCTGCCCCAGCGAGGCGGTCTGTAGTGACGGTGTCGGTGCTGCCACCGACGAGGCGCGCTGCATCAATGAGTCTGCTCTTCAGTGCACACCAACGGACTGCACCCTGTCGGCCGGCTCTGCAGAGAACGATCCCGCTTTTGGCCTCATCTTTGACAAGAACCTCCAAGACTGCGATGACGAGGATGAGTTTACCTTTCCCGGTGCTTCGGCTCTTGAGGCCCGTGACTACGGAGATGGGGAACCGGACCCATACATGGCAGGCATCGCTGCCTACCAGTGCACGCGCGATGCTGACGAGGATCTCTACGCGGATGCGGCCAGCACCGGTGACTGTGGTGACCCCTCAACGGTGTGCCCTGGTAGTGACTGCGATGACTCGAACGGGGGGGTACACCCCAACCAGCAGGAGACGTGTCAGGTCGGCGACCAGGTCGATGAAGACTGCAATGGAGACGTCAACTCTGCTGAGGGCTTCACGGAGCTGGACGGCTGGCTCGCAGGGACCCACCCCGAGCTGTACGTCGACGAGGACGTTGATGGTTTCGGCACCGCTGAGATTGATCCTGTCGAGGCCTGTGAGCTGACCGAAGGCTACTCCAGCAACTCAACAGACTGTGATGACACTAACGAGATCATCTACCCCGGCGCAGACGAGATCTGCGATGACGTAGACCAGGACTGCGACAGCGCAATTGATGAGCCCGAGCTCAACAAAGAATCTGGCTGTGTCTCGATGTTCAAGGATCAGGACAACGACGGCTACGGTGACTTCGACGAAGAGGTCTGTCTCTGTCAGTCCGGCGGTGACAATTTCACCATCAATCCCAACGATGGCTTCACATACGTGACCTTCGGCGGTGACTGCAACGACAACTACAGCATCCTCAAGCCGCTGAGCTGCGAAGACAACTACGACAACGACGGCGACGGTCGACTCGACGGCGACGATGATGACTGCATCAATGGCTACGACGAGTACGGCGATGAGCTGGAGAGCAAGATCGAGTTCCTCGACGGTCACGACAACGACTGCGATGGCCTCGTTCCAGCCATCGAGGTCGACTGTGACGACGATGGCTCACTCCCGATCCTGCCCCTTGAGGCCTACGAGATCGACCTCTCTGAGTATCCCGACTACGCATCATACGACGCCTACCGAGAGGCTTGGGAGGATGTGGGCGTCCGGACGGCTCTGGATCTCGGACTGGCGGTCTGCGACGAGGGCTCAAGCTTCGAGGTGGTCGACTGCCTCGGCGAGAACACCATCACGCTCGAGTGCGATGAGTTCGCCCTGGAGAGTGATGAGGAAGGCAACTACCGGGTCGAAGGCTCTGGCCTCTGGATGGTTCGCTATTCCGACTCCGACGGCGGCTTTGGTGCGCGCTACGACGGCGGCTATCGCAGCTACAGCTCCATTGATGGTGGTCGGTCCACCAGTGAGCCTGGCGACTGCGACGACAACTGCGCGCTTCGATTCCCGGCAGGGCTCGCACAAGAGTCTTGCGACGGCATCGACAACAACTGCTCTGACATCGACCCTGGAATTGACGCGGACGGTATCCCCGATGCGCTCGATCCAGACATCATCATCCCCGGTACGGTCAGTCCCGAGGAGATGGACCTCGACAACGACGGCTACATCAGCTGCGATGCGCTCACGAGCAACCGCGACGAGACCCAGTACTCTGACCTGGACTGTGGGGATGGCTTCAGCGAGGGGGACGAGGACTGCAACACGCAGTGCTCTCTCTCAAGCCCCAATGGGGCTGGAGGTGAGGAGCGGTGTGACGGCTTCCTCAATGTCTGCGGTGGAGAAGACGAGGGGACCGATCTCGATGGTGATGACCTCCAGACCTGTGGCGCCTGGGGTGATGGGGTCTCCGAGCTTGCTGAGGATGTCTTCATGGTGGTCTGGATCAAGGACGTGAACTGGGCGCAGCGGGGCTCTGACCCGGTCGACCTGCTCCGTCCCGCAGCACCGGATGCTCCGAGTCCTCCTTCAGATGGACGCTCAGCCTTCGCCGCGCCTCAGCCGCCTCCGCCGGCTGTCGATACTGCTGACACCGGTGCTGACACGGGCTTCGGTGACACGGGCGCTGACACGGGCAGCGTCGAAGATGCCACCCCGAAGGTCGACAGCGCGCTGGCGGATATGATCCCGCTGATCCTTCCACGCACCGCACCGGGTACCGAATCCGTCATTGCATGCGACGAAGAACTTGAAGCGCAGCTCCGCCTCCTGCTTGGCTCTGGAACCCTCGCGGCAGCAATGGATGACAACTCTCCGAGTGACCTTCTTCTGCAGGCATGTCTCCGTGATGACGGCGATTGCACCGTCGTCCAGTTCTCTCTCTCTGAGGATGTCGATGAGAAGACCTATGATGAGATCATCGGCGTCAGTGATGTGTTTGGCGAAAACCTCGCCTGTGAGGAGAGCCCAGAGCAGTGGATTGCGCGCTCTGTGTGGCAACATGACCGCATCGTGGAGGCCCGCAATACTGTGGTCGAGCATGAGTGCCTGAGGCTGTATGGAGCAGAATGCTCCGACGTGGAGCTGATGAATTCCCAGCTGATCAACGACTGGGACACTGAGATGGTGTCTGCGCGTCGCCATCTTGAGGCGGACAGCCTCTGGTGGAAGGAGCTCGGCCGCTTCGAGCCCTCCTCGTTGCACACCGAGACCATGCTCACCTGCTGGGGAGACCCCTCTGATGCTGCCGGCATCGGAGAGGAGACCGGCGGTGACTGTGCGGATGACAATGCTTCGGTCAGCCGTGACAATGCGGAGGGTCCCGGTGATCTCATCGGGCTCTACCTTGGGTCAGCCGCGGACTGTAGCACCTGCCTCGACGGAATTGACAACAACTGCGACGGCAACGTCGACTGCGCTGACAGCGCCTGTGCTCGATGCTTCATCGGCCAGGGCGTCGGATGCAGTCGCGGCGATGATGCTCCCTGCGCTCAGGCTGGCTGCTCCTTTGCAGCCCCTGCTGGAGGTGCCTTCTTGGACCGGCTCTTCTCTGCGGCATTCATTGCACTCTTTGCCGTTCTCTACCGGCGGCGTGAGCGTCGATGAATTCGAACTGGTTTCTATACGGCCCTTTTCCATTTGAAGCGAGCGCAGTTGCGGGCAGTGCCCGGACCGCGCTGGCTCACATTGTCGAGCAGTTTCAGTCAAGGGAGCGGTGGGAGACCCTCCACTATCCCTCGAAGCAGCCTGATATTCCGGGTCGGACTGATGGGCGTAGACCTGGCTTGTACTTGGTTATGCGGGCGGAAGAAGAGGTTCCTCCTTTTCATCCGAGACGGACCAACCACCTGAAGCCGTTCACTCAGAAGCCGCAGTTAGCTGGCTTCTGGGTCGTCTTCAGCCACACCTACCTCGGGGAAGGCGTCGTCGGGCCGCCAGACAAGGAGCCGCCGTACGCGCAGGGGATTCTCGACGCCTGTACTGAAGAAGTCTGGTGGAAGAACATTGAAGTCTATCCTCGATTAGAGGGCTCCTGGAAGCCCTGTATGCTCTTCGAGTGGCCTTCTGAGTTGGCTTATCGGAGTACTCTGCCGCCTCCGGGGATCCCGCTGAGCCTCGATGAGATCGCCAACCCAGACGCTGAGGAGCGTCTGGGGGGAGACTGGCTTGAGCGCCTCGACGACGAGGTCATGCGAGAAGAGCGTCTCCAAGCCGAGGCCCTTCGTTCTGAGAGTCCCTGGCTCAACCTGCCGCAGTATCGCTCCCTGATCATGATAATTCAGGGCTTCCTCAACAAGCGCCGGGTCAGCCATGAGGGTGGCTTCCGGATGGTGCATCCTGAGTGGCTCTCCACAGGCTCTGTGTACGACAGCATTCCGTTCGAGACCTGGATGAACCAGCTCTTCAGCGACGATGCACCGGAGCGCACCGAGCACGAGAGTCACTACTTGGGGCAGCCACTTGAGCTGCCCAATCGGGTCGGCTTTCCGGTCTCTGGATGGCTCACCCGCAACCTCACCGCCTGGCCGGTGATGCCTGTTGACATTCGACGTGGAACCCTCTCTCCGAGAGACATCGGCAGCAAGCTGGTCGCCCAGCTCAAGCAGGCCTCTGTCGTCACTGCCCTGGTCTTGCTGTTCCTGGTGGGGCTGTCGTGGGTGGTCTACATGTTGACCAAGCCCCCGGTCGTCGCGGTGATTGCACCCCCTCCACCGCCTCCAGAGCCTGCGATGTCGGTCTGCTCTGCGGACCACGCCAAGTTCATGGATGAATTCCGCTGTCAGATCGAGAGCTTCGTCTATGGTCCCGGGACCGATCAGCCGGTCTGTGGTGACAGCGGCTCCAAAGAGCTCGTTGCCTCCACCATGCTCGATCTCCAGGCGGAGTACTGTGGCCTCAAGGACCGTGAGATCGATGGCTGGGTCTGGCCCCGTGGGGCCGGTGCGGAAGACACCACCCACAACTTTGGGTATGTCGCAGCCACCAAGGCCTGCTTCAACGTCCTTGGCTACCCATACAACTACAAGCTCCCCACAGACTTCTCTCGAACAGCCAAGACCCAGCTCCCCGATCCCAACCTCTTCCTCAACCATCCAGACCTCTCCATCCGAGGTCTCCAGACGCTGATCACCCAGCTTGATTCTGCCTGTGATGCCTACCGTGATCGCATGGAGTACGAAGTCGAGGGAGCGGTCTTCGCCACCCACGTCGGCACCCGTCAGGTCAGCGCTCGAAAGACGAACGAGGCCGCAGTCCTCCGTGAGCACCTCAGCGCCAAGGTCATGCGCGGCGTCAAGTCAGACCTCCGCCGATGCTTCTACGCCGGACTCGAGGATGGCCACAGCTCTGCGGGGCGGCTCGGAGAGCTGTGTCGCTTTGATCAGGACGTCGATCAGCTCTCTGGTCGCAGTCCCAAGAACGACATCTTCGAGCAGCGTAAGATTTGGCAGGAACTCTATGGTGCCGGCGGCGTGCGTCAGGTTCAAG
Source organism: Myxococcota bacterium (assembly GCA_029251165.1). GTDB lineage: Bacteria > Myxococcota_A > UBA796 > UBA796 > UBA796 > JAQXDW01. The sequence goes on from JAQXDW010000103.1 coordinate 10,961, forward strand.
AAACCACCGGCGAGTACCGTCCGCTGGACAGCGTTGTCGAGCGGTATGACTTCTCTCGCTTTGGAAATCCGCTGCTCCCCAATCGACCGGCCCGCTCCGCTTCTCTCTGGCAGTGCCATGAGAAGCTGACCACATCAGGAGATGCGTTAGGGCGACTGCTGTATGTCCCGACGACCTGGAGTCTCAAGGTTCCAGTGCCCAACCGGTACCGGATCGAGGGAACAGGGGTGAAGACCCAGCTCGGCCTCGATGCCACCCTCCGCGCCTTTGCTGACGGCGGCAACCCAGCTGCCGGTGAGGCCGGACCGTGCTGGAAGGTGACCTCTCGGCGGCTCTCGAAGTACACTCCGGTGCATCCTCTCCTCATCGAGCCGGATCCCGCTGGGTGGCCGACCGACGAGCAGCAGATCTGCGGACAGGTCTGCGCGACCCGCTACAAGGTGGCACAGACCCTCTCAGAGTGGGTGACCCCTGCACGAGATCTCCAGATGTGCATCACCCAGGGCAACCCCGTCGCGACGGTTCACCAGCGCCACCTCGATCGGGTCTCTGGGATCGACCCGAGCAGCGGGCAGGCCTCCGAGCAGTTTGCCGAGGCGCGTCGCAGGATGATCCTCGCTGTCGACAGCCTGAGCCGTGAGCCGGTGGACCAGACCGAGTCTGTCGCTTTCCGCACGGAGCGGGCGTCGCTGTTCCCCTCTGGAGCCGGCTTCGATACCCTTCGGATTCCCTGGAACTCTCGTCCCGAGCGCAGCCTGGACCAGGTCTCTCGGGCATACGCGACGGCTGTTCAGCGAAAGGACGAGACGGCCTGCGAGCGGATTGCCCTCAACGACGCGCTGTTTGTGCCCTCAGGCATCGCCACCAGCGGCGACATCTCCAGCATCTGTGCCGCCAACTACAGCCGGCTCACCACGACAGACAAGAACCTCTGCAGCCGATACCGAGAGCTGGTACCCCGGTTTGAGGCCCTCAAGAACGAGTGTCGCCTTGCGGTTCGGCTCAACCTCGTCGATGAGGTCACCCGCTCACAGCTCGATCAGTACCTCGATGCACGCATCCTGAAGGGCGAGAGCTGGGTTGTGCCGACTGAGGAGCAGGTCTGTGCCTTCAACCTCATCGCTCAGAACTACCTGCGCGATGAGGAAGAGCGGTTCCTGCTCGGTGGCATCGCACCGCCGGCATGGGCAGGTGAGACGAGTCTGGGAAGCCGCATCGCGGGCGGTGGCTACGGTGCGAAAGAGTCTACTGGTGTGGTCTACAACTCCACCGACAACCTCAGCAGGGTTGGGCGCGCACACAGCCTGAACACCTGCAGCTATGTCGCCAGCCAGTGCTTCGCAGAGAAGCTCCTGGAGGTCACTCGCATGGACGATCTCAAGCCCTTCGACTGGAAAGAAGTCTGGAGTCGCCAGGTTGACGCGGAGATCTACAACATCGATCTCGCGAAGTCGAACCGGCTGCGAGAAGCGTCGCCATGGTGTGGGTTGATTCAGCCATACACCAACCTCCAAGAAGGCGACATCGACTACCCTTGCGCGAAGGGTGTAGATGATGCGCTCCAGAGTGTCTCGCGCACCATCGACTACCTCGCTGCTCAGGCAGGAACCGAAGGATGAAGTTCCTCGAGAAAATCCGGCGTCTTATCGTCCGTGCTGTTCGGGTCAACCTGGACCTCCTGGCGCTCTGGATCCTCCTGACCGCCCTCCAGCCATCGATCACGCCAGACAATCCGCTCGCCCGACATGATCTGGCGCCATGGACCATGGCCTGTCTCTCAGCGGTGGCGTTCCTCCGTGGCAAGATCCTCGGTCAGGGCCCCCACCGAATGCTCACGCTTCAGCACAGCGCCTTCGGCCGCTGGTGCCATCGTGCCGCGATGGTCCTCACACCGATCGCGCTGCTGTTCTGGTACGACACCGGTCGCTACCTGGACTCCTGGGAGAGTGCTGAGGCACTGATGAGCACTGCCATGACCTTCTCGGTCGTGATCGGCGTTGCCCTGGTCCTTGGGCGCAAGGAAGGGCGAACAGCCTGGAACCCCCGCGGCATTCGAAGCGGTCTGCTCTGGGGCACCGGGGTCGTGTGCATTATCCTCGCGAGCCTCACCGTGGGCTACCTGGAGAACCTCCTTGAGGCGCTCCCGCTGGACCGGCCGATCCGTCGTGGGACCATCTTCCCGGGAGACATTCTCCTGCTCGGCATCGCCTTCCTTGGCGTCGGACTCATCACCGGACGTGCCAAGCATCTTCGCCAGCGGCTAGCTGCCGGTCTCAAGGATGGTTCTCCGTTCCGCCCCAAGATGTTCCCGTTCTTCTTCGCGAGCCTCGGCTCGGCTGTGGGTCTCTGGGGACTGTATTTCCTCCAGGACTTCTTCCGCATTGGCATCGGGCTGGACTTCGATGAGGCGTTCATCCCGGCTGCCTTTGTTGTGGCCTGGGCAGCAGTGGTCTGGCCACCGCGCACACCCATCGCGGTGACCTGTCTGCTCCATGAGGTCATGCCGACTGGTGGTGGTGATGCTCGGGTCGAGAAGACTGCAAACCCATTCGAGATGCCCCCGGAAGGTGCCCTGCGCCTCAACCCACTGAAAATTCGTCGGGTTCGGTCCATCCATCCCTGGCTTGTACCGGTCAAGGCCTCTCGGATCGACTACCTCGATGATCCCATCCGACCTTTGTGGAGCCGTCGCGAGCCACCGCTTCCGTACCACATCCTCGGACACGCAAATTTCGAGTCTGACACACTGACCAAGCAGGCCCAGTGGGATCGACTGACCATCCGCCTCAAGGGGCAAGATGACGCGTCCGGGACCCTCAAGGGCAGCGCACGCACGAAGCGGTTGGTGGTCCTTCGACCATACCTTCAGCCGGGTGAGTCGAGAAAGAGTCAGATTAAAACTTACATCTGGGATCGGACAGTGCCCGATGCTACTGTCCAAATCGTAGACGCAAACACCGAGACCCTCACCTTGACCGATGGCTGTGTCATTGTCTTGTCTACTGAGGGTGTCGCTCGGGCTTTTGAGCTTGAGATTGGTGCACCAGTCTATGAGCTCAACGAAGCCATCGGCTTCCGGCCGCCCCAGCTCGAAGACTATGTGAAGGTGTGATGATGCGCGGTTTGAGCCTTATGGCCCACCTCGGTGTGCTCGGAGCACTTCTCGGCTGCGGTGACGCTGTCGATCCCGAGTATCGTCTGGTCGGCGTCTACGACTCATCATCTGTTGTTGGGCTCGACCCCGAACTTCCCCGAGACTTTCTCTGGCGTTCTGCCAAGGGGATGGACGACTCCTGTGGTCCCGCGAAGGGGGCTGACGGCATCGGTCTCTACGATGCCGATCTGATCGCCAACCGGATGTCTCCGACGCTGGCCATCGTCCTTGAGCACAACCTCGAGATCGATGAGTACCTTGCCCAGAAGAAGAAGAAGTCCAAGATGCGTGCCCGAGCGGCGCTGGGGACGTCCTTCGCTCCGGACAATTGGGAGAAGGAATGGAACATCAAGGAGAGCAAGAACCGCCGTCGAGATGCGGTCACACCCTCTGATGTTGTCATCGCGCTGGGCATCGGTGAGGCCGAGTATCTGCTCTCGCCCGCGGTCATGCCTAGGCATATTGCGGTTCGAATCGACGGTGATGACTCCAACATCCGCTACCAGCAGCTCGTTCGGACCCAGTTTGAGGTCGAGCTCTGCATGGAGCACAAGGTCGGTCGTGGCTGGATTGGAAACGACGGCAAGCGACTCCGGCAGGCGTTCCTGCTCGACAAGCCCGAGGGCGATGGCAACGACCGCCGCTACTTCGGCGGTCAGCGTGATCCGGTCCCTTCACTCCTCGGTCCCCCCGATGCCTGCCTGAGGGTCTCCGACTCTCTCCAGACTGCGACCTCTGTCTCTGGTGGAAAGGGTGAGGGCGCGATGGGGCTCGTTCCTGCAGATGTCTGGGGCGCTTCTCTCCGCGACTGCTCTGCGTTTGAAGGCAAGGGACAGCGGGTGCTGCAGCCCTCCAAGACCGTGCCGCTGAAGGTCAGCGATGTTGGCGATCCCCAGGGGCGAGATCGGGACATCTACTGGTCAGATCTCGTTGTTGAGGTCGGCTCTGGTGAGCGCGATGAGGACATCAACATCACCGTCACCTACGAGAACAAGTGGCTCGGAGATCGTTGGAATTCTAAGGTCCTCGAGGACCGGCCGCTCTTCCCGACGTCTACAGATCTCGCGGAGGAGATGGTAGCAGCGGGGCTCTCTGTTCAGGAGAGTGGGACAGTCGACAAGAAGGAGGGAATGCGCGATCTGATGGCCGGAATTCCTCACATCTTCCCGACCATCGGTCCCCGCTATGACCCCGACCGCTATGTCGTGCTGATGGTGCCCAACTGGCAGATCACCGAGGGGCTCCGACGACTGTTCGACCGGCAGTGTGAGGATGCAGAGAATCGCTGTATCTGTACGGTCACTGAGCAGGATGGCGCCTTCACATGTCTCAATGACTATGGAGATGAGTGTCAGCTCAGCGAAGAGGCCGAGGCGGAGTGTGCCGCACAGCTTGATCTGGACAACCCGATGCCCTCTGGTGGCCTCGGGATCCAAGATGGCGTCGGCTGGGTCTTGGAGAACCCAAGCTTGCTCTACGTTCTCGTGGACTCTCTTCAGGAGAAGGCTCCTCCTCCAGTCAATGTCTTCGATCGCCTCGCTGCGGAGGCAGATGACTGGTGGGTTGAATTTAAGAAGGGGCTCCCCGCATTCCTCGGCGGCGGGAATGAGAGTGAGGGAGATGAAAAACTCAACCTCGCCATCGTCACCCAGGGCGGCCCTCTCGGGATGCAGGACTGGGGCTACACGGTTGGTCAGAAGGTTGGCCGCAGCTCCATCACGCTGCCCATCTCTGAGTCTCCGACCTGGAGTCACACCCGCGAGGCACAGCGCGCCCGTCAGCACAGCGCGTTCCTGTTTGCCTTTGGGACGCTGCTTGGTTTCCTCGTCCTCGGAGTGCGCCGCATCTCCGATCTTTGGACTCGGACACCCGATGAGCGTGCATACTACTGGCCGGGTCGCCAGTCGCAGAAGGAGCAGGAAGAGGTCGATCCTGAGGGGGTTGAGGCCAGCGCAGAAGGCAACGAAGGGTAGGGGTGAGCCATGGCTGACGAGGAACGCAACACGACGAGATCGAACGATGAGCTTCGCTCAGCGCTCGCTCGCCTTCAGGGCTCCAGCCGTGAGAATCTCCTCAATGCACTGGCGCAGTACCTTGCCGATGAAGAACGCCGTCGGGAATTTCTCGAAAAAATTCGGTCCATTTAAAGAGGTCAAGTCTCTAATCTATGAAGAAAGCGGGCGTACCGGCATTGCTCTGGCGCTCGCCTGGCCTCCTCCAACCGCGGACAGTGCTCCGCCCACTGGACTGGCTGGGCGCGGGGCCTTCTTGGGCTTCGAACCTGTCGTGGAGCGGCCGGCGCGGCCCCCATCCCCTGAATGCGTCAGTGGTTTGGTTGTACGAGGCGTTCAAGCTTCTCGGCGCAGGGTCAAGCCTGGAGATGGCGACCTATCAGGAGCACCGCGCCCACACACCGCACCGGGCCAGCACAGCCCGTCGCGGCTGGATTACCGAGCGTGCACCGCGGGCTCCTCGGCTCGGCGCTGAGACGACCCTGCTGACCGAGGCGAGAAATCGACGCGCTCAGCCCAACGCGTCTCCGACGCAGCCCCTCACGGCTGCCCCCAGACGTCGCATCACTCCGGCTCCGGAGGTGGACTGGACGGCGCCCCCCCGGCGTAAGGTCAAGCGCAATCCGGTCGTAGAGCCAGTGTCTCGACCGGTGATCCGCTGGAGCGAGCCCGAGGTCATCGCGGCAAAGTCACCGGGCTTCTCTCGCACACCAACGACCGGCGAGCGCACGGTTCCGCAGTCCCCGCCCTGGGGGGCGCCGGAGCTCGTCACCGCCTCACCAACCACCGCCAAGCCCGATGCTGTCGAGTCTCGCGCGCCCAGTCCGCAGCAGACAGCATCCACCCCGCGCCCAACGACCGCGCGTCGAACCTCACAGCCGAGCCTCCAGCCGCGACAGGCGAGGGGAAGCCAGCCAAAGACCACCGGCACCACGCCCCGCTCTGAGCGCGCACAGGGAGCCTCTCAGCCGAGCCTCCAGCCGCGTCAGCCGGTGCGTGTTGAGGGGCGTCGGAAGCTGCGAAGCCTCTCCTGGCAGCGACCGGACACGCCCCTTCGGCTGCCGCTCGCTGCGCCATCTACAGAGCCCGTTGCGGCTCCTGGTCGTGCGAAGTCGGTCGATGCTGCGGGTGAGTCTCCCGAGCGAGCGCGCCGAGCGCGTACGGTATCCCGCGACAGCACGGGGCGTCCGCAGGTACCGACCATTCGCTGGAGTGAGCCCGTCGTCATCTCTGCAAAGGCGAAGAACTTTGAGGCACCAGCAGCTCACACTGGATCACAGCCCAAGACCACGGCTTCCAAGACCACCGCTTCCAGGACCACCCAGGCTGCCGCGAAGCGCTCGACAACCGCACGACGCACCGATCCCACGCGGGCTCGACGGACGCTAAGAAAGCTCTCTTGGCAGCGACCGGACACGCCACTGCGCCTTCCTTCGCCCCCTCAGATCGAGGCTCTCGCGCCAGGAACGGCACCCCGACAGTCCGCTGAAGGCACAACGACTCAGCGCCTCCCTGCCGTGAGATGGGATGATCCAACTGTGGATGTCCGTCAGCCTCGAAAGACGACCGCTGTGTCCTCGACCCCTGAGCTGGTGACGGCGTCGCCGCCAGCTTCCGAGCGTGTTCGCCCTGTAGAGGGGGCTCGTCGTCGCCTCTCCGCCCCCCGTCCTCAGCTTCATCGCGCGGCCCTCCGCGGCACGGAAGAGCGCCAGGTCCTCAAGGCCCGACAGGCAAGCACGGCCGCTCCGGCTGTGGTCGAAGAGGTCCTCCTCGCTGATGCTCCTCCAGCACCTCAGCGTTCTCGAATTCCACAGGCACGAGCCCGCCGTCGTCCTGGACTCCGCTCTCCGAGCCGAGCACGGATTGTCCCGGGCAGGACACCAGATGTCACAACGCTTGGCCTCCCCAGCACTGCTCCGACCTCTGATGTAGAACCTGCATTCTTGATTACCCCGAGACGCGAGCCGGGTGCTCCCGCGCGGGCACCCTCCCCACCACCCAACCAAAGCGCGAAGAAGACAACCCCGAAGGCGGCTGCGAAGCCGCCTCGGGAGAAGAAAACCCTGGCATCATGGCAGGCTCCGCAGGCCGACCCTGAGCAGCCTTCTTCATCCTCTCAGGTCTGGCGGGCTCCCGAGCCCATGAAGAAGCCAGCCAAGCCGAAGACGAAGGTCGTCCGCAAGGAGCCTGGGAAACGAGTCCGTCGGCAGGATGTAGAGCCAGCGATCTTTGAGGAGCTCACCGAGCAGGAGATCCTCGTCGTCCTGGAGGCGCTCTCTACGCAGAGCACCGAAGCCCGCCAGCTACTTAATGATGTCCTCCGTCGTATTGACGACCTTCGCCGCTTTGATACGCTCAGGCAGATCTGATGATGCTCAACGTCCGCCAACACTTCCGCATGCTCTCCCTCGCTTCAGCAATCATCATGATGGTGTCTGCAGGCCGCACTGCTGTGGCCCAAGATGCACCCCCGGGGGGGGACGAGGCTGCACCAACTCCAGAGGATCTTGGCTGGGTCCCTGCTTTCCGAGTGGTCGGCTTCCAGGACCGCCCCGGTACTGGTGACTGCAACCGGGCATACGCCCGCTACGGCGAGTGCATCGAGCTTGTTGACTTCATGCCGTACGAGCTCATCGAGCGGAAGATGCCGGTCTGGGAGAACCGCGACAACTGGAAGGAGCTGATGGCTGCCCAGGAGAACGGCGCGCACCGCCGCAAGCTCCGAAAGCAGCGTCGCGCTGTGTTCACCCAGTGGCGGGCGATGAGCCACCTGTACGCGCAGATGTGGGAGGACATCGCCTACCGCTGGACGAGCAGCGACGACATGGCGATCTCCACTTACCGCGGCGCCGGCTACGAGATGCTCCCGCATGCCACAGACACCTGGGACCTCTCTTACCCCGGTCGTCACCGGGTCTACTCTCTGCCTGAGCATCAGGAATGGCTCGGCAGCGGTCGCTGGCTCCAGCCCTTCTCCAGCCAGCTTCCTGGGTACGACCAGCGCTACGAAGACGACAACGACGGCATTGACTCCGATGCGGATGGCATCTCTGACAGCATCGAGCGCATCATCGGGACCTACCCCAACGTCGCAGACACCGACAAAGACGGCTGGGAGGACGGCGAAGAATTCGAGGCTGAGACTTCCGCGACAGACCCCGACGACTACCCCAAGATCGTTCGAGAAGGGGAGGAGTCTTTCTACCGGCTCGTGAAGTATGCCCTCCCAGAGGGGCACCACGCTGAGCCTGTTCCGGCTGCGCTGCTTTCCGGCCGGTTTGCTCTCCGGCTCGGTGTTGATGGTCGCCTGCACGACTACGACATGATGGACGCAGACCCGCAGCCCTCTGGGCCGTTCTTCGAGCAGATGTTTCCGTATGACAACATCTACCGCGGCATTAACCCCGAGGAGCGCAGCCAGTTTATTCCGCTGGTTGACTTCGATCGTCCGGACACCCAGCTGACCCGCTCTGAGGTCTGGGACGAGTCCAACAACGATCTCCGCATCCAGGCCTTCTCTGACACGATCCGCCAGGCCAGCTTTCAGTTCAACACGTTCTATCGACTGATCGGCTCTCAGATCGCTCAGTTCGCGATGGAGGACTACACCACCAACCACATGCGCATCCTCGGTGCGCTCACCTTGATGCGCTCTCCGCCGAGCTCCAAGGGTGGGGTGACTGGACTGGCCCGCAACCTCGTCGCCGCGTCTCGCAGCGAGACGGACACTGAGGATGCCATCAAGGCGCGCTTGGACTCCTCGGTCTACTCCATTCAGGGAGGCTTTGCCCTCAGCTACAACAAGATCCCGGAGACTCTGCTCAACGAGTGGATCGGCCGCTTGGACGTTACCCATCCTCCGGAGGGGGACTACTACGCGCGCCTCAATCTGGTTGTTCGCCAGATGCTCAACGACACCATCCGGCCCTCAGCGACTCCCATCACTGATCTCGACGATGTCTACCTTGAGCAGTGGATTCGGGACAACCGCGAGGGCGGGGAGCTCTCTCGGATGCGGCTGCAGATCAAGCAGCTGGCGCTGAAGTACCTCATGGAGCAGCTCAGCCAGGCTGACCGTGACCGCGTCGAGACCTATCTCCTCCTCGATCACCTCGACGAGACCATCTACAAGGGCCTCAACGACAACAAGGGCAGCTTCGCACCGCCGGTAGCGATGGAGGGACTGACCTCCGACAGCTGGGAAGGGGTGCTCTCGGAGCATCAGTACTACACCAGCAAGATCCCGATGGGACTGGGTGCCATCGATCCCACCTCCATCTGCACCACGAAGGACGGCGTCGAGGCGCTCGGAGAGTCCACCATCGGTGTGGTTCATGTCGACCAGATCTTCGCCGCGACCGACGGGCTGCCCCCAAACGAGCTGCTCTGGGAGGCCCGCGACGAGCTGAGCTTCCTGATGCTCGACAACCCACTGGTCAACGATCCGCAGATCGACCGTCTCGTCGGGCTCCCCGATGGGCTTGCCCTGTTTCGGGCTCGCTGGGAGGTCTGGAGTGGCTGGCACATGTTCTGGCACGTCGAGCCTTTTGCTGAGGACAACCGCCTGATCCTTCGGACCGGTGCGATCTGTGAGGACATGGTCCTCACCGATCCAGACCTCGTCCCCACCGTCGTTCGTGCGGGGCTTCTCGAAGGAGACTTCCGCCCCTCAGAGGCCGCGCGCTGGAAGGACGATCCCATCCGTCAGGAGCGTCGTCGCAATCGCCGCGCCCGCCAGAACCCCAACGATGCCAAGGGCGCGGATGAGCGGGTCTCAGAGGCGCGCTATGCCGGCTCAGAAGGCGAGAAGGTCTACGGCGACTACGATTATTTCCGCAATGAGGTCGACAATCCGGACATCTCCACCGCGGCTGCGCTCGCCCAGACCGGCCTCGGACTGTTCGGTTCCGGCAAGCGTGAGCCCAATCGACTGCGGGTCTCTCGTCCTGATCTTCCCCAGAGCGTCTCCTATGTCAAAGAGATCGTGCTCTCACCGCTCGAAGGCATCGCAACAGACGAAGACGGGCTGACTGTTGTGGTCTTTGACTCTTCAAAGCCTTCACGGTTCTACGGACTCCGCAACCTGCGCCCCCGCACGCCCTATGCGCGCAACCAGCGCCGGGCCTCCTGGCGGCGGTGGATCCGCATGGCAAACTGGGGGCTCTACCTTGACGGGGATGCGGAATCCGCTCGTGTCACTGTGGTCTCGCCTTCGTACTCTGAGAGCCCCTCAGTCACTACGGATGTGGTCGTGCCCCGCTGGCATCGAAACCGAACCTGGGATGCCACCTTCGCTGGCGGTGCGGGGTTCTTCCCGATGCGCCATGTCCAGTACCTCTGCAACGTCAATGACGCGGATCTCGACGTCGTCGCAGACTGCGGCCCCGACACCTACTCCGATCTCATTGGCTTCACCGATGGCTCGGGCATGTCTGAGCGAACTGAGGGCTTCGGGATCGACTTCTCCTCCGTGGCGACGTGGTGGCTCTGGGATCAGCCCCGCCTTGCGGTCGAGATGGGAATCGAGGCACGGGTCGACATCCTGCATGGCGGTCAGTCCTGGATGTGGGAGGAGTACAACCGCAGCGCTGGTATGGTCTCTCCGTCCTACAACTTCCTCATCAAGCCCCTGGGGGGTGTGGTCGTCGGACTGCGCCATGCACCAGAGCCACGTCCGATGTGGCGCTTCCTGCGGCTCAAGCCGACCTGGGGTGCCGATGCCTCGGATGGCTCAAGCCATCAGGGCCGCTACGAGTACGGACTCCGTGGCGGACTGCTGCTCGGCCCGGGCTTCAATGGAATGGAGGGTACTCTGATGACCGAGCTGTGGCTCGGCAATTCCATCCGTCGGCGCTACTCTCCATGGTCTTCTTTCACGCCCTACCATCCCATCCTGATGGGCAACTTCTTTCTCCGCGGACAGTACGCTTGGACCATGATTCCCGATGAGAGCTACACCCGCTCCATCGAGATGATCGACAGCTACACCATCCTGACCGGCTTCCGCCTTCAGTTCCGCCTCAAAGAACCCCTGCCCGATCTGTTCTGAGAACACATGAACACCCTCGAACACATCAGTACTGTCTCTACAATCGTCCACGAAGGGCTTGAGAACTGGGCTCGGACCCTGCTTCGAGATGCCGGAATCGAGACCACTGAGGTCTATGGATCCTTTCCACCGGAAGGGACCATCGCGAGCCACATCGTGCTCTTCCCGTACCGGGTTGGGCCCGCTGAGGCGCAGCTCTCTTCGGCCACTCGCATCGAGTCACTTCTTGGGACGAGAGCCAAGAATCTTGCCCGAGAAGGTGGGATTCCGTCGATCTGGCTCGACATCGGAACGGCGATCACCGAGATGATCGTTGACCACTTTCCGCGCCGGGGAAAGTCTGCGCGTGACCGTAACGTTCCCCATCCGATCCCTCCGGTCTCTTCGCTCCCCGATGGAATCCGGGAGTGGTACGAGAAGCAAGAAGACGACGGGACGGAGAACTCGTGGGTCACCACCAAGGGCGACAAGAGCAATGCCCGGCTCCCGTCTCTGGCTTGGCAGCCCCCCGTTACCATCCGCATGCAGTACCTCGTGGTGGTCGGTGAGGGGGCGCGCGGTACCGCAGACCGCTCCGGTGCGAGCGCACCGATCGCCGTCCAAACCCTCAGCGTTCTTGCCGCAGGGTTGCAGATGCGCCGTCAGCTGACGGTTCAGATTCCACCAGCACCCTTCGATCGCAAGATCATTCCGTTTGTGAAGGGAGTCGCTGGTGTGCTCGGTGGTGAGAAGGCAGATGAGCTCAAAGCCGGGGTTCAGTCGCTGAGTCGCAAGGCCACAGTCACAGTGACCCTGCTGCCGGGATCCAACCTGACCAACGCGGACTTCACCGGCTTGATGCAGGCGATGCAGCGTCCGCTGCAGCCGACGCTTCACCTTGGTGTACAGATGGCACTCGGCGGAGCACCGATCTTCGCGCCAGGCATCAACGCCGAAGTTGTCCCCCATCAGATCCGATAAGCTGAGCGCGCTATGGCCCACATTGTTCAATGCATCGAGCCGGACAGCCTGCCGATCCAGATTCAGCTTGAGCTGCAGGACGGGGAACTCTTCTCCGTCTTCCTGCTCAGCGATGCCTCCACCTCTCCTGGCGGACTGAGGAGCACCATCCTCTGCAAGGCCGATGTCGATCCGCCCCCAGAGGCGGCGATGATCTTCGAGGTGGCCATCTACGATCCGGGGACCGGTGATCCGGTCACCATGCGTGTGCGTCGACTCGGCAGCTCACTGAACACCGATCTCGTGCGCCCCCATGTTCGGAGCCGGGTCACACCAGGTACAGAAGTCCGGAGCGGAAGTCGCCTGGAGGTTGTCCTTCCTGATCTGCGTCGGGTCAGCTTTACGCTGCAGCTCGAGGCGGAGATTCACCAGGGTGCTTCGGGCTCTATTGGCGGCGGAGCGATTCGTCACCAGCAGGCTGTCGCTGGCGGAGACACTGCGTATTACCTTTATAATACGGTTCGCAGTGTCCTCACGGTCAACATCCAGTACATCATCGCTCGTGCAACGGCCTTCTTCACGAAGCTGGGGATTCCCCCCTGGATCATTCCCCTGGCGGTCACGGGACTGCTGGTCGTTGGAGGCCTCGCTTACTTTGCCTACTCCCGTCACAAGGCCGCCGAGGCTGCTGGTGAGGAGACCGCACTCGTTCAGGATGAGCTCGCAGAGTCTCAGGCTGCGCTCCAGGCTGCTGCGGAGAATGAAGCGGCATGCCTCGCACAGCGTCAGGCGCTCGCCATGCGCCTCAATGACATCAAGGAGATGATGAAGGCAGAGGTCGAGGTCGCGCTCGCCACATCGTTTACCTACGGCATTGCCCTGGGAGAGGGCGGGGCGCGCATGGGTGAAGATGACGTCGTTGCCTACGACAAGCAGCTCCAGGAGTCGGTGGTCAACCGCGTCGTCGACATGATGGGAGAGCTGTCTGGCGTTCCCAGTGAGGCAGAGAACTGCCTCAGCCATGAGTCGGTTCTGGTGCCTGACCTGCCGCACTACATCCTCCTCTGGCACCCCAACCCTGAGCTGGTCTGTCCGCTGGAGTACGCGGCGGTCGACAACGGCATCGATCGAGCAGGGCGCTGGGGACTCTCGCTGCGGGTCAAGCGTCAGCTTGGTGCCACCAGTGATGCCACTCCGAGCGACCCGACCGATCCGACTCTCGCTGATCCGCGGATGGCTGATCGCTGGTCGGCTCGAACGCATGCTGTCGGAATGCGGGACATTCAAGAGGCCCTGCTGACCTCTGATGCCGGCAATCGCGTCCCGGTTGCGCCCAGCCAGGCCCACCTCTGGACCCTCGCCCTGTGGGATGCCTACAACCGCATGCCCTCGCCAGCAGATGGCGTCCTCGACAGCCCGGTCAACGTCTGCATCACCGAGCTGATGGATCAGGTCCTTCGCTCGGCACCGCCGGCAGAGCCCGGCTCTCCGCTGCTGCCAAACATCGTCAATGTCGCGAGCGGAGAGGACAAGATCCTTCTCTCACCGACGCCCGGCTGTCCCTGGCCCGACGGCGCCATCCAGCAAGGCGCGACCTCGGCGCTCAGGGCTGTGGCGCACACCGCGAACTACAACAGCCAGGGAGCATCCCCAGAGTAGCCTGTGGCGAGCGGGCGAAGTCTTTCCCAGGCCAAGCCTTGCCCGCAGTCAGAGGCAGCCCACGCGGCTGCCGATGACCGGGAGCACCGCAGGGCTCATCCCCAGTCGTCGTCGTCGACCTCAAGGTGGCCCTCGAGGAGCTCCTCGACTGCTTCCCGGTAGGGATCGACGTAGACTTCGTTGGTTGACCGGTTGTTCTTCTCCAACTCACGGGCCAGCGAGGCGAGCACGTACGGCGTCGTCAGCGGCTTGCTCGCACCGGCTGCCCACGCATTGGCCCGGATCGCAGCGCCGCGAATGAGGCCACCGCTGATCGGGAAGTTGGTGGCGATGATGTCGAGATCGACGTCGTTGTCTCCATCAATCTTGAGCATTCGCTGCCACAGGAAGCGCCGGGTGGGGCGGTCGGGGATCGGCAAGACCACGTAGTCATCAAACCGACGGAAGAAGGCCTCGTCGAGGTCCTCGATGCGGTTGGTCGTCGCGACCAGGACACCGGAGTAGCGGTCGAGCCGGGTGAGCATGTACGCCACCCCGGTTCCCTGGCCGCCGCCGCCGCCGCCGCCCGAGCTGCGCTGACGGAGGATCGACTCCGCCTCATCAAGCACCAGGACCGCGCCGGCGGCCTCGGCAATGTCGAAGACCTGACCGAGCAGCTTCTCGGTCTCACCGAGCCACTTGGAGAGCACGGTGGAGAGATCCAGCTTGACCAGCGGACGGCTCAGCGCGGTCGCCAGGGCCTCGGCACCCATCGACTTTCCCGTGCCTGGGAGCCCGGAGAGCAGCAGCCGGTAGCCAGTGTGCCGACCGGTGAGCTTGGGCAGGGTGTTGAGGCGGTACTGGGCATGCAGCATGGCCTGCTCCATCTGCCAGCGCACGTTGTCAGCGAGGATCAGATCTTCCCAGGCGGTGTCGCAGTGCTTGGGGGCCGCAAGGTCAGAGTCGGGAACGCCGGTGATGCTGGCGCTGCCCTCTCCCTCGCCGAGGTTGTTCTCCACCATCTTCTCGGTGATCCGGCTGTCGAGGACCATCTTGCCGCGTCGTGCCTGGACCGACGGAGCAATCCAACGAAGCTTGGCACCGACTGCGATGGCGCTGGTTCGAATGAAGCCGGGCTCGGGCAGGATGAGGACCCGCGGCGCGGTGGCTGTGCGGGTGCGGTAGAGCAGCTGTGGCGTGAGGTTCTTGCTGGTGTTCTCTGCAGTCGGGAAGCCATCGACGACGGCTCCACCGAGGGTGCAGAGGTTGACCGCGACCTGGCCACAGAGCCGGGTCAGCTCTTGCTCTCCGCCGGCCTGCGTGACGATCGGATGGGCTGCGCCGTTTCCGAGGTGCTCTCGGGTGGACTCCAGGAGGTACTCCCGGCTGGCACCATGGAAGATGCTCCAAGGCTGCGAGACGGTGGACTGGGGCAGAGAGTCCATAATCCCAGCGGGCGCAAGGCCCATGCAGACGCGTCCAGCGTATGTCAGCCGGAGCGCTGCGGGACCGGGAGCAACGGGGTCGGTTGGGGCGCGGCCGACGATCTGAATGAGCCCCCAGTCTGCCAGCGCAGTGACCGCCACCTCCAGCGGGAGCAGTGAGTTCTGACTCGAGGGAACCTGCTCTGCGAGGGTCCGCCAGGAGAGAACACCGGGACGGTCGTAGGCATCTGCCTTGCGCAGCTCTTCGGCGAGGTCCTCTTTACAGTCCACCAGCGCGAGGATGCGCAGTACCTCGCGAGAGAGGGGGGATAGAGCCAGTGTGCGGACGGTGCGCTTGAGGCGCATGTCGATGTGAGAGAGGAAGTCCACTGGGACACCTGGTGTGCGGTGAAGTGAGGAGGGCTCAGCGGGCCTCTGCGACCAGCAGGTGAAGCGCGTAGTGCATTGTGCTTCGGGCATGCACCCGGACACGCCACGGCACCGCACCCTGCTCCGCGAGGATGTGCAGACGCTCGATGGAGTTGGGCTGTGCGCCTGGAGTCAGCAGTGCGCGAAGGCTGGCTGCGCTGTCTCCGCCGCGCTTGGTGCGCTGAGAGTGGCCGCCGATCCACTGCGGGGCGTCTGTGGCGGCGGGGGACCAGTCGTAGGGGCAGCCGAGCATCACCCGACCTCCCGTGGCCGTGATTCGGGCCAGCTCGGTGAGGTGATCGTAGGGAGACTGGAGGCAGTCGAGCACGTTGAGGCTGCTCATCATTGCTGCGCTTCCGCTGCGGAGCGGCAGACAGGTGGCATCCGCGGCCCAGAAGTCGACCCGTGCGGCGTCGGGGAAGTCCACCGCAAACCGGCGGGGCTCATAGACCAGCCCGCCCTGTCGCAGTCCGTAGCGGACCTCGCCCCGTGCGGCCTGCCGAGCCAGCCGGAGCATCGAGAGGTTTACATCCAGGCCGAGGACCATGCGGCCGGTCTTTGCCAGCTCCAGGCTCGTGCGACCTACAGAGCAGCCCACATCCACCACGATTCCTTCGGGGGCCGGCTGGGCATGGTCGAGCCCACGCTGGAGCGCCGCAACGACCGCTGGTTGATCTGGGTCCCCTTCTGGATCGAGGTCGTGGTAGTGCCCCCAGGTGTAGGTGCTGAGGTACTGGCGGGTCAGATCAAAGGAGGAGCCCGGGCCGCAGCAGTCGCCGAGGAGGCTCTCGATGACATCAGGGAGATCGTCTCGCCAGAGGATGTGGATGAGCGAGGCTGACAGGTGGCTGCGCACATCGGGCACGATCACCGGAATTCCGTCGATGATTGGATACTCTCGCATGCAGCGTTCACACAGGAGGACGCCAGCCTCGATCTCGTTTCCGGATCGGGCGGCGATGTGGTTCAGCTTCAGGCGGCTCTCGACCTGCTCATCTCTTCGACAGACAGGGCAGATCGGCTGGATGGCGTCAAAGTGGCTCTGCTTCACGGGATCAATTGAGCCAGATCACTGCGCCCTCGACGAAGACATCCTTCGGGCTCTTCATGTGGATCTCATCTGCGGACTGGATGTCGACTCCGCCAGTGGTATTGACCTTGAAGTCTTGGCAATTCACCTCGACCTGCTCGACCGCATCCAGCTGGAGCTTGGCGGCGGAGAGGCGAACAACGGGCCCCGCGTCGGTCAAGGTGATGGTGACCTCGACCTTCCCGTCGGGCCCATGGACTCGGACTTCCTCGCCGTCCTCTCCCAGGACGAGTGCAACACGGCGCCCAGAGGGGAGGCCCAGCGGCAGCGTCTTGTCAGGCGGCTCCGGCGGATGTTCTGGTTCTGCTCCTCCGATCAGGGATGCACCGGAGACCAGGTTTCCAGACTTCAGGACGGTGGAGCTGTTGTCAGACATCGGGAACCTCGCAATCAGTGGGTAAGTCGGGCTTGTGATTGTGGCGTCCATATAAGGACAGCGAGACGCAGTACAGGATATCATCGGGGCGTCGCAGTGCGCTGATTCCTCCGAGATGAGATTCTGGCTGACACCTGCGATGGGATCATCGCTTCCTCGCTCATCTGCCAGCCTTCTCACACCATCTGAGGTCCGCCATGCTCAAGGTCAACGACAACAAGCCCATCGTCTTCGTCGCCACCGTCAAGAGCACGAAGGACCCCAAGAAGCTGGGGCGGGTTCAGGTGGAGCTAAAGAGCTTAGACAAAGCCGTTGAGATGCCCTGGATACGCCTCCTACAACCCATGGCGGGCAAAGACCACGGCTACGTCTGGCTTCCTGAGGTCGGAGACATGGTCGCGGTCCTGCGGGGAGGAGGCGACCGGGTCAATGCGATGCTGATCATCGGCTCTATCTACGACGGCAAGTACACCCCGCATGTCGCGGATGAGGACGGCAAGAACAACTTCAAGCAGATCAAGACCCGTGCCGGCCACCTGTTCATCATCTCCGACGAGAAAGACAAGGAGCTGGTCTCTCTGAAGACGGGCAAGAAGTCTCTGTTCATGGAGTTCGATGACAACAAGGAGAAGCTCACCGTCCTCGTGAAGAACCTCCAGCTCGTCATGGACGGGGATGGAAAGTCCATCCTCATGGACTCTGATGATGTCATCGACATCAAGGCTGCCAAGACCATCAACATCCTCGCTCCAGGCACTGTGGTCAACATCAAGTCCAAGGACGTCGCGATCAAGGCGGACATGGGCGTGAAGGTTGAGGCCACCAATGTCGAGGTCAAGGCCTCTGCTCAGGTCAAGATCGAGGGAAGCGCGAAGGTTGAGATCAAGGGCGGAATGGTCAACATCAACTGACCCTGGGCCGGACGGCTCTCTCCGAGGGCCTGGATAAATGGGGGAAGAATCTTGGCTACCCGGACCTGCACTGTCGTGTTCACGGACCTGGCGAACTACACCGCCTCGGTCGGGCGAAGTGATCGCGAGGGCATGCACCAGCTCATCGCGGCGCACAAGCGCATGGTCACCCCCATCCTCACTGCGCGCGGCGGCGAGATCATCAAGTCTCTCGGGGACTCCTTCCTCGTGCTCTTCCCGGCTGCGACCGACGCTGTTCGCGCGGGCATCGAGCTCGTCGAGTCGATCAACGGAACCAGCGGGTTCCACATTCGCGTGGCGATGGCGACTGGAGACATCGAGGCAATCTCCGGGGATGCCTTTGGAGAAGTCGTCAACCTCTCTCACCGCATCCTCTCTCGAACTCCGGTGGGGGAGGTGTGGCTGGCGGAGTCGACCCTGCTGTGCATGAACGAGGCTGAGGTCTCCTGGGAGTCCGTGGGTCGCTACACCCTCAAGGGCATCCCGCGAGAGATTGGCATCCAGCGCGCAGTGCCCCGAGACCGCGCCTGGCTTCCGGAGCCCGTGCTCCAGGCGATCCGGACTGACCGCATGGTCCGCTATACCCGTGGCGCGCCGCCCCCGCGCTTGCTGCCCCAGCCGATCATTCTCCTGGAGGGCTTTGCGGCGGGAAGCCGTGCTTTAGAGGATGCCGTAGACGCGCTCCCGGTGGTCGATCCAGCCAGCCTTTGGCTCGTCGCCTATACCCTGCCGGCCAGCGATCGCAGTGCCTGGGAGCGGGCTGGGCGCGGGATTGTCATCAGCACCAGCGATGCGCTCGACGAGGCCATCCAGGAGACACGCCGTCGGCTCGCCTACACCAGCGGCTCCGACACCCTCATCCTCGACACCCAGGCCAGCGCTGCCTATGAGCTGGTGCTCTGCGGGCTCGCCCTGCCGACTGTTCCGATGAGTGAGGTCGTCGCTGGATATACCTACGACCTCCTCGCGGATGGTCACTGGGTCAACCGCTCCGATCGCGCCATCGCTCGTATCGATGTCTCCCCCGGGCACATCACCTTGACCGCACAGGTCAGCGGGCTGCGGGTCGAGGGGCGCCAGCTGGAGCCTGGCCGGGCCTCGGCCTTGTCTGGCGGCGAGGTCATTCGGACGCCCTCTGGCAGCATCCGCTTTATGCTTCTCGCCGAGGGGCCCTACCAGGCCCTCCTCCTTGGAAGCTCACACCAGCGCATTGGCGTATGCAACGAGCAGACCACTGAGATCGGTCGAGAGCCCCATCATCCGGGCTTGTCGCTGCCCGATCGGCGGGGGCAGAACAACATCCGCTGGTGTCCAGGCTTCCGGGCTGCTCGGGCCCGTGAGAGCGGCTTCACGATGGACCGTGCCCTGGCCGGACGTCGGCAAGCTGCGGTCCGCCTCGAAGACGGCAGCGCCACCCTGATTGGAATCCACGAGCGCTGCCCGACCTATGTTCTCGATGAGAACATCCTCGTCCAGCTCCATGACCCCAGACCAATCCTCCCGAGTGAGGTTATCGTGACCGGGACCAGCGCGATCTGTCTCATAGACCCTACTGATTGAGAGAGCCACCATGAGCAGCCCCCTCAGCCTCCAACGTGCTCAGCTCGACCAAATGCTGATTGCCCATCCAATCTTCTCCGGCCTCCGCGAGGGGGAGCTCGATGCGCTTGTCGATGCTGCTGAGCTGCGACAGCTGGCTGTCGGTGAGGCGCTCTTCTTACAAGGGGCACCGGGCACCGACATCTTCGTCGTTCTCTCCGGTCAATTCCGGATCACCTGCGCGAGCCCGGATGGCGTCGAGGTTGTCGTTGGTGTGATCGACAACGATGGCCTCATCGGAGAGATGAGCGCCCTGGACTCTGAGCCCCGTAGCGCGACCGCGACGGCTGCGGTGGACTCCACTGTTGTCCAGATACCCAACATCCTCTTTCGAGAGCTGGTCCGTCAGGGGCATCCGGCGGCCCGCGGGATTCTACGGTTGGTTCGTCACCATGTCTGTCATCGGATGCGGATGCTCGATGAGCGGATCGATGCGGTGTTTCTGCCGGCGGCTGAGCCGGAGCGTACTGCCGGGCTCACGCGAGACCGTGACGTCGGGGAGCATCGATGAAGGCCACTGCGCTAAACGTTGTCCACTCGCTAAGAGAGCTGAGTCCACGCTACGTCGGGGCCCTCGCCGGCATCATGCGTCGGTGTACCTGGAGCGACGGTGAGGTCATCCTCAAGCAGGGCGCACCCTCTGATGGGCTGTACTTCTTGCTCTCCGGTCACATACGGGTCGAGCGCATGCTCCCAGACGGCGGCACCGTTGGTCTCGCGACCCTCGGGCCGGGTGCAATGTTTGGTGCCCTCTCTGCCCTCGATGGCGGACAGCGGGCGGCGCACTGTATCTCTTGGGGAAGCACGATCTGTGGCTGGCTGTCCCAGAGTGACTTCCTCGATCTGATCAATGGCTCCTCTCCCATGGCGATGCAGTTCCAGCTGGTGACCCTCAAGTCGATTTTTAGCGACCTCCGGTTGACCAACCGTCGGCTAGCGGAGCTTGCGACCTTGCCAGCCCTCGACATGGCCGAGCTCGGAGACTCGATCGCATAGTGCTCAGCGTGGAAGGAGCGCCTTGAGCTCTTCTGAGAGGACAATTGCGCGCTCTCCCGGATGCCGCAGCCGAAGGATGTCTGAGGGGAGGCGAGGGAGCTGCTGCTGACAGCGAGCGCGCATGGACGGCAGAGAGTCCGCGTCAGAGACCAGGGCCCCTTGGCGGACCACGGGCTTGAGCAGCGGGGCTCCGTCGAGCCCATTGGCTTCACGATCCAGACAGACGATGTCGCGAGCAGGGGTCCGCATGACCTGCTTGCGACCGGGCCACGGCGCAGCCCAGCGCCCCGATGCGGGCTCTGGAGTCGGTCCCCGATACAGCTGCGCGATTCGGTAGCTGAGGTGAACGGGGCGGCCGGCCGTCAGCGCAGATCCAACCCCAAACATCTCGACGGGGGCATCCTCGGCGCGCAGCGCCGCGATGGCATGCTCGTCGAGGCTGCCGCTGCCGAGAATGCTCAGGGAGGCCATGTCCAGATCGTCTAGCGCTCTGCGCAGCTGACGGCTGCTGGTCGAGAGCTCTCGCGAGTCGAGCCTTAGGCTGCGCAGATCGTTCTTCAGCGGCACGAGACGGGGCAAGTCAGCGACTCGCGGAGCGTCGAGATAGATGGCTCCAGAGCCATGAATGCCAAGCACTGCGTAGGCCGAGGTCGGGTCTGTGTAGGCAGAGAACATCGATCCTGAGACCACGCTTATCTCTGGAATATGCAGGGTATGTGCCGCGAGCGCGTTGGTGGTCGCGGTGCAGCCACCGATCCAGGCTGCCCGCGCGGCGCTCCAGGCCGCCTCGGCACCCGAGGTCCGCCGGGAGCCGAAGTCCATCACCGGACGCCCCTGTGCCGCGAGGCTCATGCGCGCCGCTCGGGTTGCGACAGCTGTCGCGTAGCCGATGGTCTGAACGAGGCGAGACTGGATAAGACCGGCCTGCTGGAGCGGTGCGGTGACACGGAGGATCGGCTGACCGGGAAACACCGGAGTGCCCTCTGGCATCGCATCGATGTCACCAGAGAAGACGAAGTCGGTGAGGGTCTCAAAGAAGTAGTCGGAGATCCGGGAGAGGGAGGGGCGCTGCCGAAGCCAGGCGATCTCCTCCTCCGTGAACCGCGTAGCGAGGACGCCTTCGATCGCTGGGCCGACGCCGGCAACGACGGCAAAGCCCCAGTCTTCTGGTAGATCTTTCAGGTAGAGATCGAAGGTCGCCTCGCCCCACAGCCCATCAGCGTGGTAAACAGCCGCCTGAACCAATTGGAACAGCTCGGTCTGGAGGCCAACAGCTCCGGCCATAAACAGCGGTGCAGGCATGGCGGAAGACTACCGCAGAGGCGGAAAAAATACCCAGCGACGGCGCAAGGGCAAGACAAAGAACCATCGCGGTGGGCCTTCTTTTCAGCCCAAGACCGGCGACGCGGTGGTGGTCAATGGCTACTCAGAGCGGTGGCTCCGGTCCGGCTTTCCGTGGGTCTATCAAGAGGAAGTCATTGGCCGCGCTGGCTCGCTGGTGCCCGGGCGGGTGGTCACCATCTGCTCACGAGAGGGCAAGGAGCTTGGAGTCGGAATCTGGGACGAAGGGCACATCGCGGTTCGCCGATTTCGAAGGGGAAAGGGGCTCATCAACGCCGACCTCCTCCGTGATCGAATCCAGCAGGCTCGTGCGCGCAGGGTGCTGCCGCCCGAGACCAATGCCTGGAGGCTCATCCATGGTGAGAACGACGACCTCCCGGGCGTTCGGATCGAGATCTGGGACACTGTTGCGGTCATCACCCTCGACTCACCCTCGCTCAAGGGACTCGTCGATCCCCTCGTCGAGGTTTTGACGACGGAGCTGGAGGTGTCCGCAGTCTGGCTGCACTGGCGGGGCGACGACCCCCGATTCGACGAGCAGCAGTCCGGGCTCATCTGGGGAGCACGGGGCGACTCGGAGCTCATGGTGCAGGAGTGCGGGGTTAACTTCAGGGTCCAGCCTGCAGCAGGGCACGACATCGGCCTGTTCTGCGACATGCGCCCGACCCGTCAGTGGATGGCGCCCCACTGGTCTGGACGTCGGGTCCTCAACACCTTCTGCTTCACCGGTGCGTTCTCGGTCGCGGCAGCGGTGGGAGGAGCGACTGAGGTCATCAGCGTCGACCTCTCCCAGCCCTACCTCGATCGGGCAAAGGCGAACTTTACCGCCAACAGCCTCGATCCAGAGTCCCACACCTTCTGGGCCGAGGACACCTTTCGTGCCCTGGACCGGCTGCGCCGGAAGGGGGAGCAGTTTGATGTGGTCATCGCCGATCCCCCGAGCTTCTCCCACGGCCCAGCGGGCACCTGGTCGGTCGCCAAGGACTACAAGCGGCTCGTCTCGGCCTGCCTGCGCGTGCTCTCGCCTGGCGGCTGGCTGATCGCAGCGACCAACCTCGGGACGATCTCTCCCAAGGAATTCAAGGGCTACTTGATCGGCGGCGCAGAGAAGGCCGGACGCCACCTTCGGGTCATCCACGAGGCCTGCCCGCCGGCAGACTTCCCGGCTGCCCTGACGTTTCCAGAATCCCGCTACCTCAAGTGCTGGGTGCTTCAGGCGTGACGAGACTCAGACGATCTCGGGTCTCAGGGACCGGTGCTGAGATTCCGGTGCTCACCTTGACCAGCCCGGCTCCGGGGCCAACGGTCATCATCACCGCCAACCTCCACGGCGACGAGTGCACTGGCATCGGCGTCATCCACCGCCTGCTAGACATCCTCCCTCGGAGCCTTCGCGGCGGGACTGTCCACCTCTACCCGTCGCTCAACCCCGACGGCCTCATCCGAAAGACCCGCTCGCTTCCGGGCGCGGATCGCGATCCCAACCGTGCGTTCCCTGGCCGGAGCAGTGGAGACAAGGTCGAGCGCCACGCCGCCCGCATCTGGCGAGACATCGCGGGTCGAAAGCCGTCGCTGCTGATCGATCTGCACACTGACAGTTGCGCATCGATTCCCTATGCCATCGTCGATCGCGTCGTGCGGGGAAGGGGGCAGAGCGCCCTGATGACGCGCTGTCTGGCGTTTGCGGAGGCCAGTGGTCTGACAGTGCTCCGGGAGTACCCCGATGACCTCTACATTCGCTACAAGCTCGACAAGTCACTGCCCGGCACGATGGTCAACAACCTCGGCATCCCCGCGATCACCCTGGAGGTCGGCCCGCGGGGAATCGTTCAGCACGATGCTGTCCATGATGCGCTCGCGGCGACCGGAGGGGTGCTCACGGCGCTGGGGCTGCTCGAGGCCCCTGCACCCCTGCATCCCGCTCGGGTCAGCGGCGGACCCTGGCGTCGTGCATCAGGCCCTGTGTTCACCAGCGAAGGCGCCTACATCCCGCGCATGAAGGCCGGCCAGCGGTTCAACGTCGGCATGGTCCTTGGAGAAGTCATCGGCCTCGATGGGGGGACTCGACAGCGAGTCATGACCACCACAGCAGGGTTTGTGGTCGCCCTGCCCGAGCGCGCCTGGGTTCGTCCGGGGCAGACCTCCTCGACGCTCGGTGTGCTCGAGCGGTAGCTCACTTGTCGGTTGGAACCGCGCGCTCGTTGGACAGCCGTGGTCCAGAGACCTCGACTGGCACGATCTCACCAATCTCAACGGGGGCTGGAATCCGGCTGATTCGCCAGACCCTTCCTGCACCCGCTGAGACCATCGGCTTCCCCCAGATCTGCTGAAAGAATTCCGTGAACGAGGCCGCCCAGGCTCCCTCCAGCCCGGGACTGTAGACCGCTGGATCGACGACTGCGAACTCGAAGCCGTCTGCCATCAGCGCCGAGACGTCGTCTGGGGTGATGGTGGCACCCTTGAATGTCCCGATGCTGACCTGCTCCAGCGCGGAGAGCACCCGGTTCTGTCGGATGTAGGTCTCATAGCGGGGCGGCCGGTGCGCGGGGATGTGATCCCCGAGGCCACCGAGGATGGGCTGGCCGTGGAAGGTCTGCAGCCACAGCATGTGCCGGGAGATCTCGTTGAGGCTGAGGACTGGTGTGGTGAGGATCGGCCCATTGACGACCTCGTAGAGCCGTGCGTTGTACTCCCGAGGTGGGTTGGCTTCGACGGGGAGGTAGGGATTGCGGAGCGGAGCATCGATGACCACCGCGGCGATCGCGAGGCCGACGATGAGCTTCCGGCGCTCCGGCCAGATCCGGGAGAGGTGCTCCAGGAACAGTGCTGCGAGCAGGAGCAGTCCGACAAGCGTGAGAATCTCGAGACGCTGCGGCCACCAGAAGCGCTGAAAGAATGGAAGGTTGTCGTACAGCCAGAGGTAGGGCAGGGCGATCCGCTCGGGCACCAGCCCGGTCCACTTCAGGTACGGTCCCAGCGTCAGCAGATAGCCCCCGGCTGCCAGCAGGACCCACCGCATGCGGCCGTAGATGCTGCGGGTGACGACGGCGCCGGCAGCCAGCGCGAGCAGGACCAGTGCGATCCGCTTGTCTTCGGGGTCGTTTGGGGTGTGAAGCAGCGGCCACAGCGGCCAGTGAGACTGGTTGATCGCCATGGACAGTCCAAATTCACCACGCCCCAGCGAGCCGTACTGGCCCATCCAGGGCTCCAGCTCGCGCACAACGCCGGGCAGGTTCTCGTAGCTGGCAACGAGTCCGAGCACGTAGGGCATGCAGATCGCGATGGTGACCCCGGCGGCGACCAGGAGGTGCTGCCAGCGGCGCACGGTCCAGAACCAGAACTCTCCCAGCCAGACAGGAATCGCGGCGAGGGTGAGGAACAGCCCGTAGTACCAGTACGTCAGGTGGGCGGCGGCCGCTGCGATCCCGGTGAGAACGGCGATGAGGAAGGAGCCCTGTCCCTTTGCGATGCGGACGATCCCGGCGAGGCCGAGCAGCCAGAAGATCATCAGCGACTGACTGAGGCGGCCGTGAGTCAGCTCCAGCAGGAAGAAGGTCGAGGTCTCCAGCGACACCCCGGTAAAGATCGCGACCATCCGGGAGGAGCCGACCGAGCGGACCAGGATGTGCGCTCCGGCTGCTGAGGTGGCGAGGGTCAGCACTGCGAAGAGGTTGTAGCCGATGCGGGCACCGAGCAGCTTCAGCAGCGGCCAGGCGAGCAGGGCGTCGAGGAGGTTGTACTGCGCGAGGGGGCGCTGGCCGACCGGGAAGAAGTTGTGCGTGCCGTCAAACGGGTTGCTCCCGCTCAAGATGGCCTCGCCCGTCCACCAGAACGCCCAGGCGGTGCCCGTCCAGTCTGGCTGGTCTCCGCCGCCGATGAGGTCCGTGCTGCTGAGCCATGCCGGAGCGGTCACCAGGAAGGCAACCACCAGGTAGATCAGGCCCGCATTCAGACGGCGACGCCACCGCGGAATCTCAAGCGCCTCGAAGTCCGTGCTCATCGCTCCGTGAGCTTACAGCAGACTGCGGGGATCGACATCCAGGGTGACCCGAACCCGGCCGCGACCCGCGCTTCGGAGCGTGCTGCGGTTCTCGCTCAGCCAGGCCCGCAGCGCAGCGACGTCGTGGCCCCGGAGGATGAGCTGATACCGCCAGCGACCGACCAGCCTGGAGAGCGGCGCGAGCACTGGTCCGAGCAGATCGACACGGGCATTTGCTGCCGCAACCCGGAGTTCCTGAGCGAGCTTTCCGGCACGCTCACGGGTCTGTTCACGATCTGCGCCCTCGATTCGGACCAGCACCAGCCGAGAGAACGGGGGGTAGCGAAGGATGCGGCGCTGGCGGATTTCCTGGGCGTAGAACACCATCGCTGGATCCTCGACCTTCTTGTTGAACTCACCGGACAGCAGGCGGAAGACGAAGTGGTCTGGGTGTCGGGTCTGCACGAGGACCCGACCAGCAGCATCGCCCCGCCCGGCGCGTCCGGCGAGCTGCGTGGCGAGGGCATAGGTGCGCTCGGCGCTGCGGAAGTCGGGCAGCATCAGGATGTGATCGATTCCGACGACTGCGGCGAGCTGCACGTCGGGGAAGTCGTGTCCTTTCGCGACGAGCTGCGTTCCGACGAGGAGCTGGGCCTGTCCGGTGCGGAAGGCCTCCAGGATCTTGAAGTGGGCGCCGTGTCCAGCGGTGGTGTCGGCGTCCATTCGGAGGATCCCGACACCGGGGAATTGCTCCTTGAGCTCCTCTTCGACCCGCTCAGTGCCGTGTCCGATGACCTCGAAGTCGGTTCCGCAGGCCGGGCAGTCCCGCACGAAGTCTCGGTGGAAGCCGCAGTAGTGGCAATTCAGTCGGCATCTATGGCGGTGGTAGACGAGGTTAACCCCACATGATGGGCAGTCGTAGTGCGCTCCACAGCCCGGACACTCCACCACAGGCGCATACCCTCGGCGGTTGTACAGCACGATCGCCTTGCTGCCTGCGGAGATGACATCGGCGATTGCTGCGCGGACCTCGGGCGCGATGGCCTGCCGAGCGGGGCGCCCTCGGGTGTCGATCAGCTCGATGTCAGGGACCGCACGGGGAGTGGCCCGGTTGCGCATGCGCAGCATGACGTAGCGACTTGAGGCTGCGTTGTGCCAGCTCTCCAGCGAGGGCGTTGCGCTGCCAAGGATGACTGGACACTGCCCCAGCCGACCCCGCAGCACGGCCAGATCCCGGGCATGGTAGCGAACCCCTTCATCCTGCTTGTAGGAGTCGTCGTGCTCTTCATCCACCACGATGAGCCCGAGGCGCTGGAACGGCGCGAACAATGCAGAGCGAGCACCGACGGCAATGGTGCACTCTCCAGCGCGGATCCGGCGCCACTCACGCAGACGCTCGGTGCTGGTGAGGCCCGAGTGCAGCACCGCGACCCGGTCACCGAATCGTGCCCGGACTCGACCCGTGAGCAGCGGAGTCAGCGCGATCTCCGGAACCAGGATGAGCACCTGCTTGCCGCTCTGAATAATGGTCGCAGCGGCCTGGAGGTAGACCTCGGTCTTGCCGGAGCCGGTGACCCCATGGAGCAGGAACGTCCCCTGAGTGGCGGCCCGAATGGCATGCAGTGCTGCCGCCTGCTCGGCGTTGGGGGTGAACGCTTGCTTGCGCCCGGGCATCTCCTGCGGGGCGGCAGCCCGACGGTCCTCACGGGTGCCGCGCTTGAGGATGCCCATTTCCTCAAGGCGCACGATGGCGCTGCGGGCATTTGGCCCCTCTTTCTCCAGGATCTTCGGAAGATCAAGTGGTCCATCTGCCGCCAGCAGCATCTCGACCACGCCCCGCTGACGCTTGCCACGAAGGCTGGGGATCTTCTCTTTGTCCATGACCAGCCGGACAGTGGTGATCTTGCTGGCAGGGCCTCCGAACTCCCGCTCCTCTAAGCAGATGAGCCCTGCCCGGAGGAGGGCATCGATGGCTGACGAGACCTCATCGGTGGTCAGCTCGTTGTGGAGCATTCGGGTGAGACCGCGCCGGGTCTTTCCTGGCCGGGAGACCACCTCGCGCAGGACTGTAGCGCGTGGACCCGCCTCCACAGCATCTCCCGCCAGGGCCTCGACGCCCTCTTCCGTCGGGATGTGCACCCGTCGGGCCTTCTGCCGATAGGCGACCGGCAGCGCCGTCGCGATGACCTCACCGAGGCCGGCGAGGTAGTAGCGAGAGATCCACTTAAAGAAGTTGAGCTGGCCATGGTCAAACGCCGGCATGACGTCGATGAGGCGATCGATCTCCTTGGCCTTGGCGTAGTCGGTCTCCTCGAGGAGCTCGACGACATAGCCAGAGACCTTCTGACGGCCAAACGGCACCGAGACCGTGTGACCGATCTCAAGCTCAAGTCCCTCCGGTACCTTGTAGGTGTACAGGCCATCCACCGGAAGGGAGACTGCAATCCGCGCAAAGCTCACCAGCATGCTCCGGTGGGAAGTCTAACCACCGATGACGTCGCGAGGCGGACAGGTTCTTTCCGGTTCAGTCACCGGAGCCGTAGAGCGCGGTGACTTCCGCGAGGACTGCTGCGAATTCATTCTGTAAATCTGGGCGCGTGGCAGCGGCGAACATTGCCGCGCGGAGCATCCCGAGGACATGACCGGTGTCGTGTCGGATGCCAGGGAAGCGGGTGCCGATGACCCTTCCCTGACCGGCGAGCACCGCGAGAGCATCGGTGAGCTGGATCTCTCCGCCGGCACCGGGGGGTGTCTGGGCGAGCACGTCGAAGATGTCTGGCGGCAGGACGTAGCGTCCAACGATCGCCTGACGGCTCGGTGCCTCCTCTGGCCTCGGCTTCTCGACCATCGCCGCGACCTGCATCCGGGTCTCATCCAGCCACTCACCAGCGCAGATACCGTAGCGACCGGTCTGCTCCTGGGCAACCTCCATCAGCGCGACGACCGCGTGGCTGGGCGGCATGGTCTGATGGACGGCGAGGAGGTGTCCGAGGGCAGGGGATTCGTTGAAGATGACTTCGTCTCCAAGCATGACCGCGAACGGCTCTCCACCCACGGCAGCCTGAGCACATCCGACCGCGTGGCCGAGGCCCAGCGTCTGCTGCTGGCGAATGGTGACCACCTCTGTGCGGCTACAGACCTCCAGCACCCGCTCCAGAAGCGCGAGCTTGCCGGCCGACCGGAGGTGGGCTTCCAGCGACGGGGAGCGATCAAAGAAGTCGGCCAGTGCATCCTTGCCCCGGGACGTGATCAAGACAATGCGCTCGATTCCCGCTTCGACCGCCTCCGCAACGATGTAGTCAATTACTGGACGATCCAGCAGCGGAAGCAGCTCCTTGGGCACCGACTTGGTTGCCGGTAGAAAGCGTGTTCCCAGTCCTGCTGCTGGCAGGACCGCGGTTCGGACTCTGTTCATGCCGCTCCCTGCTCCGCTCTCCAGACCGAATTGGGATATGCCACGTCGGTGGTTGAGGCAAAAGGCAGGGAATGAAGGGGCTGCGAGGCAGTGGCGGCGGCACCCGTGTAGGTTGAGGTTTGTAAGTTGGTTGGGTGGCCTCGCAGCCCGTGCAAGGAGATCGGAAGGTGTGGTGGATAGGATTAGGGGTGATCAGCAATTCTCTGGCTGCGGATCCATGGATGGCCCCGTCCATGGCAGCTGGAGGAGTGACCCGGGCGAACCCCACATCGATGGGGGCAATCCTGACCGCCCCAGCGACCCTCGCGCTCACGCCTCGCTACGAGGTGGCCGGCGGCGGACGGGTCGGAACTTCCTCAGTTCTGCGTGCGGAGGCCGCAGCGACCGACTCAACGACCGGACCGCTGACCCTCGGCCTCATGTACATCCGAGAGGGGGCAAGCTTCGAGGCGACCACCGACGAGCTCCCAGGCTGGCTGCTGCCCGGTCAGGACACCCTCAACCCCTACACCGAGACGACGGTCGGGGGCGGTATGGCGATGTCTTGGCTCAACCGGCACCTCTCCGCTGGGGTCGGTGGACGGTTCACACGCTATGCCTCTCGGTTCTCCGAGCAGTCCGACAACTATGCCCTCAACGCCTCCCTCGGCGGTCAGATCGAAGAGCAGCTGTTCCTGGCGCTGACTGGAGAGAACCTCTACAGCACCGACAGCAGAGACGATCTCAAGCTGGGCTCAGGCATCCGGTGGCAGCCGCCCTCCAAGAGCGGAGCCTCCCGCTTCGGCATCGAGGCGGATCTGGTCGCGACCCTCGCCGAGGAGACCATGCTCTCCGACATTCACCTCGGCATGGAGGTTCGGCCCTCGCCGTATGTTCCGATGAGGGCTGGCTTCCACCGCGACGCGCGCTCTGGAGTGGACAGCATTACCGGCGGGATCGGTGCGGGCAGCGAGGAGGCCTTGTTCGAGTACGCCGCACGGGTCGAGCTCTCTGTCTGGGAGCACAGCCACTCGCTGTCGCTGCGGCTCTTTTTCTAAGCGGCTGCGCGGATCCGGCGCCCTCGCCCGTTCGCGAATACCTTGCTGCGGTCGAGGCTATGGACCCGTCGCGCTGCATGCCGATCTCTGATGCCGGGCTCGCCGGAGAGTGCATCAGCCTCACGGCTCGAGAGCTGGCCCAGGACGGTCAGCTCGATGCTGCCCTGGCCACCTGCCAGGGGATGTCACCGGGGGGCTGGCGTGACGAGTGCTTCTTCCTCATCTCAGACGTCTCCCGGCTCTCTGGCGATGCTGCAAAGCAGGCCTGCGCGGCCGCTGGGCAATTCCGCAACCAGTGTGTCGGGCATGCCATCTCGCGAGAGGTCTCCGAGGTCCTCAACGCGGCGACGCTCGGCGGCGAGGCCGAGGCCTATGCGCAGCTTGATGTGGTGGTCCAGCGCTACATCCCTGGGAGGGAGCGCGAGGGGCGGATTCGGCAGATCATGGCTGGATACCTCGCTGATCGCTCTCCGACGGAGCCGTTCTCGCTCGCGCTCTGCGGAACCGCGCCCCCGATGCTCTGTCAGGAGGCGTACATCGAGCGTGTCCGCAACGCGGAGCGTGCGGCAGGACAAGAAGACGGGGCGTGGCGACGGGCCTGTGGTACCCACGTCAGCGTGGCCCGTGCAATGTCACTCGACCTACCGGGATGGACCCCGGACTTCGACGGCCTCGCGCGCGCAGCCTGGAGCCAACTCTGCCACCGCTAGGCGGCCGTCGAACCACTCCCGAGGGGCCGCTTCGCACACACTGGCCACTGATCAGCCGGCGAGCTGTCCCGTTGCGAGTGCCGTCTCGTCAGCCTCAGCACGTCCAGACTCTCGCAGCAGCCGCTTGGTGAGCTGGAAGGCATTCTCCATGGAGTGATCCATGTTGTTGTACCAGAACAGCCCGGTACGACCGGCGAGGTGGAGGTTGGAGAACCGAGACAATCCGGAGCGCGCGATGTCGAGCTGTCCGGGGTAGCTCTGGTGGTAGATCGGGTAGCTGTTGGGCAGCCGCTCCAGCTTGACGTCGATGACATTGCGACGGTTCTTCAGCAGACCGACGGAGACGAGATCGTCGATGACCCAGTCCGTCAGGCGCTCGCCGTGCTGCCAGCGGGCATCTCCCTTCATGCAGGTCACCTCGCAGCAGTAGCCGCTGGTTCCTGGCGGGGCCGTCTTGGGAGAGAAGTACTTCGGGGTCGAGACCCGGTTGATGAGCAGATCCCGCGCGCCGTAGTAGCACCACTGGTAGTCGCGGGGGGCTTCCTCTTTGACCATGACGTTGTAGAGCAGCAGGCCGAGATACCGCAGGTCGGGGACCTGGACCTCAAGCTGCTTGCAGGCCAGGGTGATCGGCGCGGTCCAGACGACGGTGGACGGCTCGAACTCTTCCTCGCCGGCCTTCACGGAGACCACCTTGCCGTTGCCTCCGGTCATCTCAGCACCGTGTCCGGTGATGATGCGTCCGCCGTTGGCGATGACCCGACGAGAGATGGAGGCCCAGGCGTCCTGCATGCCGCCCTGCGGGTACAGGAAGTGCTGGGACTTCTTGTTGAACTGAAGCAGCGTGGACTTCAGGAGCTGGTAGAGGTTCTGCATCTGCGCGTTGTCATCAATGATTGCGCGGTTGATGCCGACCTTGGCCCAGTCGGAGTGGGTCTCGTTGGGGTGAATCCCCAGGAACTTGATCGAGTAGCCCTCGAAGAAGTGCTTGTAGAGCGTCGGACCGTACTGGCGGAGGATGTAGTTCTGGAAGTTGTCCTCGCCGTACTCTTTGTACCCGTTGACCGCGAGATCCACGAACGCCCTGCCGGCGAGCTCGGGGGGGAGCTGGACGAGGTTCTGCGGCTTGATCGGCCAGGAGTAGTACTTGCCCTTGAAGTAGACCTCGCTCTTTCTTGGAAAGAAGGTCCCAGGCTCGTCAAGGATGCGCTCCAGGTAGCTCTTGACGTTCGGGTTGTTCGTGTCAAAGCGGTGGGGGCCGCAGTCGAACACGAACTGATCGTCGTGGTAGCGAAACGAGCGCGCGAGCCCGCCGACCTTGTCGAGCTTCTCAATGACGACGACTTTGACGCCGGCCTCAGAGAGAAGGTGTGCGGTAATCAGGCCCGTGACACCGCCGCCGACGATGACCACTGGCTTGCTGAAGACTGATGTTGAGGCTCCGCTCATCGCTCCTCGTGGGTTCTGTCGAGACTGTGTATTGTTCCATAGCCCGTTGTCCAGCGGGAGAGGGGTTAGGATGGTCGGCATGACGTCAATGCCCAATGCCGCCCTCCATCGGCTCCATCGACAGCGGCTCCTCCAGCGACTCGACGCGGACGCTGCGCTGATCTTCGGCGCAGAGCACCATCTTCGAAATGGTGATTCAGAGTACCGATATCGGCCGTCGTCTGATGTGGTCTATCTGACGGGATGGGAGGAACCACAGGTCGCCATTCTCCTCCGACCTGGGGCAGACCATCCCTTCATTATGTTTGTTCAGCCGCGGGATCCGGTCAGAGAGTCCTGGGAAGGACGTCGTGCTGGTGTCAAGGGGGCTGAGGAGCAGTTCGGCGCAGATGCTGCGTTTGCGTTTGGAGAACTTGCCGCGAAGCTCCCGGGGCTGCTCCAGGGCTACCGAACGCTGCACTACCGATTTGCCGACAACCCAGAGCATGATCGCCTCCTCGCCAAGTCCATTCGCAGTGCTCGTCGCACCGCAAAGAACAACGGCCTCGACGTCCCCGATGCGTTCATCGACCCCGCTCGGGTGCTCCACGAGCTGCGGCTGTACAAGTCCGATGCGGAGCTGACGCTGCTGAGAAAGGCCGCGAGCATCACCGATGAGGCGTTTCGTGCTGCGATGGCGGCCACCTCACCAGACGCTCATGAGTATGAACTTGAGGCCATCATTGAGGGCACCTTTCGCCGACGGGGCGGCCAGGGGCCGGGCTATGCCACCATCGTCGGTGGCGGAGAGAATGCCACCATCCTTCACTACAACACCAACCGCGACCCGCTCACAGCAGGCACGCTGGTCTGTGTGGATGCCGGCTGTGAGTATGGCTGGTATACCGCCGATGTCACCCGCACCTGGCCGGTCTCTGGGCGCTTCTCTGCTCCCCAGCGCCAGCTCTACACGGTGGTCCTCTCTGCACAGCTCGCGGCCATCGATGCGGCCCGCCCTGGGGCAACCTTCCTCGACATTCACCACGTCGCCACCAGGGTGCTGACCGAGGGCATGGTGGCGATCGGGCTGCTGGAGGGGGATGTCGATGCGCTCATCGAGTCGGATGCGCAGAAGAAGTACTACATGCACGGCACCGGACACTGGCTCGGCCTCGATGTCCACGACGTCGGCTCGTATGTCGGGGGGGGGCGCAGCCGTGTCCTCGAGCCGGGTATGGTCCTGACTGTTGAGCCGGGCCTCTACATCTCTGCTGACGATGCGGATGCCCCGGAGGTGTTCCGTGGGATCGGCATCCGAATCGAGGACGATGTCCTGGTCACCGATGGTGCCCCCGATGTCCTCACATCTATGATCCCCAAGAACATCCAGGACATCGAGGCTGTAATCAATGGATAGTCCTGTGCTTCTTGTCGGCGACGTCGGCGGAACGAACTGTCGTCTTGCACGGTTTGACGGTCAGATCCGGGACGTCCAGGTCTGGTCTACAGACGAGGTGTCGACGCTGGGAGAAGCCGCCGACCGCTACCTCGCTGTGCATCGGTTCACGCCAGATGCTGCTGCGGTCGCGGTCGCTGGTCCCGTCCAAGGCAGCACCGCTCGGCTGACCAACACCGACTGGTCTGCGGATGCCGCGGACCTCCCGTGCTCGACCCGTCTCATCAACGATCTCCACGCTGCCGCCCGTGGCATCTCGGCCTTGTCCGCGGAGGCTGTCATCCGGCTCGGCGGTGACGCCCCCCTCCCTGGTGCACCCGTCGCGGTGATGGGAATTGGCACTGGCCTTGGGCAGGCACTGCTGGTCGGAGATCTGGTGGTGCCCGGAGAGGGTGGACACGCAGACTTTGGGCCTTCCTGCCCCGAGCTCGATGGGCTGCATGCCTGGCTCCGTGAGCGACACGGACGGGTCAGCACAGAGATGGTTCTGTCTGGTCCCGGACTCGGGCGAATCCTTGCATATGCTACTCACCACCGACCGCTATCTGCTGCCGCTGCGGAATCCCTGAGGCATCACCCGCCGGGCGCGGTGGTCTTCCAGCATGCTGAGGCTGATCCGACGTGTGCCCACGCCCTCGATCTGTTTCTCAAGGCTGTTGGGTCGGAAGCCGGTAACCTCGCCCTCCGCTTCCTCGGCGGTGTCTATCTCTGCGGTGGCATCCTCCCGCGGATTCCTCAGCACGTCACCGATGGACGCCTCCGAGCATCCTTTGAAGCCAAGGCACCACACCGCGCCCTGCTCGCGGCGCTGCCCTGCGCGCTGATCACAGACCCTCACCTTGGTCTCCTGGGGGCTGCAGTCGAGGCCGGCAGGATCCTTTGACCGCCATCCTCATCCCGGCCTACAACGAGGCGCCGCGGATCGCCAGCGTGATCCAGGCTTGTCTGGCCGCGCTGCCGGGCTCCGATGTCTTGGTGGTAGACGGCGGCAGCACCGACAGCACCCCGGCGGTCGCCCGCGCGCTTGGGGCCACCGTCATCCCGCAGCCTGGTCGCGGATATGCCGATGCCCTGCGCGCCGGCTACCGACACCTCGCCGGGGTCGAGGCGGTGGTTCAGCTCGATGCCGACGGGCAGCATCCTCCAGAGGTGCTCCCGGAGATGCTCGCGGCGCTTCAGGAGGCCAGCTGGGTCATCGGCAGTCGCGCCGGCACCGACAGTCCCGGTCCGCTCGTCCGACGGGCTGGCAATGCGGCGCTCTCGCTGGCAGTCTGGGCGGCCTGCGGGGAGCACATCGCAGATGTCACCAGCGGACTCTGGGCGCTGGATGCGAAGGCTCTTGCAGTGTTTGGTGGACGCTTCCCTGACGATGTCGCAGATGCGAATGTCCGGGTCATGGCCTGCCGAGCGGGCTTGTCCATTGCGGAGATACCGGTGCCGATGCACGTGCGCCATACTGGAGAGTCAATGCACGATGGAATCGCCGGCGTGCGCAATTTCCAGCGCAGCCTCCGGGCGATCTGGCGGGAAGCGTGGGCATGAGGCTCGGCGTCGCCATTATGGCTGGTGGAGAGGGGCAGCGGCTGTCCAGCCTCGGGGTGCCCAAGGCGCTCGCGCCGCTCTCCGGTGCGACCCTGCTCGACCACCAGCTTCACCTCACCGCAGCGCTCCGGCCGAGCATCACCGTGGTGCTCCTCCACCACCAGGCCGATGCGATCGCCGCACATCTCGGCGATCGTGGTGTGCCCGTCGTAGAGCCCGCTCCGCTGGGGACGGCTGGCGGGCTGGCCCTGCTGCCGGAGGGGCCGGATGTCTGGCTGGTGATCAACGTCGACCACATCTCAGACGTCTCCCTGCCCGAGCTGATTGCCGGCTGGAGTCCTCCCTGCACCGCTGTTCTCTCCGAGGTTGCCGTCCCAGTAGATGAAGGCGTCGTTGAGCTGTCTGAGGGCAGGCTGGTGGGCTGGAGAGAGCGACCTGTCCTCAGGCTACCAGTCACCACCGGCCTCTATGTCTTCCAGGCCGCCGCCCTCCGCGAGATCCTGACAGGAGCCCGCATCGACATGCCCGATCTCATCGCAGCGCTCATGCCCGCTGGCGTGACGGCCTGGCGCCACCCGGGCACCTGGATCGACGCCGGGACGCTCGAGCGCCTGACTACTGCGCGTGAGTGGCTGTCCGGTTGATGTGATCGACCTGTCGATCGCCATCGCTCCAGCGAATCCACCGTCCGACCGCCTCGCCGTCGCGGTAGCTGCCACGGGCCACCCGCTTGCCGCTCGCGTCCCACTCTGCGAACCGACCCTCCAGCGTGCCGCTGCTGTAGCGAGCGCGGCTTCGCAGCGCGGCATTGGGATGCCAGGTTTGCCAGCGACCGATCTTTTTACCGTGACGGTACTTTCCCTCTGAGGAGACGATCCCGTCTTCCCACCAGAAGGTCCAGTCGCCGTGGCGGAGGTCGTTGGCGTAGCGGCCTCGGCTGGACTTCATGCCGTTGCTGCTCCAGCTCGTCCAGGTACCGTTTCGGCCGCGCGGATTGTAAGACCCGCGGGTCTTCATGCGACCATCCTCGTAGTAGGTTGCCCAGTCGCCCTCGCGGCGGTCACCCACCATTCGGCCCTCAGACTTCTTCTTGCCGCTGGGGTACCAGCTGATCTTGCGACCATCGAGCGCGCCGTTGGTGTACTCAGTCTTGCTCTTGCGCTTGCCAGACGCATACCACTCCAGCCAGGTCCCCATCCGGGCCTCGCCCTGAAGCTCCCCCCGCATTCGCTTCTGGCCGTCGGGGTACCACCACATCCAGTCGCCCTCAGCCACGCCGTTGCTGAACTGACCGGTGCTGTGTGGCTGTCCGTTGTCGTAGTAAAAGACCCACTCTCCGCTCGGGTTTCCATCGATGAGCGGCCCCTGTGCGGCGAGCGCTCCGTCGGGGAAGGTGAGGGTCGCGAGCCCGTCGCGCTGCTCTGCGGCGCCCGCGACATGCAGACAGTCTGTGCCGACGGTGCTGCAGATCCCGGTGTAGCGGTAGTCACCGATGACCGATGGCTCTCGGTATCTGGCGGCTTCCGTAGCGGATGATGGTGCTGAGACGCTCAGCGGAATCCACTTGAGCAGCTGGTGTGCCTTCAAGCGGATGCGATTGTGACCGGCGTGGGCCTCAGCGCGCTCGGCGAAGGCCTCGATCGCACCTTCTGGATCCTCCAGCAGTCGAGGAGCATCCGGTGCGAACAGCAGCGGCGGGAGAGCGTGGGCTGCGGCCTCGTCTGACGCATCGCGTCCGGTGACATCGCCACCCTTGCGCATCGCAAGCTCTGTGACGTCGGGAGAGATGTCGGTCATGACGTGGGTTGAGCCTGTGCTGAGGCCAAAGGTCGCCTCGCTGGCGCCGCTGGCGTCCTTGAGGCGCAGCAGGTAGGTGCCCGGCTGCAGCGCGATGGTGGTGACCACGTCGCGCTTCTTGGCGACCTCCACCAGCGGCCGCTCGTCGGGGACGCTCAGGATGGTGACCACCCCGGCGATGTCCTCGGGGATGGTGAGGCGTGCGGTGGCCTGACGAACGTCGGTGATGGCCAGATCTCCCGCACCCTGCATCCGGTAGTTGTAGGCTGGATGCTGGGCCCCAGCATCGGTGCGCCCGGTTCGTGAGACGGTCTGCTCGTGTGCGTAGTTGTAGGCCTCTGAGAGGCTGACCACACCATCGTCGTTGTCGGCGGCACCCCGTAGTCCGCTGACCAGGTAGTGGGTAAAGAAGCTGCCCTGGAGGTTGTCGGATTCCTGGGCATCTTCGTCATAGGCGCTGGCGGTCAGCCACGCCTCGCCCTCAGCAGACAGGGCATCATCGGTGGCGAACGGTTCGGAGATGGTCAGGCCCTTGAGCCGTGTAATCTCACCGGAGCGGCAGGCATCGAGGACGCCGAGACGGACCTCGCTGGGGAGCCCGTTCATGCTCCCACGAAGCTCCTCGTAGGGGAGGGTCTCTTCGCCGAGCTTCAGGCCGCGCGCAGTGGCGTGGCCGGAGTAGTAGAAGAGAAACATGTCCTCCTCGTTGTCTTGAGCGATGCTCGCGTGAGCCTCTAACGCCGCGAGCAGCTCATCTCGGTCCGGCTCATCGAGCACGGTGATGTGGCTCGCAGAGAAGCCCCCCAGCTCATTGAGGACCAGGCGGATGCGATCGGCGTCTTGCGCGGCGTACTGAAGCGGCTCCAGCGCGCTGCCACCGTCGTTGGAGCCGACGACCAGCGCATGACGAACGACGTCAGCATGCACGCTCGTCAGCAGAGACAGTGCCAGCAGCATCACAGCTCCTTGGGCAGAGTGAGCGTCTGAATTTCTATCCCGCTGAGGTCGTCATGGGACAGCGCCGTGTGGGCCTCGTCTTCGCTGAGCCGGTGGTTGGTGAGCAGCACGACGAGCTGCTCTGGGCCTGGAGCCTGGTCGACCTCAAGCGAGAAGGGAACGAGCTGCCACGCCTCGCTGGGAGTGACCGGGAACCCGCCGAGCCATGTCGTGCCGTCGCCGACCCAGACCTCGACCCACTCGCCCGGCGGGATGCGGAGCTGGATGCGGTCTCCTGGGCGGATGACATCGCCCTCATCGAGCGCGAACACACCGAGATCTTCCACCAGGATTTCGATGTCGTCGGTGCCCTTTGTGTTCACGCCGTCGCGTGTGGCGGGAGAGATCATGAACAGGGCCAGCGCTGCGACGAGGACGGGGACAAGCATCCACCCCCGGCTCATACGCTGCCACAGGCTCGGCGTGCTGAGGGCTTGGATGGCCTCAGGGAGCGGCATCAGCTCGAACGCTGCCCGGTGGTTTTCCTGTGCGCTCAGGCGGCTGCTGCAGGTCTTGCAGTCGGAGAGGTGGCGCATCACCTCAGCCTCCTCGTCGGGCTCCAGCTCACCGTAGCGGAGCTTGTGAAGCCTGAGCGTGGAGATGTGGCCCATGGTGACCTCTTTGTACTGCAGAAATATCGGGGTCATGATGCCATCCAGGAAGGTGCCTTGTGGGCAACCTTTCCTCGGAACTTGAACAAGCGCTTTCGGACTGCTGCGCCGCTGATGCCCATCAGCGCACCCACCTCTTTGTGGGTCATGCCGTCCATGTAGTGGTAAATGACGCACTCTCGAGTGCGCTCATCACAGCCTGCGAGGAGCTGATCGACCAGCTGCCGTACCTCGACCCGGTTGATCAGCGCATCTGAGACCGGGCTCAGCGTCACGTGGCTCATGTCCTCGACCGGATCCTCTGGTCGCCGCCGCCGAGAGCGGAGCTGGTTGAGGCAGTGGTTGGTCGTGATCCGAAACAGGTAGGTCGAGATCGAGGCATCGCCGCGGTATCGGAACCGGTACCGGTGAAGCTTCAGGAAGATCTCCTGGCAGGCCTCCGTTGCGTCGGCGTCATTGTAGAGCAGCGTCCGACAGCGTCCGAGGACCATGTCCCCGTACTTCCGATAGGCTGCTGCGACATCGATCTCTCCTGCCATGTCTCTCCCATGAAGTCAGCGCCCTGCTCGACCGTCTCGCCGATGTCTGAGCCGATGTGTGTCCATCCGCTCTCGTCGTGGTCGGGTCTCACCGGGCGTCTGGTTGAGTCAAGGGGCCGGGCTCAGCCGCAGATGCTGTCGTCATCTTCGATGCTGCCGCCATCATCACCGGAGCCGTTGCTCCCGCCGCCGTTGCTCCCGCCGCCGTCGCTCCCGCCCGCGTCATTGCCGCCGTTGGGGCCCTCGGTCTCGTCGTCGCCGAACGAGACGAGGAGGGCCTCTGCGATCCGCTCTGAGGTTCCGTCCTCAAAGGTGATGATCATGTTGAGGTAGCCCTCCATGGCGGCGTCGGTTGCGCCGATGGTGATCAGCAGCTCGTCGTCGCGGGCAGTGGTGGTGCAGACGCGGACATCGCTGGAACTGAACTCGACCTCGACGATGGTGTTGTAGTCCAGCGCCATGTCAGAGATGAGCGAGGAGATGATGACCTCACCAGGGGCGATGGTGTTGGGGGTGAGGTCGTAGATTGCCTCGACGACGTCGTCTCTGTTGTCGTGATCGTACTCATGATCACCGTACCCCTCTTCATAGGCGCACTCGTTGTCATAGACGATGCACCCACTGAAGAGGCTGGTGGCGGCGATGATGGACAGTGTGAGGTGTCGCATTGAGGGTTCTCCTTTCGGGGACGTTGAGGGTGACCACGAGGTCTGACGCTCTTCACGTCCGTCCATTCACCCTGTGTGGTCTTCTTTCGCTCCTTCTGACACCTGCCCGGGAGAAGAACGCTACCTCGGAGGTAATTTTTTTAAGCAATTCAGGATACGCTCAACCAGCAAACAAAGAGACAGGAGCATTAATGTCAGACAATCCAGTCAAGGCGTACAAGAACCTCGACTTCCTCAACTCTCCCCAGGCCCGCACGATCCGCATGGTCTGTGAGTATGAGGAGCCCCAGGTTCGCTTCCGCGAGCACCGAGTCCGAGACACCATTGTCTTCTTCGGCTCCGCTCGCTCACGCCCGATGGATGTGGCCCAGCACGATCTCGCTCATGCAGAGCGTGAGCTTGCCCGTGCCTCGAACGACGACGAGCGTGCGGCCCTTCAGAGCAACGTCGACGTCGCCAACAAGGGACTTCGCCTTGCGCGCTACTACGAAGACTGCCGCGAGCTTGCCCGTCGTCTGACGGAGTGGGACATGAACCGCGCCGCTGCACACCGCTACTACGTCTGCACTGGCGGCGGTCCTGGAATGATGGAGGCCGCCAACCGCGGCGCCGCAGAGGTCGACGGCGGCAAGAGCATCGGCCTGGGCATCTCTCTTCCTTTTGAGGAGGGCGTCAACAAGTACGTCAGCCCGGAGCTCGCGTTTGAGTTCCACTACTTCTTCACCCGGAAGTACTGGTTCACCTACCTCGCCAAGGCCATGGCGGTCTTTCCTGGCGGCTTCGGGACGATGGACGAGCTTTTTGAGACCCTCACCCTTCGCCAGACCGGTAAGATCAAGAAGCCGATGCCGACCATTCTGTTTGGAACGGAGTACTGGAATTCAGTCCTCAACATCCAGGCAATGGTGGAGTGGGGTACGATCTCTGAGAAGGATCTACAGCTCTACCTCGTCACCGACTCCGTGGACGAGGCCTTCAACTTCCTCGTCCATGCACTTGAGCAGAACGAGAACGAGTAACCATCTCTCGGAGCCGAATTCGATGACACCATTCCGCCTCCGTAAGCGGGTCAAGAGCCTCCTGGGCCGCAACGATGCACCCAAGATCATCACCTACCCGATCACCTTTGTGCTGCCGGACGGCACTGAGCAGACCCTCGAGGTTGAGGAGCACTACAGCCTCTTGATGGCCAGTCAGGGCTTGTCGTCTCCGATCAGCACCGGGCGACGGGCGGGAAGCACCTGTCCGGACGGTGGCTGCGATCTCTGTCGGGTCGAGATCATCGATCCGTCGGGGCTCAGCGAGCGGACCGACTTTGAGTTCGACGTGATGCAGGACCACGCTGACGGGAAGATCTACGAGGGACGTTCCCGCGAGAAGGGAGATGTCCCTGGCCCGAA
The DNA here is from genome assembly GCA_029251165.1 of Myxococcota bacterium. Classification (GTDB taxonomy): domain Bacteria; phylum Myxococcota_A; class UBA796; order UBA796; family UBA796; genus JAQXDW01. The sequence continues at coordinate 52,518 of JAQXDW010000103.1, forward strand.
CACCCGCCTGGCGTGCCACACCAAGATCCGAGGACCGGGTGGTAAGGTCAAGGTTCGGGCCCTGGTTGACTTCGAGAGCCTTCGAGGCGACGAATCCGGGACCTGAGCGGAGCGGCAGGTGGAGTCGCTTGACTTCACCTGCTGGGGTGGCGAGAGCTGGCCCTCACCGACAGGTTCGCACCCTCAGACCCAGGGCTCGTACTCGCCAGCCCTTGACTGGATGTCATGCACGGTGTCCTCAAGGGTCCGCTGCGGGTCACGCGGGGTCCAGCCGAGGTCTGCTGCTGCCCGGCTGTTGTCGAGGTACCAGACATGGCACGCCAGCTCCAGCTCCTCGCGGGTCAGGTCGATCCCGAAGGTGGTGCCGAGCTTCTTCCACTTCGGCAGGAAGCGCAGCAGCCGCAGGGTCGCGGCGGGCATGGTCGCTAACGGTGCGCTCTTGCCAGAGATCCGTGCCAGGCGGCCATAGAAGCTGGAGAACGTCATGTTTGCGCTGCCCAGCAGGTAGCGTTGGCCCGGCTCACCTTTCGTTATTGCCAGCGCGACGGCCTCTGCGACGTCACGGACATCGACAAACGACAGCCCGCCGGGAGGGGAGGCTGGAATATCGCCATCGAGGAAGTGACGAACGGAGGCTGTAGACGGGCCATCCGGGACATCACCGGGCCCCAGAAGCAGCGAGGGATTCAGCGAGATGATCGGCAGGGACGCCGTGCTGCGCGCGAGGGCCTTCTGCTCTGCGAACAGCTTGGAGCGGTAGTAGGGCCACTCCTTGATGAACGGCAGCGGCGGACTGCTCTCTTCGTTCGGGACTGACTTGAGGTCGTCAGAGACGGCGATGGTGCCAGAAGTCGAGATGTAGACCACCCGACTCACTCCAGCCTCCGCTGCAGCATCGAGGACGTTCTCTGTCCCGTTGACGTGAAGCCTCATCAGCTCGGCGGCGTCTGCCGGCTTGTGAGAGACCTTCCCGGCACCATGGATGAGGACGTCCACCCCGGCCATCGCAGCCTTGAGTGACGCCGCATCCAGGACGTCGCCGACCACCCGCTCGATGTCCGCACCGAGGTCGGCATCAGGGTTTCGGGTCATGGCGACGAGGGTGTGCCCGCTGTCGTGAAGACGGGAGAGGATGTTGCGCCCCAGGAAGCCGGTGGCGCCGGTCAGCAGGACTCTCACTGGGGAGCCTCCGAGAGGTTGAACACCCGACTGAACTCAATGAGCAGCGGGATCTCGTTGGTCTTGATGACGCCGGAGAAGAACTCGGCGGGCTCAGGAGTGTATGCCTCTGAGATGATCCGGGTGATCATCTCCGGGCTCGTCTTGATCACACAGTCTGCAGCGCCGTCCGGGCGACCCGCCTTGACCGTGACGGCCTTGCTGTCGACAGAGACCGTCCACCGAGGGCCATCTTTGGCACCAATGGAGAAGTACCAGGTCAGCGGGCGATCGACTCGCGCGGAGTCATAGCGGTCGTAGAGGGTCGAGAACACCGCCTCGATGGTGTCCGTGGGCTTCTGCCGCCGCCCGGTCACTTCCTCAACGATCTCCGTCACGTCGCTGTGCTGGAGGTCCAGGACCTCGCCAGCCTTCAGCTTGACCACCGCCTCTTGGGCCAGCCGTGCCGCGAGCCGGGAGGCATCGGTGGACTTCATGCCGTCGGAGAGGCTTCGGATGTCTTCGATGCGGAGCGGCGGACCGATGCGCACGGTGACTGAGCGGCCCTTGGGCAGGATCGCACCCTTGGGCAGGATCTGGAAGGTGCCGTCGAGGTGGACGGGGAGGATGTCTACCCCCGTCTCCAGAGCGAGCTTGCCGACCAGGGGCTTGAACTCTCCAATGGAGCCGTCGGTTCGTCGGGTGCCTTCCGGGAAGAGGAGCACGATGTTTCCAGCATCAACCACGGACGTTGCCTGCTCGAAGCTGGCACGGAAGCCCTTCTTGCGGTCGATGGGCTGGAGGTTTGTCAGCTGCTCGAAGTAGGCGACCCACCAGCGTGGACCCTCAAAGAAGTAGTCCTTGGCTGCCAGGGCGACCAGCTTGCGGCCATAGGTGCCCAGGCTGTACTTCACCAGTCCCATGTCGAGGTGGGAGCAGTGGTTGGAGACGACGATGGTCGGGCGGTTGGCGGGGATGTTGGCCCTGCCGATGACCTTCGTCTGGAGTCCCTTTCCGTAGAACCCAACCTGACCTTCACCCAGCAGACGCTTCATCGGCGCGGCGAGAACGGGGGGGATGTAAGGCCGCTCAGACTCTGCGCGATCCTCCTCCTCCTTTGCCTCGACGATGCGCGCGCCGACAAGCTCCACGAGATCTGCAACGGTCTCGCACTGGCCGATGGCGTCGGGATCGGGGTTGGCGTTGCCGATGCCAGACAGGGCGCTGGAGAGCTCGACGGCCATCAGGGAGTCGAAGCCCAGCTCATCCCGCAGGCGCGTGCCCGGCTGAACCACGGTCAGCGCGACCCCAGCGACGGATGCGACGGCCTTCGCGACAGGCTCTGCGACGCCCCCGCTGCGACTGCGGCGGGGGGTGGCGGCGATGATCTTCTCCAGGATCTCTCGGCTGGCGCGGCGCTGGATCTTGCGGGTCGCGGTCCGCGGGAGCTCCGCATCGACGAGCTTGATGATCGATGGACGCTGAAACCCAGGCAGCTTCGCACAGGCCTTCTTGATGCTCTCGTTCGCCAGATCATACACGACGTTTCGAGTTAGCTTTTCGTCGTCATCACCGGGAACTGCGAGCATGCCGAGGCGCTCACCCCCGCGGGGGTCTTCCACACCGACCAGGACGTACTCCTTGACGTAGCGGAGGGTGCCCAGGGTGCTCTCGACGTCGTCGAGGTAGATGTTCTCCCCGCTCGACGTGACCACGACTTCCTTGGCCCGACCGACGAGGATCAGGCGATCCTTGTGATCCAGCTTGCCCATGTCGCCAGTGTGTAGCCAGCCATCGTCGCTCAGTGCTGAGGACGTGGCGGCCTCGTTTCCGTAGTAGCCGGCCATGACATTGGGGCCGCGGGCCATGACCTCGCCGACACCAGCACCGTCAGGGTTGCGGATCTTGATCTCGACGCCTGGAATTGCGGTTCCGACGTGTCCGAGCTTCTTGCCGGGGCCTGCGGAGCTGACCGTGAGGACTGGGGCGGCTTCTGTGAGCCCGTAGCCTTCCGAGAGGTGCAGGCCGAGTCCGTTGAAGAAGTCCTGGGTCTCGCGAGGCAGGGCAGCGCCACCAGAGATGAGAAACTTGATGTGACCGCCGAGGCGCTCATGGACCGGCGCGAACACCAGCCGGCCGAGGTCTAAGCCTGCGACCTTGCCAAACCGGCGGTTGAACTCCAGGGCACCGTCGATGAGCAGGCCGAACAGGTCGCCCTGATCCTTGATCTGCCCGCGAATCCGGCGCTCCAAGAGCTGCCACAGGGCCGGCACACCGACCATTGCCGTCACCCGACCCGCGTTGAGGCCATAGGCGAGACGATCGCCGTTGATCTCATCGAGGTAGATGATCTGCGCACCCAGCGACAGCGGCAGCAGCAGGCCACAGCTGAACTCGAAGGTGTGGTGCAGCGGGAGGACGCTGAGCACCCGGTCTTCCTCGGAGAGCGGGAAGATGGTGGTCAAGCTGGCGAGCAGCGAGGTGAAGTTGCCGTGGGTGAGCATCACCCCCTTCGGATCCCCCGTTGTTCCAGAGGTATAGAGCACGCTGGCGAGGTCATCTGCGGTCAGCGAAAGCTCCGGCAGCGGAAGCTCCGCGCGCTCTGCATTGCTCAGCCAGTCGGTGACCGCGTGAAGATCGGAGGTGGTGCAGGTCAGCCCTTCACCGAACGCTTCCTTGGCATCCGCGTCGATGATCGCGTGGCGGGCCTCGGCGGCGGTGGAGATGTTGGCGGCCTTGTCTGCCTCCAGCGCCGGGTCCATCGGGACGGCGACCGCGCCGGCGACCAGGATGCCGAAGTAGGCAATCGGCCAGTCCGGGTGGTTCTTGCCCGACAGGATGACGCGATCTCCGGGCTTGACGCCAGCGACGGCCAGACGCCGCGCGCAGTCATGCGCGCGGGCACGCATGTCCTTGAAGGAGATGCGGATGAAGCCGTCGTCGTCCGTCAGCATCAGGGCCGGGACGAGCTCGAAGCGATCGGCGACCTCATCGAGCAGATCGACGAGGTGATCGTGCCGTCGCAGCGGCCGCTTTGGCCGGTTGATCTTCTCCTTGATCTTCGGGTAGACGTTCTCTCTCAGGCCCGGTCCGTGGACGTTGAGCATGTAGTCATGCCAGTCGATGGTCTCCGGGCACCACGGCAGCAGCGACTGGTCTTCTTCCGACAGGCGCTCGAAGGCTGAGCGGGTGTTGGCGGTCGAGAACCGGTAGTTGTGCGTGGCGGTGAAGGGAATGAACTGGTCGGCGATCTTGGCGGTGATCTCCATGCCCGATGCCATGCCCTTGAGGGCCTTTGAGGCGGGACGGGCGAGGTTGGAGAGCGCGCCAACCTTCAGACGACCGGCAGCGGCAGCGGCCTTCTTGAGCTGCGCAGCACGCACCCAGGGACCAGAGGAGTTGTACTGCTCCATCGTCACCGGCAAGGCCTCGACCCGTCGCTGCACCCACTCTGTGACCGGGTTGCCGCCGACCTTGCGGCGGTGGCGGCGCTTGTCGAGGCTGACCAGCTCGATGAGCTGAAACATCTTCAGCGGCGAGGTGTCCGAGGAGCCGTATTGGTAGACCACCTTGTGGGTGCCCTCCAGCAGCTCTGCCAGCGTCAGGATCATGCCGATGGCGACCTGGTCGACCGGGATGACATCGAGCACGGCATCCTTCGCGGTGGGCACCCGAAGCAGGCCGTAGTTCGCCAGGTACATCAGCGGAGCGGAGGTGTTGATGCCTTCGTTCCAGCCCTTGCGGGGGTAGGTGAGCGCCGACTCGATGACCGCAGGACGGTTGATCGAGAAGATCAGTCCGCTGTCACAGAGGATCTGCTCGCCGATGGACTTGGTGTAGGTGTAGATGTTGTGCCAGCCCCAGTACTGGGCACGCTCGGTACCACCGTCGATGAGCTGCTTCTCTTCGTAGCCGCGACGCACCTTGTCCAGCTCGTCCTTCAGGGCGCTGCCCCGGGCCGGCTCCTTCTTCGCGCGGAGGTTCTTCTTGGCCTCGTCGAGAAAAGCGGACTGGCGGAACGCGTCGTTGGCCCGGTGCCGGACGTTGTCGACCAGATCAAGGCACTCCTCGATCTCGCGCGCAGGCGACCAGTGCTCGATGGCGAGATCGTCGACCTTGGGGAAGGGGTACTTGCGCGGGTCGACCTCGTCGACCTGGCCAGTGCGATCGCCAGCGACGTAGCAGGTCGAGGTGTGAAGGAACCGGATCGGCCGCTCGGCAGAAGAGATCTCCTTTGCCAGGGAGATGAGGTTCTGCATGCCGAAGGCGTTGACGTTGAGCGAGTAGTCCAGGGGCGGGTTGAAGTCGACCACGCCGGCGGAATTGACCAGCACGTCGACCTGGCCCTTGAGCTTCTCGCGGACATCCGCAGGTACACCGGCGAACTCTTGAGTAACGTCGCCAGGGATCGGGGTGACCTTCTCCCGAAGGAAGCGCTCGAAGGCGGTGCCTGGGTGTTGCGCTCGGACCGGGTCGAACACCGCTGAGGTGGCGACCTCCGACCAGAACCGGGCCTCGCTGGTCTGACGGATGGAGCCGTCAGAGCGGGTCCGCTGACGCACGACGAGGTAGACGTGGTCGAGGTCGGGGAAGCGATGGAGCATCATCGACAGCCAGACCTTGCCGAGGAACCCGGTCCCACCCATGACCAGGTAGCGCGTGCCTGAGATCAGCTCCCGGATGTTCAGCGGTGCGTTCGCTGGCGTCGGGTCGGTCATTTGTCCTCCAGTGCCCTCGTCTCGCCGACTGGTGCTTCATCCGGCTCGACATCGGCCAGCATCAGCGGGCAGATCCGGAACGTGGTGATCGAGGGATCCTCTGGCGCGGTCTCCCGGGCCATGCGGAGGGCGTCGGAGACCGTCGCGGCGGTCTCGTAGCCGAGGATGCCGGGCACGTACTCGTTGTCGGCGCCGACGACGATGACCCGTCCCCGGTGCTGTCGGCCGTTCTCGCCCCAGTACCACATGTAGAATGGATGGGCGGGATGGTAGGCCTTGCCCGAGCGGTACATCTGAATGTACGCCGGGTTCCGAGAGAAGGTCTTCTCGTACTTCTTGTGCAGGGTCATCGCGTCCCGGGTCTCCACGAGGTGCTTGTGGAAGAACTCCGCGTAGGCGAGGTGCTGCTCCTGGTCGAACTTGTCGGTGCAGGGATGCATGATGATCATGGTCCCGCCCTTCTTCAGCAGCGGCACGCCGCGGTGGAGGTTGTACAGGTAGCCCTCCGCCATGACGGACACGAGCAGCGGGTTGAGGAACGCGCCGACGTTGTAGGGGCTGATGAACGGGATCGGGAAGATGCAGATGTCAGACTGGCCCTTGACCGGAACCGCGAGCTGCTGGAAGCACTTCTCCAGGATCTTGTCGTGGGTCGCCTTGGTCTCTCCGGCGTACACCGCGATGACCCCGTAGGGTGCCGGGACGCGGTCGAAGATCGCCTGACGGGCGGGCTGCGGAAGGAACTTGAGCGTCCGGACCAGGCCCTTGAGCGCCTTCTCCTCCGTCGGGGTCAGCTCGTCCTCGTTCTTGGCGAGGATGTCGAGGGGCTTGCTGAACATCCGGTTGTTGACTGTCGACTCGATGTGGAAGACGTCGACCTTCTCGTTGATCAGCTTGCCGACGCTCACCATGCGATCCGCGAGCTCGGAGTTCTTCGGGTCCATGTAGGACTTCGACTTCCGGATGGTGTGCGGGTTGTGGTGGTGCTTCAGCGTTCGGTAGCCGACGAGGCCGGTGCCGACGGACTTGAAGCCGCCGTTCATCGGGACGAAGGTGAGGTTGAGGTAGATGATGAGATCGGACTCAGCAGCCCGCCGGTTGATCTCGACCTCGTAGCCCTCGGCGGTGGTGCCGAGGTACTTCAGGCCGCCGGGCAGCTCTGCGTCGTGGTTGTAGAGGTGCTCAGGCCAGAAGCGGTTGAAGATCTTGCTCCCGGTCATCCGCTCGATTTCCTTGGCGGACATCGGGCGATGGAACGCCGTGGCGACGATCAAGTCGATGTCTGTGACCGCGTGCTTGTCGAGCTCTTCGAGGACCACCTCCAGCATCTTCTGCCGGACGTCTGGGGTCGCCATGGGGGGCAGGGGCATCGAGAGGTCGTCGATCGCGACGGTCACCTTCATTCCCGGTCGCAGCTTGCTGTAGAGCGGCGGGCTGTTCTCGGGATGGTTGATCGCGTAGCGGATGGCTGCGGAGACGTCCGCGAGGGGCTCCATCGGAGGCTTTGCGTAGATGACCCGGCTGCCGACAGGAAGGTCGACCTCGACGAGCTTGTCGCCGGAGAACAGGACGCGGGGCTTGGAGCGGTGGTTGATGGTGACCACGCAGGGATGATCGGTGCTCATGTACGTTCCTCTACGCTCGGAGACTGCTGGGGGCGCGGCGGCTGATGTCGAGGATCGGCCATCGGTATGCCTGCGCCATGCGCCGCAGCTTCCGGTCGGGGTTGATGCAGAAGGCCTGGCCGACGACGGAGAGCATCGGCACATCGGAGTAAGAGTCGGAGTAGCCCTGGCTGCGTCCGAGATCGTGACCGTGCTTGGCGGCATCGGCGACGATGAGCTTGGACTTCTCTGGACCAGCGACGATTGGGTGGAGCAGCTTTCCGGTTGCCCGGTTGTCCTTCATCTCAAGGCGATTGGAGATGAAGTCATCCGCGCCGAGGTAGTCAGCGAGGTGTGCGGTCGTACCGGACAGGGAGCCGGTGATCAGCACGACGCGGAGCCCGGCATCCTTGCAGGACTGGACCAGCTCTTTTGCGCCTGGAAACAGCGCGGGCTTGATGATGTCCTCGAAGATCTCTTCAGAGAGGATCAGCATCCGGTCGTTGGTGATGCCCCTGTAGTGCGAGAACAGCTTCTGGTTGAACTGCTTGCGAGAGCGCAGCTCAGCCATCGCCATGCCGGGGCCATCGAGGACCGCCCGACCAAGCCGTCGAAGGCTCGCCGCGGGGGTGTCCTGGTTGAGGATGACGCGGACGGTGGGCTGGATCAGGTTGGAGGAGACCAGCGTTCCATCAACATCAAAGTATGCAGCTGCGGACACGTCTGCTCCAGTTTTAAGAGAGGCGCGCGCTTTATTGCGTCAGCCCAGCAGGCGCCTATGAAAAGCTCGTGAAGCCCAGGTCAGGGGCCCTCTGAGCCATAGCGGATGTCGAGGACCTCGTAGTCGACTGAGCCGCGAGGAAGGTGGACCGTCACGCAGTCGCCCTCTTCATGACCCAGCAGCGCGCGGCCGATGGGGGACTGAATGGAGATGCGACCCTGCGCAGGAGCAGACTCGTCCTTGTCGACCAGTCGCCAGGTCTTCTGCACGCCATCTCCATCCTCCAGGACCACGACAGCGCCGAAGCGAATGTCCGTGAACTGGAGCATCTCGTCGAGGTTCACGACGGTGACCCCGTCGATCTTGCGGCGGAGGTAGCGCAGCCTGGAGTCGACGTGGCGAAGCCGCCGCTTCCCATAGATGTAGGCAGCGTTCTCGGAGCGGTCCCCGAGATCTGCGGCCTCAGAGACCTCATCGACCACCCTCGGACGCTCGACCCTCCAGAGGTGATCGATCTCATCGGTGATGATCGTGTGTCCCTGCTGGGTCATGTAGCGCGGCATCGCCAGCCAGTATCCTTACTGGATCTCAAGCAGCTCAACGTCAAAGACCAGCATACCAGCTGGCTTTCCGGGAGAACCCTTGTAGGCCATCTCCTCGGGGATCCAGAAGCGGTAGCTGTCTCCGGGGACCATGAGCTGAACGCCCTCGGTCCAGCCTGCGATGACCCGGTTGAGCGGGAAAGTGGCCGGCTGACCCCGAGAGATCGAGCTGTCGAACATCTTGCCGTCGGTGGTCCAGCCGGTGTAGTGAACGCTGACCTTGCTGGTCTCGCCGGGGTGATCCGTGCCTTCGCCCTTCTTGATGACCTTGTAGGCCAGCCCAGAAGCCGTGGTGGTGGCGTCTGCCGAGGGGGCGGCGACGTCAGCCGGAGCCTCTGGAGGTGCGGGGGGCGTGTTGAAGTCGACGAGCTCGACGTCGAAGACGAGCATTCCAGCGGGTGCGCCGGGGCGGCCCTGATAGGCCAGCTCTTCGGGGATCCAGAAGCGGGTCTTGTCGCCCTTCTTCATGAGCTGAAGTCCCTCGGTCCAGCCCGAGATGACGCGGTTGAGCGGGAACTTGGTGGTGCGACCACGGACCACAGAGCTGTCGAACATCTCGCCGTCGGTGGTCCAGCCGGTGTAGTGGACCTCGACGCTGGACAGCTCGGAGGGATGCTCCGCGCCGGTGCCGGCAGAGAGGACCTTGTAGGCGAGTCCGGACTCGGTCTTGGAGGCGTCGGCAGGGGGCGCGGCGACGTCTGCTGGAGCCGGGATGTTCTCGGTGGTCGCGGGGACCGCCTTGGCATCATCCCGAGGCTTCTCTGCCTCGGTGTTCTCGGCGGGGGTCTCCGCCTCGTTGGTGGTCGCTTCCCCAGCCGGCTCGTCGCAGCCAATGAGGGTCATCATGAGGAGGGAGAGTAGAGTCATGGCGCAGCGGATAACACGCCCCGGGCCTCCCAGGTAGACTCCTGGACATGAGCCAACATGATCCAGCGACCCTGCGCATGGGGTTTGCCGAGGCCCGGGATGCACCTTGTGCCGGCTGCTCGGCAAGCTGCTGCACCTTTCTTCCCCTCCACGACTTCCAGATCACCCGGTACGAAGAGCTCGACTATGCCTTCTATCTGCTGAATTTCGATCGGATTGAGCTGGCGCTGCTGTCTGGAGGCTCCTGGCGGGTTCATTACCGCGCGCCGTGCAGCAACCTCGACACCGTCACCCGCCGCTGCACGGTGCATGGCACGGACCGCCAGCCTCACGTCTGCAAGCGCTACAACCCCTACAGCTGCTTCTACAAGCGCATGTTCGAGAGCCCCGAGACGATCGAATACATCCGGATGGATCGTGAGCGGCTGAAGCTGTACGCCTCGATGCTCGTGTTCAACGGACACCGGGACATCGTGAGCTACCCAGAGGTCGGCTTCTTGAAGGAGGCCTTCGACAAGCCGCTTGCGTTCTCGGAGGCGACCGATCCGGAGATCCCCGCGTCTCAGGCGCTCACAGACTGGAAGAGCGCGGTCGTCACCGGCAAGCCCCTGATGCCGCTGCCGGTAAAGACCTTTGCCTCGTTCGCCAGTCCCTGCTCCGGCTGCGCGGCCTGGTGCTGCACGCGGGTGTCGTTCCCGCACAGCGCCCCGGCCAACGTCGGCAACCTCGATCACATCCGGTTCTGCTTGGGCTTCCCCGGCGTCGAGGTCGGCGTCAACGAGCACGGCGGCTGGACCATCGTGGTGCGGACCCGCTGTCAGCATCGGGTGGTCGATGCGTCTGGTGCCGGGAGCTGTGGGATCTTCGGCAAGCCCGAGCGCCCGTCGGCCTGTCAGGTCTACGACGCCTCGCTGTGCGGCTACCGCTCGCAGTTCGGACACCCCCGACCCGCCCGCTACCTGCGGCTGACCCGCGAGGGCTTCGAGATCGCCGCGAAGATGTACACCCTCGACGACAACGGCTACGCGCTCAACCAGCCAGGCTATGCCGAGATTCGAGCGGCCATCGAGCAGGAGTGGAGCGCCGGTGCCTGACACGCAGAGGCTCAAGTTGCTGCTCCAGCGCATCGATGGCCGCGCCTACACCAGCTATCGAGACCTCCGAGGAGACTGGCGCATCGAGGATGTGCTGCTGAGCGTCGACCACATCCAGGGTGATCCGTTCGCGGCGCCCTCTCGGGTTCGGATCCAGCTGGACACCGGCATTGACGCCGTCACCTGCACCGATCCCGATCGCTGCCTGGCCGCAGAAGACTGGCTGCTTCGTCGCTTCGGCGCGGCGCTGTCAGGTGCCCGTCGGGGGAGCGGTCGATCTGGTGAGCTGAGGATCTACCGGCCCGGTCCGGAGGTGGTCGCTCGGAGCGCCGCTCGGCTGAGCGAGGACGGTCGAGTCGAGGTTCGGCTGTGGGCGGGCCTGCCAGCATCGGGCCGGCGGGTGCTCGGCCGGCAGGCCTACGAGATGCTGACCGGAGACATCCTTCACGCCGCGGGCGCGCTGCGGGTTCCCGACAGCGCTGGGCTCGCCGCGCATGTCTCCTCAATCGTCCGTCAGCGTGGCCTACGCCGACAGCTCGATGACCGGGGACTCGTTGCGTTCATCGAGGACGGAAGCATCCTGCCCCGGACCAGCGGGGTCAGCCAAGCCCCGCTGGAGGGTGCGGTTCCCCTGGTGGCTCCCGAGTCGCTTCGGGTGAGCCTCTCGACCCCAGATGGACCAGTCGACGGGCTCGGAGTCCCCGTCGGGATCACCCTCATCGTCGGCGGTGGCTTTCATGGAAAGTCCACCCTCCTCCAAGCCATCCAGCGCGGACACCTCGACCACATCCCGGGCGATGGCCGAAGCGGAGTGGTCGCGGTCACCGACACGGTAAAGATCCGCGCTGAGGATGGGCGTCGGGTCGCGGGTGTGGACATCTCGCCGTTCCTCTCTGGACTGCCCGGCGGGCGGAGCACCGCGCCGTTCTCCACAGACGATGCCTCCGGCTCGACCTCTCAGGCGGCTGCAGTCGTGGAGTCCATCGAGGCTGGCGCTCGGGTGCTGCTCATCGACGAGGACACCTCGGCGACAAACCTCCTCGTCCGCGATGACCGGATGCGGGCCTTGATCACTCGGGACCGGGAGCCGATCACTCCGCTGGTCGAGCGGATCTCTGAGCTGAGCGCTGCGGGGGTCTCGACGGTGATGGTGGTGGGCGGTGTGGGGGACTTCCTCGCGGTCGCCGATTTTGTGATCGGCATGGATGCCTACGCCCCGGTGGACCTCACCGACAGGGCCCGGGCGCTGGCTGGTCCGGCTCCGGCTGCGCCTGAGCCGATGTCTCCACCACGCGCCAGGCTGATTCACGCCGAGAGCCTTCGTCCGGGTGGGAAGGGGCGGATCCGGGCACGGGATGGTCGGAGAGTGGAGCACGGCAGCGCAGTGATCGACCTCTCCGCCGTCGAGCAGGTCATCGACGGAGCCCATGCCGTCACCATCGGACTGTCCCTCCGCTGGATCGCGGCGCACTGTGAGGGGGCATCCCCAGTCACCGCGCTGCTGGAGGTGGTGCAGGCTGCGATAGAAGCTGAGGGGGTCGAGGTCCTCTCGGATCGCGACGAGCCTCCCGGCGATCTCGTCACGCCGAGACGCCACGAGATCGCCGCTGCACTCAACCGCCTCCGCACCGTCGAGACCACCTGAGCGCCTTCAGCAGGCTGCTTCATTTGATTCGGACATTAACTGTCCAATTGTCGGCGGTCCGACGCGTTAATCAACACTCCGAACTGATGAAGGAATACCGTTGCCCACTGTCTGGCTCAGCCCCGGTGCACAGGCCACCGAGCGTCACCTGCTCGCTGAGCTAGACGTCTTGCTCCCTCCTGGGCCTGGCCTCTTGTCCTGTTTAGACGAGCCGGTCTTCGTGGTCGTTCCCAGTACCGCGCTCCTGCTGCACCTCTCCGGCGTCATCGCCCGACACCGCCCGATGATCGGTGTCCGGGTGCTCACCCTCGGCATGCTCGCCACCGATATTCTTGCTCTCAGCGGTGAGATTCCCCGCCGAGGGGCCGCGATGGCTGGTGTGCTCACTCGCCGCTTCTGTGCAGAGGAGCCGGTCCTTGAGGCTGAGCTGGGCCACCTCTCTGACGGCTACGGTGGCGTGCTGGAGAGCGTTCGCGACATCCTCGATTCGGGCTTTGAGCCCATCCATCTTGAGGCGGTGGATGAGCTGCTCTCTGCAGCTTCTTCGGAGGAAACTCAGATCGCCGCAGCCCTCGGGCTCCCCCCCCCAGAGGCCGATGCCCAGGGTGCTGCAGAGCAGCGCGCTGCGGCGATCCTGCGGGTCGCGGCCCAGGTCTACGAGTCGATGGAGCTGCTCAAGGTCGGTGACCGCTCCTGGATCTACCGCCGCGCTGCTGAGCTGCTCCCGATCCATCCACCGGCCGCCCGTGCGATCCGGATGGTCGGCTTCTGTGAGGCGACCGGCGTGATGGGGGACTTCATCGAGTCTCTGCTCCGCTGGCAAGAGATCAGCCTCGTCGTCGACACGCCCGCAGATCCGGCGGCTCCCTGGCGGACCGATGCTGGCGTGACCTTCACCGAGCCGCTCACGACCCGCCTCGAGCTGGTCGCCACCCTCCGACCGCTTCCGGAGACCACCACACCACCTCAGCGCGAGACCTTCTCCGCTCCCGGGGCTCAGGCAGAGCTTCGGGAGGTCTCTCGGCGCATCCGCCTCCTCCTCGAAGGCGGCACCCCTCCGGAGTCCATTGCGGTCATCGCGCGCGAGGTCGAGCCCTACCGCGCGACCCTCTGGCGAGAGCTGGGGCGTTCTGGCGTTCCGTTCTCTGCCTTGGGGGCGCAGGGCTCGGACAGCGCCGAGGCGCGCCGGGTCGGTGCGCTGCTCGATGTGCTCTGCGATGGAAGCGAGGTTCGGGCGGACCGCTGGCTTGAGGCTGCGGGCTGGATCTGTGAGGTTCCCAGCCCTGATCATCTCGGACACACTCGACTTCGGCGCGCCGATCTCGGCCTCGGGTTTGCTGCCTCCGGTGTCACGCGGCTCTCCCACATACCGGCTGCGAACATCGCCGGCGATCGAACCGAGGCGGGCTTCTCTCTCCCGGTCCGCAGCGGGCTGGTGCCTGTGGTCGAAGAGGACCGCACCCACGTGAAGGCCATGCGGCGCGTTCTTCCCCACTCGCTCCTCGACATTGCCCGAGAGCGCGCGCGCTCGCTGCTGCGGTTCTGGGATGCATGGCCGGAGTCTGCGCCCCTGCAGGTTCATGTCCGGCTCCTCCGTCAGCTCCTCATCGATGAGCTGCGCTGGGATGACGAGCCGGTCGCGGTTCAGTCCATCCACGATGCCCTCGCTGAGCTGCTGCGCGTGCACGAGTCGACCCTCAACATCACCCTCGGTGAGTTCCGGCTCCTCAGCCTCTCTGCGCTGCGGCCGGTGGGGCGCAGTCCGCTCGGTGGGCGGGGTGCCGGTGTCCAGATCCTCTCAGCATCCGAGGCTCGCGGGCTGACGTTTGAGACCATCTTCCTCGTCGGACTCAACCGAGATGTCTTCCCCCGCCGCATCCGCGAGGACGCCCTTCTCCCCGACAGGATGCGCCGTCGCCTCCAGGTTCTCCTGCCGGCGCTGCCCCTCCGCGGCGTGACCATGGCCGGTGAGCGGTACCTGTTTGCCTGGCTTCACACCGCCGCTCCGAACATCGTCCTCTCTTGGCAGCGGATGAACGAAGACGGCCAGACCCTCTCGGCCAGTCCGCTGGTCGAGCGGCTGCGGTGGAGCGCAGGCCAGCAGCCTGAAGAGGTCCCGACACGCTACAGCGTCTCGGCCCCTCCCGGTGTTGAGCTGGCCTTTGACGCGGCAATCCGCGCTGGACTCCACGGCAGCCGCGCGCGGTTCCGGGCCCTGCTTCCTGCCGCGATGGCCGAGGGCAGGGGGCTCTCTGCTGAGCATCCCGAGATCCAGGCTGCTGCGGCGGCTCGGCTGAGCATCCTCGATGCCCTGGAGCCTGATCTTCGAGAGCCCGAGGGCCGAGATGCGGCTCGCCTTCTCGATCCCTACAGCGGCATCATCGGGGCGTCCGTCGGCCCCATCGATCCCCGCGGCAATGCCCTCTACATCACCACCCTGGAGTCCGCTGCGCGCTGCCCGTGGCAGACCTTCCTCACCAACCTCCTCCGCCTGGAGCCGGTTCCCGATCCGATCAACTCGCTGCCCATGATCGAGAAGTGGATGCTCGGAGATCTGGTCCACCGGGTCTTGGAGGGAGTCGTCAGGGATGCGCTCGGTGCCGCTGAGTCCGATCTCCGAACGAGCCTCGACATCGCGGTGGAGCGCGGCGCCGTCGGAGTCCACTGGCCGGGCGAGGCTGCGGTCGAGGAGACGCTCCTTGAGGTCGCCCAGAGCCAGATTCGTGAGCTCGGCATGAACCTGCCCGGCATGGCTCTGGTCCTCCGGGACATGGCGTGGCCCTACCTCAAGGTCGCGAAGGCGCTGGACTGGCCGGAGGCGGGGAAGCCCCTGTCTGTGCTCGGCGTCGAGATCGAGGGCGCGGTAGCTGCTGGCGGGCGAACGATTCACTTCAAGGCGGACCGCGCCGATCTCGACGGAACCCAGCTGCTGCTGACCGACTACAAGACGGGTCGCACGATCGACTCCGGCAAGCGCGCCAGCACCCGCGCGCGCAATTTTCTCAAGCAGGTCCAGACCGGCAAGCGCCTGCAGGCCAGCACCTATGCCCTCGCGGGGCTGTCGAGCACGCTGTCTCGCACCGGACGGTTTCTGTTCCTCGATCCAGACACCGAGGACCACGCCCGAGACTTCTCTGTCGAGGACGCCGACAGCGACTTCATCACCGCCGCAGGCTCAGCCTGGTCTGTGGTCAGCGAGGCCTGGGATGCCGGGGTCTTCTTGCCGCGGATCGTGGGGCCTACGGGCAGCAAGCAGGGCGATGCCTGTGATCGGTGTCGCATGCGGCAGTCCTGCCGGCTCGGAGACTCCGGCTATCGTCGCCGCGTGATCGAGCACGTCCAGCGACACACCCCCGTCTTCAAGCGCACCCCCACCCAGCTCCCCGCGGTCCGCCAGAGTCTGCTGCGGCTGTGGTGGCTCGGCCAGGAGCCACCGGACTACCCCGAGGAGCAGCACGAAGATGAATGATGATGTCCAGCTGCAGGCGCTTCGGCTTCAGGACACCCGCGCGCGTCGGATTGCACAGGTCACCTTTGACCGGCCGATCGTGCTGGAGGCTGGTGCCGGCACCGGCAAGACCACCGCCCTCGTTGCTCGGATTCTGTCCTGGTCGATGGGGCTGGGCTGGAAGCGCTCGGAGGAGGCCCTCTCCACAGCGTCTGTCGAGCGAACCCCCGAGGCTGTCGCCACCCGCACCCTCTCGCGCATCGTCGCGATCACCTTCACCGAGGCTGCTGCCGCTGAGATGGGCGAGCGGGTCAGCGAGGCCCTGCTTCAGATCGCCGACGGTGAGGTCCCTGAGGGCGTTCTGGAGGAGATCCTCCCTGTGGATCCAGACGAGCGCCAGCGCCGTGCTGCTGCGCTGCTCTCCTGCATCGACAACCTCCCGATGCGGACAGTCCACGCCTTCTGCCGTCGTCTCCTCGCGAACCATCCCCTCGAGGCTGGCCTCCACCCCAACTTCGAGGTCGATGCCGACGGCGTGATGCTCGAGGACCTGGTGCGCGCGGTTGTCCTGGAGCACACCCAGGTCGCGCTCTCGCTGCCGATCGATCCAGACTTCAGGCGGCTGTTTGCCTTGGGCCACCAGCCCCAGACCTTGTTCTCGACCCTCCTCAAGCTCGCGCAGTCTGCAGCACCCCCGAAGGTGCTCGCAGAAGATCCGCTGAGCCCAGCGCGGGTCGAGGCGCTGATGGTGCGCCTTCGCCATGCCGCCGAGGCGCTGCGCGCGGTGCTCGGAAGCCGCCTGGAGTCTGCATCGCGAAGCCCCAGCAGCCTCGCCGTTGTCACCAGCCTGGAGCTTCTGCTCTCTCGGCTCACCGGCTCGGTCTACCTCACCCAGCTCGTGGACTGGGTGGGGGAGCTGTTCCCAGCACCGCTGCTGTCCCGCCTCGCGAGCTGGAAGAAGGGCCGGCTGAACAACACCGAGCAGGCGTGTCTGGCTGAGATCCGAGATGCTCTAGAGCCCGCTGCGGATGCGCTGCTGGTCCAGCTCAAGCACATCCTGCGGCTCAATCCCGAGCTGCTCGACCTCGGGCGGCGTGTCCTCCACCCGATGCTCCAGGAGGTCCACCGGCGCATGCGGTCCAGCGGGGTTCAGACCTTCACCGCCCTGCTCGTCGATGCCCGCGCGCTGCTGATGCGTCGAGATGATGTCCGGGATCAGATCCAGCAGGGCATCGATCAGCTCCTGGTCGACGAGTTTCAGGACACCGACATCCTCCAGTGTGATGTGGTTCGCCGCCTCGGACTTCAGGGAGAGGCCCGACCTGGACTGTTCATCGTCGGGGATCCCAAGCAGTCCATCTACGGCTGGAGAAATGCCGATCTGCGTGCCTATGATGCCTTCGTCGAAGAGGTGCTGGCTGCCGGCGGCGAGCGGCACACCCTGTCGCTGAACTTTCGCTCCGTTCCTGGAATCCTCGACGAGGTCACCCGAGTTGTCGCGCCAGTGATGCACCGAGAGGAAGGGTTTCAGCCGGTCTTCGAGCCCCTGATCGCCAGTCGCTCTGAGGCTGTCGGCTTTACCGCCGGGGACCGCGCGCCGGTCGAGCACTGGAACAGCATGGCGTTCGACGACGGTGTTCCGCAGCCGGACACCCGCTCAGAGGTTGCGACCGACCTGGAGGCGGCAGCCCTCGCTGCGGACCTGCGGCAGCTTCACGATGCGCACGGGGTTCCGTGGTCAGACGTCGGCCTCCTGATGCGCAACAGCGGAGACCTCGAGCGCTACCTCCGCCACCTCCGTGAGGCGCGGATTCCCTACATTGTCGAGCGCGACCGCAGCTACTACCGTCGGCGTGAGATCATTGCCGCCGCCGCGATGGTCCGCTCCATCTTTGATCCAAACGACCACATCGCCCTCATTGGGTTCCTCCGGTCCTCTGCCTGTGGCCTTCCCGATGCCGCCCTGCTGCCCTTGTGGTCTCGGGGCTTTCCGGGGCTGATGACCGCAGCCTGGAGTCCGGAGGGGCCGGAGCTGGCGAAGATCCGAGACCTCATCACTGCAGTCGCCGAGGACCTCCGTGAGCAGGTCGGCACGATCCCCGGGCTCGATCGCATCCTGGGATGGGAGCACAGCGTCCTTCTGGCGATCGGGGATCTCATCACCTGTCGTCAGGATCTCCTCCGGCTGCCGGCAGATGTCTTTGTCGCTCGGCTCCGCGCGCGGCTGATGCTTGAGGTCACGGAGGCTGCTCGGTACCAGGGTGCCTACCGCATCGCCAACCTCGATCGCTTCTACCGTCGCCTCCAGGCCGCGATGGAGGAAGGGGGAGATCTGGAGGCGGTGCTCAAGTCGCTGCGGCGGAGCGTCGCAGAGGTCGTCGAGGATGCCGAGGGGCGTCCCAAAGACACCGTCGAGGATTCCCTGTCGGTCATGACCATTCACAGCGCGAAGGGGCTCGCGTTTGGTCACGTCTACCTCCTCCAGACCCACCGCACCGGCAACCATGCTTCGGTACCGTTCACCGCCATCGAGCGGCCCCGAGATCCTGGTCAGCCCTTTGAGATGGTGCTGTTCGGTGCTCCCTCTCCGGGCTGGGATGAGATCGAGCGGTACCAGGGACGGGTCGCCAGCGCCGAGCGAATCCGGTTGCTGTATGTGGCCATGACCCGCGCACGGGATCGCCTCGTGGTCGCGGGCCGCTGGCGGGGAGAGCCGCTGCCCTGGTCTCAGGCGCGCTGCATCTCTGACCTGCTGAGTGCTCGGAGTGGCGGCCTGCCTCGCCCGTCGGCCATGGCAGAGCAGCTCGATGCCGGCCAGACCGACCGCGTCTCTGCGGCGGGGGTCTCCTGGGTCTTTCCGGCCTGCACGGACCTCCGCATCAGCCCTGCCGGAGCGCACCCCAGCTTCGCTGGTCTGCCGAAGGCCGCAGCGGTCCTCGGCACTGCCGCCCGGCTCGCGGCTGCCCGCACGGACGCGTATGCACATACCCGCAGGCTTCGCGGCGGAGAGGCGTGGGCTGAGCCGGCTGCTGCTGAGCACGAGGAACTGGCCTGGTCGGTCCCGGGTGTACCGGGGCGCGCCACGATTCCTCAGGCGGTCGGAACCGCGATCCACCGTGCGATGGCTGCCCTCGATCTTCGCAGCACGCCCGACACCGAGCGCGCCCGACTCACGCCGACCCTCGCCGACCACATCCGACCCTTGCTCCGCGCAGAGGAGGTCAGCCCGGCGGTTCGTCGGGCCGAGGGGGTCCTCTTCCGTGTCCTCAGCGGCGGCTGGCTGCAGCGCCTCGCTGCCTTGAGCCCGGACATCAAGGCCCGTGCCCTGCCGCTCTTGCTGCCTCCGCCGGGCACCGAGGGGGCTCCGGTTGGTTTCCTATCCGGCGAGATCGACCTGTTGTACACCGACCCGGAGAGCGGGGAGCTGGTGGTCGCGGACTTCAAGACCGATGACATCTCCGCCTCGGACGTCCCGGTGCGCGCTGAGGCCTATCGGGCGCAGGGAGCGACATACTGCTCAGCAGTCACCGCCGCCCTCGCGCTGCCCGAGCCGCCAAGACACGAGCTGTGGTTTCTGCTGGCTGGAGAGGTCGTCAGGCTCTAAGCGCGTCAGCAAAGAAGCCGAGGATCTGCTCCTCCATGAAGATGCGATCTTGGGCACCACGCGGCATGTGTCGCTCATCGGGAAACAGCAGCAGACGGTGGTCGGTGCGGCTTCGGATGAGGGCGTTGAGCATCCGGGCGGTGTGGCGGAACAGGACGTTCTCGTCGATGAGACCGTGGATGAGCAGCAGCCGACCCTTGATGTCGGCCACATGTGCCAGCACGCTGGAGCGCGCATAGCCGTCTGGATTTTCCTGCGGCCGGCCCATGTACCGCTCGGTGTAGTGGGTGTCGTAGGTGTCCCAGTGGATGACCGGTGCGCCGGCGACGGCTGCTGCGAAGACTTCTGGTGCGCGCGCCAGGCACATCGCGGACATGTACCCACCGTAGCTCCAGCCGAACACGCCGACCCGCTCTGGATCCGCGATGCCCTGCGCGATCAGCCAGCGCACGCCGTCGACCTGATCCTGCACCTCGATGTTGCCCATGTCCCATCGGATCGCACCCTCGAAGGCCAGTCCCCGCCGCGCAGAGCCGCGGTTGTCGAGCTTGAACACCGCGAAGCCCTCCTGCCGGAAGTGCTGGGCCCGCAGATCGACCGTGACATGCCAGCCGTCTTGGACCCGCTGGGCATGAGGGCCGCCATACACCGAGATCACCGTCGGCCATGGGCCCTCGCCAGCCGGTCGGTACAGCACGCCATGCAGCGGCACCCCGTCGCGAGACATCACGGTCACCTCCTCTGGCGGCGGCAGCGACATCGCCGTGATCCGAGCGTCGGTGGGGGCGTGGAGGGTGTGGAGGGCGGCACCAGACTCCAGCTCACGGAGGGTGATGGTCGGGGGCATGCTGAGGGTGTGGTGAAGGTCGATGAAGCGGCCGCCCTTGAGGTCGATGTTTACGGTGTGCAGCCCGCCAGCCTCGGTCAGTCGGCGAGGCTCACCGCCGGAGAGTGCGACGCGGTAGAGGTGGCGCTGTCGGGGATCGTCCTTGGTGGCGGTGAAGTAGACCGCATCCTCTTGGACGCTGACCCCTGACAGGCTGTCGACCATCCACTCTCCGTGGGTAATCGCGCCGAGGCAGGTTCCTTCCGAATCGTAGCGGTAGAGGTGCTGGAAGCCGGTGCGCTCGCTGCCCCACAGGAAGCCCCCGTCGGGGAGGGCTCGGAACAGGTGGTGGAGGTTGACCCAGTGCTCGGAGGTCTCGACCAGCAGGCGCTCGCTGCTCCCGGTCTCTGGATCGACTCGGAGCAGCTCCAGCCGCCGCTGGCTGCGGTCCTGGAGGGCGACAATGAGGCCCGCTCGGCCCCAGTAGACCCGTGCGATGTAGAGATCGCTGGACTCTCCTTCGACAGACAGCGATATCCACAGCGGTGTCGTGGGACCGTCGGGGTTCACGGTGAGGATGCCCAGCTGAACGCGCGCGTTTTCTTCACCGGCGAACGGGTAGGCATGCTCCTCAAAGGTCCGCTGCTCGGCGCCGTGGTGGGTGATCCGCCATGCTGGAATGTGGGTCTCGTCGACCTCGATGAACGCGATCTGGGTCGAGTCGGGGGACCACCAGAAGCCGCGCATTCGCGACATCTCTTCCTGGGCGATGTACTCAGCGAGGCCGCTGGTCTTGCCAGTACCCCGGGTACCAGAGGTCTGCTGGACGGGGGGGCCGCCGGACATCGGCACGGTGTAGATCTCAGCATCCTGGACGAAGCCGAGGCGGGCCCCGTCTGGAGAGGGGGTCGGGCTCAGGATCGGATGGGCGCCGCGCGGAAGCAGCTCCCAGGCTTCGCCGTCGATGCCATCCTGTAGCCACACCGCACCGGCCAGCGGCACGACGATGGTGTCTCCAGACCAGCTGTAGCGGGTCACGCCGAGTCCACGCTCTCGAAGCCGCTCTCGGCGGAGCTTCTCTTCTAGCGGCAGATCCGCTTCCTCGGTGACCGCGGGGCGAAAGATCGGCCGTCGCTGTCCGGTGGAGAGATCGAGGGCGTAGAGGTGGCGGGTGAGGTCTCCGCCCTCGGAGTCGAGAAAGGTCAGGTGCTTCTCATCAGGCGCGACCTCAACCCAGGTGGGGTAGGACATGCCAGGCAGCGGATAAGAGGCGATCTCTTCGATGGCAATTGTTGACATACTAAGTCCTTAGTAGAGCGGTACTGGCTGGCCGTCTCCGCCGAGTATCGCTGGGTGCCCGGCGGTGTAGTGTCCTGGGACAACTTCTGCGGCGATGCGCTCCGCGCGACGGAGCAGATCCTCCAGGCCCATCCGAATGAATTCAGCGACCATCCGGTCGGGGATGTTGCCCCCCACGACGGAGGTTGCATGGTACGACAGGAGCGTCGAGCCGTCGGGCAGCGCGAGGAACACCCAGCCGCCACGGTTTACCGGTGTGTAGAGCGCCTCTTGTGCCATTTCCTGTGTAATTCCATCGACCTGACCGGACGCCAGGTACGGCATCACCGTGTCTGCACCGGCCTCGTCCAAGGTCCAGGGGTGCTCCCAGAGCGTGTTGTCGCTGCGCGCGGCGAGCCCGTGGTTGTTCCAGACGTCCACCACCCAGTGTCGGTCGGTGAACGGACGCGGGAGGTCGAGGTAGCCGTACCAGCTCGCCCGGTCGCCGGTCATCTCCAGGCGCAGCTCAGTGGCCTGCCCCGGGGAGGCGAAGTGGGGATCCTGGCTGGCCAGCCAGACCGCGTGGTGTGGCTCCTGGATGATGAGGACCCCTGCGACCTGAATGGTGCCGTCGGAGCGTGGGTTGATGAGCTTGACGACCTCTCCGCTTCGCAGGCGCTCTCTCGCCGCGGTGTCGAGCTCGGGAAGGGGAAAGTGGGCGCCAGCGTTGAAGGCTACGAGGGTCTCGGTGAGCTGTCCGTCGGTGAGCGCGTGCGCGGCCAGTGTTCCAGAGAGGAGCAGGAGCATGCAGGGAGCATATCCCGCTGCTGTGAGATACAACGGGTCATGGCCTCCACTCATCGGCTGCTTTCTTGCGGTCCTGGTTATGCGGCTCCTCCGCCGACTCCAGCTGAGCTTGAGTCCGCTGTCGGTGAGCACCAGCAGCGACATCGGCTGCGTCTCGATGGCCTGGAGTGTCTCCGACAGCTCGAGGTGGAGCTCTCGAAGGCGCTCGACGAGGCGCTCCAGCCGATCACAGCTGCTGAAGAGCCGTCTTGGCTGACCCGCGCCCTGATCTCAGCCGGGCTGATCCAGCCGGAGCTCACCGGGCCACCAGCACTTGAGACCCTCTGGGCACGACATGAGCGGGCGCTGGAGAAGGTCCGGGCGCTGTCTCACCATGTCGACCTGCTCGATCGCGACCTCGCCCAGCTCGCGGTAGAGATTCCACAGCTGACCGAGCAGATTCGCTGCCTGTCGGCCGATCGCGTCAAGGCTGAGGCGCATGAGGTTGCCTTGGCGTCCGCTCGACAGCGCTCCCACGATTCATGGGGTGGCGAGCGACAATTGGAGCGTGGTGCCATCGTCGGTCAGCTGGATCGTGCGCTCTGGGAAGTCCGTCGCGATCGGGTACGGCTCGAAGCGGCGACAGCGCGCCTCGTCTCCCTCAAGCTCCTTCACCAAGAGCTTGAGGGCATCCTCCAGGGGGTCTCCACCGGGCTGGAGCAGCTCTACCGCGACGCCACCGTCGCGCTGGAGGGACTCAACCACCGGATCTCTGGGCTGGCTGCGGAGGCCGCTGCGGCGGCGCTCGACGAAGGCGGCGGGCTCGAGGCCCTCCAGCACTCCCTCGCCGACCTCGCGGTGACTGCCGGGAAGCGGGCAGTCTGGCTGGAGCACTCCCTCGACAGCCTCTCTGAGAAGCTGGCGCTGCTCGATGCCGAGGCGGCCGAGCGCCGGAGGGCACGCGCGGAGGTTGAGCAGGCGCTGGAGCATGTCGGTGATGCTTGAGCCGGTCGCCGCCGCGGCCTACATCCGGGACCTCCGCTCCGGACTCCGCGCCCTGCGGCTCAACCGCCACTATCCGCCGTGGCGTGATGTCTCTGAGCACCTCGGCGGGGTGGGCATTCTCCCGCCGGGTGAGGGGCTTCCCCTGTGTCCTGCCGGCTGGCCACACCCGGACGCCTGGCTGAGGGTGCGGATCGACCAGCGGCTCGCCCCGGAGCTGCTCGACCGACTCGCTGGTCTGGAGGCCGCCGGAGACGCGCCGACCATCGCAAAGGCGGACTACCTGCGCGCGCTGTCGGCCGTCACGGCGCTTCAGCGGGGCGGCCTGTCCGTTGCCCTCATCGAGCGGCAGGCACGCCGGGCGCGCTTCGAGGTGATCATCGATCGGGTGGAGCTGTCGGTGCCCTCGCTGGTGCGCTGGACCCTCCGACTCTGCGAACCCGAGGGCGAGAGCCTGACCGCCGATGTGCTCACGGCTCGGGCCACCGAGCGGTTCAACCGTCGCCTCCAGGCCCTCACCACCCAGACCGCCCTCACCGCAGTCCTCCTGCTGGAGGCTGGGGGAGAGGTCGAGGTCGAGGAGCTGGTTCGCGGAGAGATTGGTCCGATCCGGCGTGTCGATGGACGGCCCTGGATCTCCGCAGTGCTCTCACGCGTCAGCCGAGCCCTTCCGGAGACCTCCGTGGACGATCCCTTGTCGGGGGAAATGCCGATTCCCCGTGCCGGTGCTGCGCTGAAGCTGTCTCATCATCGGAAGTGGTCGGTTCCCCGCTGCGATCAGGCTGCGGCGCGCGCGTGGCTCAAGGCGCAGGGCAGCCGCAACCTCACCTACGGCTACCGCTGAGGTCTTCCGGACTCCAGCCACCGCACGTCTGTGCAGCCCCCGGCGCGCTTCATGAGCCAGATCATGTCTCGTCGGATCCGAATTGTCCGCATCGCTTAAGGTCTATACATGTCTCAGCGTCCAGAATCCGATGCCCTCGATGCGCTCGTTCGTCAGTTCTCCAAGCGCAGCTCGTTCGTCCGAGAGCTGATCCAGAATTCACTGGATGCCGGCGCTGGGCGGATCGATGTCCTGCTCTCTGAGGAGCAAGATGATCTCCTCATCGAGGTCATCGACGACGGGGAGGGGATGGACCGCGAGATCATCGAGCGCTACCTCCTGACCCTGTTCCGCTCGTCCAAGGAGCGTGACCTCACCAAGATCGGCAAATTCGGGGTCGGCTTCGTCTCGCTCTTTTCTCTGAATCCTCGGCTGGTGGTCGTCGACACCGGCCGGGATGGGCGTCACTATCGGGTCATCTTTGATGCGGACCGAAGCTACACCCTCGCGGAGGTCGATGAGCCGTTCGAGGGAACCACGGTTCGCATTCTGGTCTCGCTCAAGGCCAGCAAGCGCAAGACGCTGGCCGGTGAGATCCGCGAGGCCGTGCAGTACTGGTGCCGATACGCGCGCGCCGAGATCAGCACCGAGGCGGTGTCGAGCCGCTGGGGCTGGCCGCTGGAGATCCTGGGCGATGAATTCTCGATCGCGGGGCCTTGCCAGATCGTGCATGAAGAGGATGGCTTCCGGGCTGCGCTGGCGTTCTCGACCGAGGCGGCCCCGTTTGTCGGCTACTACAACCGCGGGCTCACCCTTCTGGAGGCCCATGAGGCTGCGGTTCCTGGGGTGAGCTTTCGGGTCGAGGCCCGCGTGCTGGAGCACACCCTCACCCGCGACAACGTCATCCGGGACGCCAACCACCGCGCCGTCCTCAAGCGGGTCGCGGTCCTGGCGAAGACCACGCTCCGGGACGCCCACATCGAAGCGATAACGCACGCCGCGGCGGCGGAGGACTGGGGCTTGCATGCGCAGCTCCTCGCGTCTGCTGTGCATGCCGATCTTCCCGGGAGTCTTCCCTGCCTGCGGGCCGCAGGTGGTGGCCTGGTCTGCCGTGACGACCTGCGACCCGGCATGCTCCGTCGGCTCCTCGGCAGCGAGCTGCTGCTTGCTGATGGTCCGTCCCCGCTCGTCGCGGCCCTCACAGCATCGGGCCGCATTGTGCTTCTCGGCCCACTGCATCCAGAGATCGTTCGGGCTGCTCAGCTGTCGGCGTATGAGCCCGTCGATGTCCACGCCCGCTGGATCCTCCCGGGTCTCTGCGCGCCCCATTCGCTGATCGATGCCGCCTCTGATCGCAGCCTTCGCCTTGTCGCGGCGGACTTTGACCAGCGCGGTGATGCCATCCACGGTCGGCTGGTGAGCTGGCAAGAGCGTCCCGGTGAGCTGGAGCACCGGACGAAAGAAGAGTCCCCTCCGGAGGGCATCACGGTCGCCCTCGTCAACGTCCAGCACCCAGACTTCCGGCAGCTCGAGGCGCTCCCAGAGGCCATCGCCGCTCCGCTGCTTCGCCACATCGCGCACATCAGCCTGGGCCGCTCTGAGCCGATGGCGCTCAGCACCTTGCTTGCGCTCCAGGAGGCCCGCCCATGAACGATCGCGACGCACACCTCCAGGATGCAAAGGTCATCAGCAAGGGAACCTTTAAGCTCGACTCTCGTCGTGCGATGAAGAAGCTGGCCCAGTTCCAGCTGGAGGATCCCCACCGGTACGTCCTCGAGCTGGTCTCGGCAGCAGTCGGAGCCGGTGCGCGATCCTTGACGATCCGCAACGACGCGGACGATCTGGAGCTCACCTGGGATGGCGCCCACCCCACTGCCGACGAGCTGGACAGCCTGTTCGACCACATCTTCTATCCGGGCGATGAGCCCCGACAGCGCATGCTCCAGCACCTGGCCCAGGGCATCTACGGGGCGCTCGGACTTGAGCCCCGGTGGATCCTCCTCCAGCGCCCCGGGCTCACCCTCGATCTCACCGATCCGCTCGCCCCGGTTCGCACCGACAACACGCGCACCGATGGGGTCCACATCCACGTCCGCGAGCGGTTCTCCTGGACGGTCCTCAAGGAGGCAATCACCCCGTTCGACAGCGCCTATGAGGCGAGGCTGCTGCGGTCGCTGGCGTTCCTTGCGCCGATGCCGGTCGTGGTCAACGGCGCGGACATCACCGCCGATACGCCGGCGCCGCCAGAGACCGTCCTGGTGCGCACGATGGAGGGCGGCACGGTGTGGCTCCATGACGACAGGGAGGCCCTCGACCCTCGGCTCCAGGACGGCGTTCAGGTGGTCCGGGATGGCATCTGTGTGCAGTCGGTCGAGGTGTCGTGCGCACGGTATCGCTTGGCGGGCTGGGTCCGCTGTCGTCACATCACGCTCAACGCATCTCGCTCTGACGTCGTGGTCACAGCGCCATGGCTCGACCTCACCGAGCGTCTCTGGAAGGCTGCTGAGGCGCTCGTGGCGGAGGCCCTCAGCCGCACTCCAGCGGACGAAGATCTGCGCGACGCAGCCCTAACGCTGCTGCAGCATCGCACGTCAAGCCACGCGGTCCTGCGGGACTTCCCGCTGCTGCGTGATGCGGTAGGTCGGGAGTGGAGCCTCGCGGACCTCACCCGCCGGGGGCAGATCTGGACGGTCGACGAGGTCGATCTGCCGACGCTGGAGATCGCTGCGCCGCAGTTCCTTCACCTGGTGACCCTTCGGCACATGAGAGGCATCGCCGTGAGTGCGCGTGAGGAGACTCAGTGGACCGTGCTCACACAGCTGCTCGGGAGCAAGCTCCACGACGGGACACCAGCCCTCCGCAGGCTGGCGTTCGGACGGCAGCGACGTCAGGAGCTGGCGAGGCATGGAGTGGCCTGGGCGTTCCCGGATGCGCTGGTCAGCCATGAGTTTACCGAAGGTGACTGCACGGTGATCCTTGCCCTGTTTGAGGAGACAAGCCTGGAGCAGGTCACCGTCGAGATCCTGGTCGATGAGCTGCCCGTTCAGGAGACCGTGGTCTCCTCGATTGCGACCATGAGGGCGCGCATCAAGGGCGGGGACCTGGAGGCGGATCCCACCTTTCTCATGGTGCTCGATACCCCGACCCGGCGGTCCATTCCCCTGCGGATCTATCGCGGCATCACGGCGCTGCTCCTCAAGGCGGCTGCCGAGCAGCCTTCACACCCCACCGTTCGCCGTGCCCTGCTGCGGTGGATGGCGAAGAAAGACACGTTCGCCGATGCCCTCCAGGACACGGCGCTGTTTCTGTCGGTCTCGGGAACGCACCGCTCCCTCGCCCAGATCAAGGCCACTGCACAGGCGGAGCGAACGATCCGCTTCATCCGCCACGCCCGGTACAGTGAGGTCATCGCGCTGCTCCGTGGTGCCTCTGCGCAGGCTGAGCACGACGACGTGCTCTTTCTTGACCCGGATGCCTCTCGGGTCCTCAAGCAGATCTTTGGCCGCCGGCTGGTCGATCGGTCCGACGCCATCCTCGACACCCTCAAGGCTGCACAGCGACGCAGCCTCGCGCCAGTGACGCCGAAGCTCACCGAGACGCTGGATGCCATGACCGCTGTCGTCGGCGGCGGCTTCTCTGGCGTCATCGGGCTGCGGGCATCTGGTGCTGCGCCCAGCGTCCAGGTGATCCACAAGGGCGTCGACCTCGGCACGATCGAGATCCCGCTGAGACTGCCGGGCGCGATCGCCAGCATCTCCTGGGAGACCGCGCGTCCCAACGCCGCCTGGGATGGCCTCTGTGATCCTGCCCGCCAGCGGCGACTGCTGGCAGACCTCCTCGAGGAGCCGCTCCGAGCGCTCGCGGTGGCTTCGGTCAGCACCTGGCGCACCCAGGCATCGCTTCCAGCATGGGTCGTCACGCTCCTCAGCTCTCCCACCTCTGCAGCGCTGGTGAAGCAGCCCTGGTTCACCGCGCTCGACGGCGAGCTGTACAGCATCCAGCAGCTCAAGAAGATGGCGCCGATCCACTACCTCTCTGAGCGACCCTCTAATCTGCCTCCCGGCCTGGGCGTGGTCCTGATCCTCGACGACGGCCGGCGACAGCTCCTTGAGACCCACGTCTCTGCGGTGCGGAGCGCCGAGGCGATGCTCCGTAAGCTGCAGAATGTTCGGAAGCGGTACTTCGAGAAGGCCACGATGTCTCCTCGCCTGCCGGCACGCGATCGGCTGGTCTGCCGCGCCAGGTTCGAGACTCCCACGCTGAAGGGTGAGATCGGGGTCTGTGACGACGGGGACGCCCCCCCCGGTGTTCGCATCAAGGTCCTCGCGCATGAGCGGCTGCTCACCGAGCTGAAGCAGGCCCACTTCCTGCCGATGGTCGCGATCGTCGACGGGAGCGCGGTCCGCCCTCAGAGCCGCCTCTCGGGGGTCGAGGATCCCGCCGCCATCCTCGACATCGTCAAGGTTGAGGTCGAACACGCTGTTCGTCGCCTCGTTGAGAATGCTGGTGCTCCCATCGGACTCCAGCGCATGCTGCTGCATCAGCTCCTCCGCGAGGCTCCAGTGCCTGGCGCTGAGGACGCCAAGGCCCGAGCGGCCGTGCTCGACCGCCTCCGCAGCCGCCGGCTGTTTCCCTGTCTCTCTGGCGAGCCCGCATCCCTCAATGCGCTGGTCGCGGCGCATGCAGAGAATCAGCTGCGGGTCGTGCTCTCGCCCGGCGGCGTACCCAGCGACGCGCGGCTCTGGGTGAAGGTCTGCGAGGACCGCATCGCGCTGCTCAAGGCCGTCCTCGGACAGCGCCTGCCGGACGGAGAGGCCGAGCTTCGGGTGTGGCGCAAGGCCGCGAAGCGCCGCGAGACCCTCGCGAGGGTCGGACGGCATCTCGAGGAGCCATGGAAGCACGCCGCGACCTGGGTGGTCGAAGAAGAGGGGGCAGAGGCCTGGGTCGGTCTGCTGGATGACCGCCAGACCGAGATGATCTTGGAGTGGCGCATCGAGGAGCGCATCATCACCACCGAGTCGCTTCCCTGTGCGGCGCCGATTCGCGTGCGCATCACCGATCCGGCTGTCGCGGCCAATCCAGCCTTTACCGGTCCCGCTCGCGGTGCGGCACAGGACCGCGCGCGCACCTGGGCACTGTCCCTGGTGCCCCGCTTCATGCTCAGGATCGCCCAGGGCGCTCAGCTCCAGTCGGCCCCTGTCAGCGCGGATGCGTCGCTGACGCTGAACAACAAGGCGCTGTGCCGGATCTGGGCGCTGAAGTGGGCGGGAAGCACGCGCCTCTCGGAGGCCTGGTCCTCGCTGGCGCTCGTGAGCACCTCCGCCGGAGAGTCTCTCTCGCCGCCCGCCCTCAAGGTGCTCGGCAGCGCTGGACCGATCCGCGTGGTCGGCCCGGCAGTCACGGGCATGACCCTCGATGAGAAGCGTCCGGCGATTCAGCTCAGGGTGGCCGAGCGGCACTCTATCAAGGCCTACGGGAAGCTGACGGACTTCACCAAGGGGCTTGCCAGAGAGGCCAAGATCCAGGAGCGCCGGAGCTGCGCGCCCACGCCACAGACACCGAAGCCTGGCGTGGCGCTGCTGACACGGGATGCGCCCGGTGAGCGCGCTGGCTTCGTCGAGGTCCGCGTCTGGGGGGCCAGTCGCGTCAACCTCTACGTCGGCTGGCGCTCGCTTGGGCACGTCAGCAGCAAGGGGCCAGTCCCGCTGTTTGGGCACATCTCCGACGACGCCCTCAGCCCGAACCGTGAGTTCCTCCGTGTCCACCGTGACGGTCCCTACCGGGCGCTTCAGCGGGCGCTGACGGCGATGTCCACTGCGCTGCTTCCCGAGGTGCTCCAGCGCACCGATCCGATCGAGAACCGGGAGCTGCTGCTGGCCATCCTCCTGCGGGCCTTTCAAGACAAGCGCGACCTCCAGTCGGCAGCGGGTGTCCTCGGCACGCTCGCTGACCTGCCGCTGTTCGTCTCCGGTACCGGCGCGTTGATCTCAGCCCGACAGCTCACCGTGACTTCTCCTCGGTGGGTTCCTCCCGGCGAGACCTGGCCCTCCCTCGATGCGACGCGTCCGTTTGTCTGCGCATCTCCAGAAGAGCTCAAGACGCTCAAGCCCTTGCTCGGCGGCAGCTGGGAAGCCAGTCGAGCCGAAAGCGAGCGGCGCATCATCCAACGCCAGGGTGCTCAGCGGCGCCCGTTTGTGCTCCCTCAGGAGACCATCGGTCCACCAATCGAGCGCAAATTCAAAGACTTCCGTGGGGTCTTTGGCTTGGTGGCTGAATTTGGCTTGGTGGCTGAACAGGTGAAGGGATGGATCTATGTGCGGTGCCGTGGAGTCCCGGTCGAGACCCGGATGGTCTCCCATCCCGGGCTGGTCGGTGTCCTTGAGGTGCCCCGGCGAGTCGTCAACGCTGACTGGACCCGCGCCCGCCTCTTCAAGGGCATGAGCGCGGCCCTCTTCACCATCCACGAGGACTGCATCCAGGCTGCAGCCCCGCGCATTCGAGGCGCTGCCAGTCTGAGCGCGTGGGTCAGCAGCCTGATCGCAGGGAAGAAGAAGAAGTCCGCGAAGGTGTTCTTACGCGCACCGCTGCTGGAGACCGTCGAGGGCATCTGCTCCATCAATGACCTGCTGAGCCAGGCCCAGAGCGGGACCACGATCCTGCTCGGCACCCACGCGCTGGAGGCCGAGAAGACGCTCGTCGTCCGGGAGGACATCGCCAGCAGCAAGATCCTTCTCGATGCGTGCGGCATCCGCTACCACTCCGTGCAGAGCTGGAGTGCGTCTCTCCAGAAGACGCTCAAGGCGGAGGCGCAGGCGCGCAGGCTGCGGGCACAGCAGGAGCGTGAGGCGGCCCTGGAGTCTGCGGTCCGTCGACACCACATCGCGCTGCTCAGCGGCCCCTCAGCCATGACCACGGTGGCGATCCGCGCCCTCCCGGTAGATCTGACGGGCTTTCCACTGCACAGCGACGCACTGGCCGCTCCAGGCAGCACGGCGGGACTGCTCGCTGCGGCCTGGGTGGCGGAGGCCCACCTCCGGCCGACCATCCGTCAGCTGATGCTGGTCCGGCTCGGTGCGCTGCTCAGCCGCGAAGAGACTGATGGTACAGCCCGCTGAGCGCGGCGGCATCCACCGGAATCGGGTTGCCGCCAGCGGATGGATCTGCTGCCGCGCGACGGCCGAGGTCAGCGATCCGCTCCTCGGTCACGCCCAGCGCGTCGGCGGTGTGCGGGATGTCCAGGCGCTCTCGAAGTCCCAGCACCCATGCGTGGAATCCAGCAAAAGTCGGCTGATCAAGACCGATATACCGGGCCAGATCACCGATGCGCTCGGCGATGGCGGGGCGGTTGAAGGTCAGCACGTAGGGCATGAACACGGCGTTGGTGAGGCCATGGTGGGCATCGAGGACAGCCCCGACGGGGTGGGCGAGGGCATGCATCGCGCCGAGGCCTTTCTGGAACGCGGTCGCGCCCATCGAGGAGGCCGCCATCATCATCGCGCGCGCCTCGATGTCGCTGCCGTCGGCAACCGCCCGCTCCAGCGAGCGAGAGATGAGGCGAATGCCCTCCACTGCGGTGCCGTCGGCCTGCGGGTGGAAGCCGGGTGCGCAGAACGCCTCCAGACAGTGAGACAGGGCGTCGATGCCGGTCCAGGCCGTCAGCGTCGCGGGGAGGCCGATGGTCAGGGCCGGGTCTGCGATGACCAGGGCGGGCAGCATCCTGGGGTGGAAGATGATCTTCTTGGTGTGGTCGGATGCATCCGTGATCACCGAGGCTCGGCCGACCTCTGAGCCGGTGCCGGCGGTGGTCGGCACTGCGACGACGGGGGCCATCCCGGCGACGTTGACCCGGGTGTAGTTGTCTCCGATGTCTTCGAAGTCCCACAGCGGGCGGTCCTGACCGACCATCAGGGCGATCGCCTTGGCGACGTCGAGCGCGGAGCCTCCGCCGAATGCGATGACGCCGTCGTGTCCGCCGGCCCGGTAGGCGGTGACCCCGGCCTCGACGTTGGCGCCGACCGGGTTGCCGCGGACCTCAGAGAACAGCCCGGTCGGGAGGCCGGCGGCGTTGTTCGCGGCCACAGCTTCCGAGACGATCGGAAGACGGGCGAGCCCGGCGTCTGTGACGAGCAGCGGCCGAGACATCCCCAGCGACGTGCAGGCTTCTGCCAGCTCTGCGATGCGACCGGCACCGAACCGAATCGCGGTGGGATAATTCCAATTGCCTCTCATTGACGAACCCTCAGGTGGAAGGACTTGGGACGGGTCAGCGACTCAAAGCCGACCGCCGAAAGGGTGCAGCCTCGCCCCGACCCCTTCACCCCGACCCACGCCAGCTCCGGGTCGAGGTAGTCGCAGCGGTTCATGAACACCGTGCCGGTCTGTAGCGCACTGCCGATGGCCATCGCAGCGGCCTCGTCCTGTGTCCAGATCGAGGCAGTGAGGCCAAAGGCGCTGTCGTTCATCAGCCGGATCGCCTCTGCATCGCCAGAGACCGCCATGATGCCCACGACCGGTCCGAAGGTCTCCGCCGTCATGATCGCCATGGTGTGATCGACGTCGACGAGGAGCTGAGGTGGGAGGTAGGCATCTGAAGGACAGGAGAAGACGCTGGTGTCGATGAGCTGGCGGGCTCCAGCGGACACCGCAGCATCGATCTGAGACTGGACCGTGGCGGCGTTGCGCGGACGAACCAGCGGGCCGAGGGTGGTTGCGGCGTTCATCGGGTCGCCGACGGTGTATTGCTGCACCAGCGCCGTCGCGCCTGCGACGAATTCCGCGTAGCGATCCTGATGGACATAGATGCGCTCGACTGCGCAGCAAGACTGTCCAGAGTTGAAGAACGCCCCGTCGACCACGCTCTCGATGGCGAACGCGAGGTCGGCATCTGCACGAACGTAGGCGGGATCCTTGCCGCCAAGCTCCAGCCCCATCGCCTTGAGGGTGCCGCCAGCGGCCTTGTGCACGGCCTCTCCGCCCGCGAGCGAGCCGGTGAACGCGACGAAGTCCACGCGCGGGTCGCCAACGGCGCGCGCGGTGAGATCGTGGTCCATGTGGAGGTACTGAAAGACCCCGGCCGGCAGCCCGGCAGCCGTGAACGCCTCGACGAACCGCTCGGCAACGAGGGGCGTCTGGTCGGAGTGCTTGAGCAGCACGACGTTGCCCGACAGCAGGGCCGGGACGATGGCGTTGACGGCTGTAAGCCAGGGGTAGTTCCACGGCGAGAGCACCAGCACCACACCCAGCGGAACGCGTCGGATGAAGCGGGTGAAGCCCGCCTTCGCTGGCGGGGTGATGTCGGCCAGCGCATCGGGCGCGAGGGCGGACATGGTGCGGGCTCGCGCTGCGGTGCCTCGGATCTCACCGGCGGCGTAGCGGATCGGTCGGCCCATTTGTTGCGTCAGCTCTTTCGCGAGGCGCGCCTCGTTGGCCTCCAGCCACTGGACCGCGGCCTCGACGATGACCTGGCGCTGCGTCAGCGGTGTGCTCTCCCAGCCTGGCGCTGCGGAGACGGCAGCAGATAGCGCGACCTCCAGCGCGTCACCGGTTGCCCAAGGGCGCTCGATGACAACGGAGCCGTCGGCGGGTGAGAGCGTCTGAAATGATCGGATCATGGCACACTCCAGCAGACCCATATCATCAGGCGATAATGAACGGGCTACCCGAATCGCTTAAAGCACACTCAGCCCCGTTGCAGGACACCTTAGCCAGCATGTCGATCAAAGAGAAGCTTGCAGCACGCCCCCGCTATGAAGGCGATGCGCCCTCTCAGGCCAGCCTCGTAGAGCGCCGGGACACCCTGCGTGTTCGCCACCATGAGACCCTCACGACTGTCAACGAACTGGTCGCGAGCCAGCAGCAGATCTCCCAAGAGCTCGGAGAAGACCTCGCCGCGATGCAGAGCGGTGGCGCCCGACTCGATGAGATTCAAGCCAAAGAGAGCCAGGCTGGCATGCTGGCCACGTTGGTTCGAACCTTCAACCGCCGCCGCATGATTCTGGAGCGGCGGAGCGTCTCTGAGGAACTGCTCCACCGCTACGAGCACGTCAGTCGACGGCTCCGTCAGGCCTCGGCGTTCTCCGATGAGCTCCGTCTGACCGCGCTGAAGCTGCACGAAGAGGTCGAGATGCTCCACGAGGAGTGTGCCCGTGCGCTGCGCAATGAGCAGCTCGGTGCCCGCCGGATCATGGGGCTGGAGGCGGAGCTTCAGACCCTGGAGGGCGGCGCGTCTGAGCTGAGCGGTATCGAGCTGGAGCGCATGATGGACCTGCTCCAATTCGAGGAGCGAACCGAGTCGCTGTCCGTCGAGCTGTTCCATGCCCAGGCGCTCCTCCTTCGCCAGGAGGTCGCCCCCGCGCGCGCGCTCCGCGACACGGTGATGGGCATGTATGAGGAGATGTCGCAGTTTGTTCTGGCCGCCACTGCGCGGGTCAACGCTGCGGGAAGGAAGATCCAGGCGCTGGGTGTCGCGGCAGATGCACCGATGGTCATCAATGAGCTCAACGAGTCTCTCGCGGAGCTCGATGTCGCGATGGAGGCCACAGAGGTCTATGTCGCTCAGGCTCAGGAGCTGCTCACGCGTGTCCTCCCTGAGATCTCACGACAGCTCAGGAACTCCTCCTCAGCGAACGCCATCAGCCTGGCTGGGGACCTCTCCAACATGAGCCGTGAGCGCGCCGCTGCGCTGGCCGACACTGCGCTGCGGGATGCTGCGGAGTCTGAGATCGAGGACTGGCTGGGGCAGAAGACCCTCTGATGTCCAGCCTCCCTACGCCCCCCAGCAACGGCACCCACCCCCTTGAAGACAGCCGGGTCGGCCCTTACCTCAGGGCGCTACAGGCGGGCCTGTATGCCCTGGCACCCAACGAGGACTTCGTCCCGCTGCGTGAGTCCATCGCGCACCTCAAGGCCCTCGACCCGCAGCTCTCTGGCAGCCTGCTCGCCCCCGCTGCGCTGGACACGCGCTCCGGGCTGCCGTCGTTTCCCTGGATGGAGCGTGCCCTCGCAGAGAAGAGCCTCACGGAGGGCACCGGGGGCTACAGCAACATCTCCGATGAGGAGATCGCGCAGGCGGCTCGCCTGGACGCTGACCTCGGGCGTCGAATGGGACACCGACGCCTCCTCCACCGCCACCTGTTCGAGAACGATCTGCTCCCGCTGTCTCGCCTCAACGTCGCCCTGAAGCGGCTCGGCTCAAGCACGGACTTCGCCATCGCGTATGATCGGATGACCCCGGCGGGGGCCTGGATGCGGATCCGCGCGGAGCTGTCGGGCAAAGCGGGCTGGGAGCGCAGCGGTCCGCTGTCCCGAACCAGAGACGGCCGCGCGGTCGCTGACCCTGGCCTCCAGCACCTGCTCTCCCGTCACCTCATCACGCCGCTGCTGCTCCTCCACACACAGCTCGCAGAAGCCACGGGCGGAGTGGTTCGGCGGCTCTCTCGCTCATTTGTCGGGCCGTTTTGGTTTCCAGGCCTCCCGCTGCCACAGAAGGTTCCTGAGCCCCTTCGCGAGGGCCTCCTCTTGCACCTGTCCACTGAGGCGGTCGCTGCTGACATCCGACGCTCCGTGCATCGGGATCCGTGGCGTCGTGCGACCCCGGGTGAGGCTGCACCGGAAGGCTACGGGCTGTACCGTGAGCGCCGTTTTTCTGCCTCACCCAGTCTTATCCAGCCGGTCAAGGACTGGGCGGCAGCGCAGGGGATGGACATTGTCGCGACCCCACTCCTGCCGAGTCGATAGGGCTGCTACAGCTCGGACTGCTCGGTTCGTTGCTGGAGACTGGGACGCTCCCGCTGGCCTTGAAGGCTGCTGGCCTGTGAGAGCCGCTGAGCCACCAGCATTCGCTGCATCGCCAGCAGATCCAGCTCGATGTCGTAGTCTTCGGCCCACACGCACAGCTGTCGGGCCATCTCGAGAAGAAGCAGCTCCGCGACCTCTCCCTGTGGACGGTCGAGCGCCGCTGCGGTGAGCGTGTTCAGGGTGTTCAGCGAGATGAGCACGCATTCTGGCTTGGTCTCGATCTGGAGCACCCGCCGCGCTCGCCGCAGCACGACCTCGACAACTTCGATGTGGATCGTCTCGGACTTTGGGCCGCTCAGCGCGGACATCAGACGCTCTTGGAAGTCCTGGAGCCGAGAGTGCGGCGGAGCATGCCTGTTCCTGGGCGCCTGCTCTGCGGCATGGGCGGCGAGGTACCTACCGGTCGTGGCCTGCTGCTCGGGGCTCAGGCCGCTCTGCTCGGCGAGCTGTTGGTAGAGCTGCCTGCGCGCAAGCTGGATCAGCTCCAGCTGGACCGTCGTTGGCTGGTCGACCCCACCCGAGAGCCACAGCATGCCATGGCAGGGAGCGTGCTGGTCGTCTGCCGGCAGCGCGACCATTGCACCCAGGGATTGGATGAGAATGCCTGAGGTGTCATCAAATGGGTCTCGGAGGCCAAGCCATCCCTTGAGCCCCGGAATCCGGACCTCCTGACGGATCAGCCAGCCGGTCTCCTCGGGATCTTCCAGCGAGGCCCACAGCTCCGGTCGGTCGTTGAGCCTGGGGCGCAGGTTGAGCCCACGTGCAGTGAGGACGGAGGCCTGATCATAGGTCAGCACTGCGGTGTGGTTGTCGATGGCGGCGGGACCATGGAAGGGGGCGATCCAGAAGGGGGTCTGCATCAGCGCCGTTGCGGGGGCTCGACTTCCGTCGGCGATCGAGAGGATGCGGTGGTGATCCGCTTCGTCCAGTATCCAGACCAGCTCCATCAGGGCGAGCTGAGACATCCGACAGCACCGATGCGTAGAGTGCCCAGATGATCTGGCCAGCGTGCTCCAGGTTCCTGTGCTCTCGATGCCCATCAGAGCTGTGAGCAGTGATCTCAGGCCGTCTTCCCAGAACGAGGGCTCGCTGAGGAGGGCCTTGGTTGCGCAGGCCTGGCCAATACTGCGCAGGTCTGAGGGCTGATCGACCCAGGCGGGCAGGGGACTGTCGGTCGACAGCGAGGCCCGCACCCAGAGGATGTGGGTCATCGCCGCGTTGTCGAGCTTCTTCAGCGAGACGCGACACCAGCGGTTCCCGATCCGTCCCACCGCGATCACCGGACGCTGGTCGATCTCGGGGAGCCTGAGGTGGCCGAATCCAAAGCGCTCCTCAAGTGGCTCCATGCGCTGACGCTGCACGATGCTGGTGAGGGTCTGGATCCGAGGGGAGCCCTGGAGGTGGATAAAGTCGTCGAAGCTCAGCGGCCCCTCTGCCGTCTGACAGAGGGGCAGGGTTCGCAGTCGGGCAGCAGAGTCTCCCCACCGACTCGGCAGCGAGGCGCTCAGCGTCAGGGCTTCGTCCTCCTCGACGAAGTGTGCGTAGGCGTTCGCGGCCAGCACGCCGGCCAGAAGATCTCGCTCTGCGCCGACGTCAGGCTCTGCATCTCCCCCCTGCACGCCGCCCTCCAGCAGCCGCCATGCATGGGGCAGGATGAGATCGATGACCTCACCACGGACCACCATCGCGTCGCTCGGCGCAGCCTCCAGCTCCAGGATGATGCTGATCCGCTCCAGGGCGATCGGGAGCTGGTTGCACCACACGGAGTGGTTGTTGGTGGCGATGAGCACCGGGACCCGCCCGATCCGTGGATCAGTCCAGGTCGGCATCACACCGGCTGCGTGGTACCGGATGTGCAGCATGCCGCGGTCACTTTCACCACGAAAGGGAACGGAGATGGTCCGGGTGAGCTGACGTCGCTCCAGGACACGGCGCACAAAGTCGGCATCTGCTGGTCCCCCGAGGCGCGCGACACCCAGGCTCGGTGCTGCCTGCTCCAGCGTCTTGGCCTGCCCCTCTGAGAGCACCAGGACCGGCCACGGAAACCGCAGCGGATCGACGGACTCACGGAGCTCGTCCACGTCTTCTGGGCGGGTCCAGAAGATGGGCGCACCCTCGCCGAGGTTCTTGATGCTCTCCAGCTCCATCGCCCCACGCGGGGAGATCTGGGGAATGGTCTTTGGAAGCGGCTCTGAGATGCTGGCGCTGTCATCGAGGCCGCTGCTGGAGATGGTGGGGAGCGCTGGCGGCGTGTATTGAGGGGTGCCAGAATTGCGAATCAGCTCTGTCGCGATGGGCTGAACCGCATGGAGCATCTCGGTATAGCGACCGTCTTGTACGATGTCGGACTGGTCGGCCGTCTTGCGGAGACGGTCGTCGCAGATGATACCCGTGAGCATGGTGTTGTTGCCGATGAGGTCCGGTGCGCCGCCGAGCTCATGGAGCTCAAGACTGGAGATCCAGACACCGCCCACGATCATCCGAAACTCGCGCTGGATGTTGCCGACTCGTGCCGCAGCCTTGTTGCTGCGACCAGGGATCCCGATCACGCCGCGCCGACCGTTCTCGTCGAAGGTCTGCTGGTGGCGGATGCCGTAGATGTGGATGTCGCGGCTGGCCCGATAGCCAAACGGTGCACGGCCATTGAGCAGGATCGGGACCGGCACATACAGGCAGCGCGTCTCGATGACGCCTTCCTCATCGTGAAACTGCCGGCGGGAGAAGCTGGGGATCCAGCTCTTTGGATACTCGACGAGGATGTAGGTGCCGGCGAGTCCGTCCTCGGGCAGGCCCAGCGAGCCCTCGCCGGTCGGATCGAGATCCATGCGCGCGGTGCCGCGAGGGGAGCCATCGCCGCTCTCGATTCGGATGAGCCTTGGGTTGCGCTTGAGCAGTGCGTTGATGCCGATGGCGAGCTGGGTGAGGTGGCGGGTCGACATCTCGCCGCGGTCGGCGAAGATGTAGTCCATGATCTGCTCAAGCTCGATCGCCGTGTAGGGCCGACCGCCAACCCACGCGACCAGCAGGCGCTCTTTGTTGATGTCCACCGCGACATAGGTCGCGCCTGAGAACACGGCAGCCTGGATCAA
Source organism: Myxococcota bacterium (assembly GCA_029251165.1). GTDB lineage: Bacteria > Myxococcota_A > UBA796 > UBA796 > UBA796 > JAQXDW01. The sequence goes on from JAQXDW010000103.1 coordinate 91,579, forward strand.
CTCCAGGATGTACTGCCGGGGATTGCGCAGCGAGAATTCGCGCAGCTTCTCCAGCGCTTTCTCTCGCGACAGCGTGAATTCTCGACGCTCGATGAAGGTTCCAGGAGAGCGACTCCGTGCGATCAGCTCCTCGATGGCGCTCATGCCATCACCTCCTTTCCTGCCGCACTCAGCAGCAGCCGGAAGGTCCGCTCTGAGGTGATTCCTTCGACATGCAGCATCGCGCTGACCAGCCCAAACGCCGCGAGGTTGAGGTTGGTGTCGCTGGCGAGGACCTGGGCGCTGTAGAAGGGATGGTGGCGGTTGATGAGCAGGCTGCGGCTCTTGAGAAACAGCGGCAGCCGGAAGCGGGTCTTCAGCGGGCGCTGGAACAGCCCCCCGTCTGCAGGGCCTTCGAGGACCAGAGACTCTCCAGTCGCTCGAAGTGAACCGCCAAAGTCGCCCACCTGAAGGGTCACCCGGCGTCCGACGGCCTCCTTCAGCAGCAGCTGGGTACGGCGAAGCAGGCGCCGCTCCTTGTTGGAGAGGCTGTCGAGCTCGAGGAGCTGGGGCAGCACGAAGATGCCGCGCGCAGAGTCGATGGTGCGCGCTCCACGGCGAAGCACAGAACCCCGTGGCGCGGCGTGAAGCAGCTCGCGGACCTCGGGCTCATCGGGCAGCAGGTGGAGTCCCTCGGCAACCAGCGCATCCTGGAGTGCGCCCGGACCCGGATCCATCAAAACGGTGCCGATTTGGTCCAGCTGTGCATCGATCTGGGCGAGGTTCACAGGGACTCCCGCGTGATCGAGCATCCAGACTCGCTCTGCGAGGTGCTCAATGTCCTGGATGTCAGGAACTGCCTGGCAGTCCCGGGCGAGATGGCGGAGCCAAGGACGAATCTCACCGCCGCTGTCTGCGGTCTCCTTGAGGACCTCCAGCAGGCGCTCCAGAAGCGTCCGTGCGGCACGGACCAGATCTTCCATGGTGCTCTGCCAGTGCTCATCCTGGATGACATTGTCCCGGGTCAGGGTGTGCTCCAGGGCATCGGACTTGACCTTGAAGGAGAGGTGGCCGACCCGAGACTCGAAGTGCCCCAGTGGCTCGACAGAGCGGGTGTTCATCAGGGTCAGGCCGCCGTTGTAGAACCCGTAGCGGGGCTGCGGGGCGTACCCGATCAGGATGTCCAGGGTATCGGTCTGAACCGTGACGGAGAGATCCGCGCTCAGATCAAGGGGACGGGTGACGGTCTCTGGTCCGGACGGTGTGACCTGGGGCGTAGAGAACGCCGCGAATGGGTCTGCGGTCTCGGTCAAGACGGCCTCGTCCTGGCCTGTGCGATCCCAGAAGGTGACCGGAGTGTCGGAGTGCTCACACCAGTAGCGAAGGATCCAGCGGCACTCTCGGACGAACCGATCGACCTCGGAGTCCGCCATCTTCTTAAAGAGCGTGATCCGTGTGCCGTCGACCGCGCGGTCGACCCGAGACTTGTCGAAGCTGCGGTCTGAGTGAAACAGCAGCTCCCAGAACTCTCCGTGGCGTCCGGTGTGCAGGAGGACAGCGTCGGGATTGATCGCGAAGATCGAGGTGAAGCCGATGCCGAACTTTCCGATCTTGGTGAGGTCGTCTTCCTTGGTGGAGGAGAACATCCGGGTGAGCTGCTCGTCGATGATGCGCTCATCCATGCCCTCGCCGAAGTCCGCGATGTGGATCTCCAGCACCCCGTCGTCGTCTTCGCTGACGATGTGCTTGACGGAGACCTCCACCCGAGGGCTGCCGGCATCGATTGAATTCTGGACCAGCTCCCGCAGGAAGTCCATCGGGCGGGCGAACTGGTTGACGAGGTTGTTGAGCGCCTGCTGGGCGAGGTTGTTCGTGCTCATTCGGTATCAACTCGGAGCTGGTCGAGCACAAAGCCGAACACCCAGGCGGTGTCTTCCAGGCGGCCATATCGACCGGACTTTCCGCCATGTCCGGCGCCCATGTGGGTCTTGAGCAGGAGAAGGTTGTCGTCGGTCTTGATGTTCCGCAGCGCCGCGACCCACTTCGCCGGCTCCCAGTAGCCGACCCGTGGATCGTTGAGCCCTGCGGTGACCAGCATCGCCGGGTAGTCCTGAGCGGAGAGGTTGTCGTAGGGGGAGTAGCTGGCGAGGTAGTCAAACACGGGCCGCTCGTTGGGGTTGCCCCACTCCTCGTACTCGGTGACCGTCAGCGGCAGTGTGGCGTCGAGCATGGTGTTGAGCGCATCGACGAATGGCACCTGAGAGACGACGGCCCGGAACAGGTCGGGGCGGTCGTTGATGACCGCGCCCATCAGCAGCCCGCCGGCGCTGCCGCCGTTGATCGCGAGCCGGTCGGGTGCGGAGAAGCCAGAGGCGATGAGGTGCTCTGCGGCGGCGATGAAGTCGCTGAAGGTGTTCTTCTTCTTGAAGAACTTGCCGTCCTCGTACCAGTGTCGGCCCATCTCGCTTCCGCCTCGGATGTGGGCGATGGCGATGACGACTCCGCGCTCCAGGAGTGAGATCCGGGCCGAGGAGAAGTACGCTGGGTAGCTGTAGCCGTAGGAGCCGTAGCCGATGAGCAGCGCCGGGTGGCTGCCGTCGGGGACGAGGTCAGCGCGGTGGGCGACGGTGATCGGAATCTTCGCTCCGTCCGCAGCGGTCGCCCACAGCCGCCGACAGGTGAAGCGGCTCCGATCATAGCCGCCTCGGATCGGGATCTCCTTGAGGATGGTCTGCGCGCGGCTGTCCATGCTGTAGGCGATGACGGAGTCGGGCTGGACGGGGGAGGTGTAGGCGAAGCGGAAGGTGTCGGTGTCGAATTCCAGGTTGCTCGACGCCTCCAGATCGTAGGCGGGATCCGGGAAGCTGATGGTGTGCTCTGCTCCGGTCGAGACCTTCCGAACGGTCAGCCTCGGCAGGCCATTGGCGCGCTGCCAGAGCACGAGGTGATCGGCGAAGGCGTCGATGTCTTTGAGGAACACCGCGGGGTCGTGAGGGAGGATCTCCTCCAGCGCACCCGGCGCCTCCGCTGGTGCGGACAGCAGGCGGAAGTTCTGGGCGTCGAGGTTGGTGCGGAAGTACAGCCGGCCATGCCCTGAGGCCATCGCGGCCTCCACGCCCTCTCGACGCGGCCAGACGATGCGGGGCGCAGACTTCGGTGCGTCTGCTGCGACGACCTGAAGCTCGGTGGTGATCTTGCTGGCGATGCTGAGGACGACATGGGCACCGTCCCGAGAGCGCCCGACGCCGAGGAAGAAGACCTCGTCGGGCTCCTCGACGACCAGGACGTCTTCTGCAGCAGGCCGATGGGCATCGTGCCGCCAGATCTGGAACGGCCGCTGCGCATCGTCGGCGCGGGTGTAGAAGATCGTCTCCGAGTCCCCCCAGGCCAGCGACCACTTCAGGCCCGTGACCTCCTCCGGCAGCATCTCGGACGTGGTGAGATCCTTGATGCGCAGCCGGAACCGCTCGGCGCCGTCGTCGTCCTGGAGCCATGCGAGCAGCCGATGGTCTGGGCTGATGGTCAGCGAGGAGACGTTGAGGTACTCCTGACCCTCGGCCAGCGCGTTGACATCGAGGATGACCTCCTCTTCGGCTTCCATGCTGCCCGCCCTGCGGCAGTGAATTGGATAGGCCTTGCCGGAGACGGTGCGGTTGTAGTACCAGTACCCCCCGCGACGCGCCGGAGCGGAGGTGTCGTCTTCCTGGATCCGACCCAGCATCTCGTCGTACAGCTTTTTTCGGAGCGTGTCGGTGTGGGCCATCGAGGTGGTCGTGAAGGCATTCTCAGCCTCCAGGTAAGCGATCGTCTCCGGGTCGGTGCGGTCCTTGAGCCAGTGGTAGCTGTCCGGTCGGTGCACGCCGAGGTCGGTGTGGATGTGCTCGTGGCGCGGGGCAATGGGCGGGGTGGACATGGCGGTCATTCTCCAGGAGGAGAATCATAAGCCGCTGCCAGCATTGGTAAACGGAGCGGAGCCGCTCTGGAGCACAACGACCCCATTTAGAAGCCGATCAGATCGGGCGTTCTCGTCTGAATTTTCTTGTCGAATGGTCACGCGGGAGCATTCTGTGTTCAGCGAACGCAGGGGTGGTATCCAGGCGCGCTGCGGAGCGTGCAGTTGTTGTGATGTCCAGCGTGAATGGACAGAACCGGGGCGGCCATGACCAGGCTGCCGCGAGGTGTCGCCGATGGGTTGAGGGGGGAACCCGAAAGAACCTGTTTCGATGCTGTGCTGTCGCCTCCGCTGCTGGACTCCCCGCTGCCATTGTGGGAAGCAGGGGGCTCTGTGGACCCGGCCGGCTCTCCGCTGAGCGATGTGTGCTGAGGAGCTCATGGCAGAGAGTGTATGCGGCGAGAAGCCGCAACAGCATCAGCTGATCGAGCGGCTCCTTCTTGCTCAGGGTAGCCAAAGAGAAGCCAGATGCCAGACGAAGAACATGAGTCGTGATAGGCTAAAATGAGCCTGCTATAACGTCTATCGAGTGTTTTGTGCGCCGGCTTGTGGTCGCATGAAGCGGCCGGACTGCGATGTCGCAGAGGATGCGGGAATCCCATTGGCCCCACCGGTGTCCAAGCCATTGAGAGAGGGTGATGAGCAGCGCTGATGACTCCAGCCGTGCCCGAGCGGCGCTCCTCGGGAGCGTCATCGTCACGGCTCTTCTGTATGTCGTGCCCTACGGTCCGCTCCTCGCGTGGCCGCTGGTGCTGCTGTCCACCCTCGCGCATGAGCTGGGGCACGGCCTCGCTGCGGTCATGGTCGGCGGGCGCTTTGAGTCACTCGTGATGTTCGCGGATGCCTCTGGGCTCGCGACCTGGAGCGGTGAGGTCAGCCGGCTTGAGCGGGCCTTCATCAGCGCCGGCGGGCTCGCTGGGCCGGCAGTGGTCGCTGGGCTCTGCTTTGGGGTCGGGCGCTCCAGCCGCGCCTCCCGGCTCTCCCTGGTGCTCCTCGGCATCGGACTCATCGCGGCGGAGGTCCTGGTCGTGCGGAACCTCTTCGGGCTGGCCTTCGTCGGCATCGTCGCTGCCGCCTGCCTCGGGCTCGGCCTGCGCGGAAGGGAGGCTGCCCGGTGGGGCGTGCTGTTCGCCGGGGTCCAGCTCGCGCTGAGCGTGTTCTCTCGCGCCGACTACCTGTTCACCGCGACCGCCCAGACCGGTGCAGGAGAGCACCCGTCGGATGTCGCCCACATCGCAGAGGCCCTGCTGCTGCCCTACTGGTTCTGGGGCGGAGCGATCGGTCTGCTGAGCGTCGCGGTGCTGCTGCTCGGTCTGCTCTCGTTCTTTCTGCCCGCGCGCCGCCCTGTGGCTGAAGCCTGAGCGACCCTGTGGCTGAAGCCTGAGCGACCCTGTGGCTGAAGCCTGAGCTACTCTTCAGGCTCCGGCAGGAGCATCTCGAACAGCTCCAGCGTGGCGGCTTCCTGTGGGTCGATGTCGCCGTCGATTGCGATCATGGCCTGGGCTGCCGCGAGGAACATCTTGCGGTGCTCGGTCGGGATATCCAGCGGGTCGACTTCCTCTGGGCGGGGAGGGTGAGCCAGCCAGCGCGCAACCTGCTCTCGCTCTCGCTCCGACATCCCGAGTTTCCTTGCTAGCTGACCGACCAGGTTCCGCTCTTCCTGACGAACCTCTAGATCGGCCCACGCAAACGAGCAGACAAACCGCATCAGACGCAGACGTTCTTCGTTGCTGAGTTCCTGAAACATCCGGACTGACTCCTGATTTGATTGCCGTTTCGCCGCCTGGGCCTAAACCGGCGAGCAGATGTTGCCATAATCGAAGCGAGAGCGACACCAGGAGGCATGGATGGCCATTTTCGGAGGCCGGAACAAAAACGTTCTGCAGCAGGTCACATCATCAGCATGGAAGTCTCCAGAGGAGCGCGACGCCCTGCTGGGCAAGCTGAGGGACATGTCCCTGAAAACCTCCGATGCCGTTCCGCTGCTCTGGCACGGGGACAGCGGAGTGCGGAGCATCGCGGTCAAGGCGTTCATGGAGAAGGCGGACGTCAGCGCAGCGATGCTGCTGGCGGAGGAGCTGATGGGACAGCCCTCTCATGTGCGCGCGTTCGCGATGCGCATCTTTCCTCAGCTCAAGGATGATGTGGTCTCCAAGGTGGTCGACAACCTCCTCGGTGATCGCAACACCCAGAAGAACCGACTCGCCTGGGACATCGCCCTGAACCTCAAGGGCGAGACCGGTGCCCGGTACCTGGAGCAGGCGATCAGCAGCGCGCCGAAGGGCATCCAGGTCACCGCGCTGCAGCGGCTGGTCAAGCTGCGGAAGCCGGGGCAGATCTACGGCATCCTTGAGTCCGCAGCAAAGGGGGAGAACGATCGGCTCGCCAGCATCGCGCTGGAGGCCCTCATCGCGATGTCTGCGGAGCAGCGGGTGGTTGATCTCATGATCAACCGTGTCGCCCATGGAGATGCCACAAGCCGCCAGATGGCAACGAAGTTCCTTCGTGATGCTGCAGACAAAGAGCCCAAGCGGATGCGAGAGGCGATGCTGGAGCTGCTGAGCGAGGGAGAGGACAGCACCCGACGGGTCGCGGTCGAGATCCTCCTGGAGACTGGAGAGCCGCAGGATGTCATCCTTCAGATCCTGGTGTTTGCCAAGGAACTTGTCGGCTGGCTGCGGGACCGCATCCTCGACACCCTGCGGACTTTTGGCGACGACGTCCTCAAGCCCGCCGTCGCCCTGCTCCAGCATGAAGACGACAACATCCGCACCACTGCGCTCGTCCTCGTCGAGCAGTTCAACGACCCCCGACTCGTCGGTCCGGTCTGTCGGCTGCTGACAGACGACGACTGGTGGATGCGCATCTCCGCATGCGACACCCTCGGCCGCCTCAAGGACGAGCGCGCCGTGCCTCATCTCGTCAAGGCGCTGAGCAATGAGGAGGTCCGCTGGGCAGCGATCGATGCCCTCGCTCAGATCGGCTCCTCCAAGGCGCTCAAGCCACTCGCGCAGCTCCTTCGAGACAAGCGCAAGGAGGTCCGCACCGAGGTCGTTCGGGCGTTCGGGCACTTCACTCACCCCCAGCTCCTCCCGCTGCTCAAGCAGGTCAACGAAAAAGACGTCTCGTCGGAGGTCCGCACCCTGGCCGCTGAGGTCTTCCGGGACATGTCCGCTCGGCTCAACCTCAAGACCGGCAACATCGAGCACAACACGATGGCGGTCAGTGCCGACAGCTTGACCAACCCGCTCGACCGTCTCCTGGCTCGGATTCGCAAAGACGGAGCCTCTGACCTCCACATCGTCCCTGGGGACTCCCCATTCTGGCGGCACAAGGGGACGCTGGTTCGGATCCCAGACTTTGAGGCCCTCTCTCCGGAGAAGTCTCGCGAGTGGGTGCTCTCTGTCCTCAACGAGCACCAGACGAAGGTCTTCCTCGAGAATGGCGAGGTCGACTTCTGCTACTCGATCCCAGAAGTCGGGCGATACCGGGCCAATGCATTCGAGCAGCGACTCGGCACCTGCGCGACGTTTCGGGTCATCCCGAATGTCCCGCCCACCTTCTCGGATCTGCGGCTTCCCGGACGCCTGACTGAGCTGCTTGACTATCACCAGGGGCTCATCCTGGTCTCGGGCCCGGCCGCCAGCGGAAAGTCCACGACCCTGGCTGCCATCGTCAACCTGATCAACGAGTCCAAGTCGACCCACATCATCACCCTCGAAGATCCCATCGAGTTTGTGCACCCGACCAAGACCGCCCTCATCAACCAGCGCGAGCAGGGCACCACGACGGTCTCGTTCGCCCGTGCCCTGCGGGGCGCGCTGCGGCAGGACCCAGACGTCATCATGGTCGGCGAGATGCGCGATCTGGAGACCATCAGCATGTCACTGGAGGCCAGCGAGACCGGCCACCTTGTCATCGCGACCCTCCACACCACCTCCGCGGTCGCGACCATCGAGCGCCTCATCTCCAGCTTCCCGCCCGATGAGCAGGGACAGATTCGGATGTCGCTGTCGGAGTCGCTGAAGTATGTCGTCTGTCAGTCTCTACTGCCGCGCAAGGACGGGGCGGGGCGGGTGGCTTGCTATGAGGTCCTCAAGGGGACCTTCAACGTCGGCAACCTCATCCGCGAGAACAAGATGCACCTCATCCCGAGCCTCATGCAGATCGGTCGAAATCAGGGGATGCAGACGGTAGATATGGCGCTGGAGGACCTCGTCGAGGCTGACCTGATTACCCCTGAGGCGGCCTGGAGGCGTGCTGAGAAGCAGGAGACCTTCGAGCCGATGTGTGACCCCAAGTTCATCGCTGAAGCCAAGTCATTGCTCTGATTATCTGCCGACCCACCCCCTCCTGCCCGATCCTCTCTGAGGCCAGCGGGTACCGTCTTCGAGGTTGAACAATGGACAAAGAGATCGATCGCTTCTTTAAGCTCATGGTCGACCGCGGCGCCTCTGACATGCACTTCTCTGTGGGCCGCCCCCCGATCTTTCGGGCTTCTGGTCGCATCGAGCCGATTCGCTTCCGCGTGCTCGACGACGACTACTACACCCGACTCGTCAAGCCGATGACTCCGCCGGAGATGTGGGAGGAGTTCGTCAAGACCGGCGACATGGACTTTGCCTATGAGGTGCCCGGACTGGCCCGCTTCCGGGTCAACTTGTTCAAGCAGCAGCGGGGAATGGGGGCGGTCTTCCGGGTCATTCCGGCGAAGATCTTGACCCTCGAGCAGCTTCGAATGCCGAAGTCTGTCCACCGCCTCGTCGGCTTCACCAAGGGCCTCTGCCTGGTCACCGGTCCGACGGGGTCCGGTAAGTCCACCACCCTCGCCGCGATCATCAACGAGATCAACGCCACCCGGAAGATGCACATCCTCACCATCGAGGATCCCATCGAGTTCGTGCACAAGAACCAGAACGCCCTGGTGACCCAGCGCGAGGTCCACAAGCACAGCAACGACTTCCGCAGCGCGCTGAAGGCGGGAATGCGGCAGGATCCAGACATCATCCTGGTCGGCGAGATGCGCGATCAGGTGACCATCGAGATGGCCCTCAATGCTGCCGAGACTGGCGTGCTGGTGTTTGGAACCTTGCACACCAACTCTGCTGCAAAGACCATGGACCGGATCATCAATGTCTTCCCGTCTGACCGACAGGAGAACATCCGGGGCATCATCGCGAACGTCCTGAAGTGCGTTGTCTCTCAGCAGCTTCTGCGGCGGAAGAAGGGCGGCCGGGTCGCGGCCGTTGAGGTGCTGTTCTGTCATCCTGGCGTCTCGGCGCTGATCCGCCATGACAAGACACACCAGATCACCTCCGCGATTCAGACGGGTGTGGGCATGGGAATGATCAGCATGGACTCCTCGCTCAAGCAGCTTGTCCAGCAGGACGTCATCACGGTCGAGGCGGCGCTTGAGAAGGCGCTGGACAAAGATGACATGCGCGCATGGCTAAAAGAATATGGGGCTGAGGTCCCTGATGAAGCGGACGGAGGTCACTGAGATGCTTGCGCCTTACCTACCAGAGGACTCTACAAACAAGCACCTCAGCGATGCCCTCATGCGGCTGTCGCGGGGCCGAGATGGCTGGGTGCGGACGACGGTCCAGGAGCGAATTGACCTGCTGAACGTCTGCCTGACGGGCCTTGAGCTGGAGGCTGCCGACTGGGTGGCTTCAGCCTGCCGTGCCCGACGCTACCCCCTCGGGGGACCGGAGGAGGGGGAGGAATGGCTGACGGGGCCGGTCGCCCTGCTTCGCTACATCCGGCTGCTCATTCATGCCCTGGAGTTCGGCGGGGAGCCGCTGCTTCCCGGAAGCCACCAGCGCAGCGATGGTCAGTGGGTCGCAGATGTCTTTCCGGCGGAGCCGCGTGAGCGGACTCTGATGCCGGGGGTGTCCGGTGAGGTCTGGCTCGAGCCCGGCGCCTCGATTGCTCAAGGCGGTCGCTATCGAGCCGGTGCGCCAGACCATGGGCAGATCTGCCTGGTTCTGGGCGGCGGCGGGGTCACGAGCGCTGCGGCGATCGATGCCCTGCACCAGCTGTTCATCGAGGATCGTGTGGTGCTGCTCAAGCTCAGCCCGCTCGATGTCTCCGTCGGTCCCTTCATCGCTCGGATGTTCTGGAAGCTCATCGAGCTGAACTACTTCACGGTGGTGTTCGGCGGAGAGGATGTCGGCGCGACCCTCGCCGCGAGCCCGGCGGTCGATGTCGTCTGCCTCACCGGCACCGCTCAGACTGCTGCTGCGCTCTCTGAGGCCGGCGTGACGGTCAGCTACGCAGCGGTCGGCGGGGTGAACCCTGTGATTGTCTGCCCGGGATCCTGGAGCGAGGACGAGCTGGATCACCAGGCCCGTCAGGTCGCCACCATGATCACCCAAGGCGGCGGCGCGAGCTGTGCGGCGGCGCAGGTCTTGCTGATGCCGTCGGGATGGCCGCAGCGTGCAGCGTTCATCGATGCCCTGGAGTCCGCCCTCAGCGAGCTGCCGTGCCGGCCTCCGGTCAGCCCTCGGTCGGAGGATGCCCACCGCGATCTCCAGCTGAGGTACCCCCAGGCCCGCCAGTTCGGGGCCGGAGTCGGTCTGCCCTGGATGCTCATCCCCGACGTCCCCGCACACGACGGTGAGCCGCTTCTCTCCACGGAGTACCCCGTCGGCGTGGCTGGACTGGTCGATGTCGTCGCGGGCAGCCTGGAGGACTTCCTCGCCGCGGCTGTCCGGCTGTGCAACACCACGCTCGCCGGGGATGTCTGCGCGACCATCCTGGTCTCTGGTGAGTCACAGGGCAGCAACCACAGCACCATCGAGCGGGCGATCTCGGCGCTGGAGTACGGCACGGTTGGCCTCAACATCTGGCCCGGTGTTGCGATGGGTCTCGGGGTCTCGCCGTGGGGAAGTCCGGGCAGCACCCTCCGCAATACGTTCCTGCTGGAGCGGGTACAGAAGGCGGTGTTTCGAGCGCCATCTCACCTGCGAACGACCCCGATATGGTTCTCCGACCGGCCAGGGATTGCCCGGATGGGACCGGCTCTCGCCAGCTTCACCTCGGCGCCACGGTGGCGCAAGGTTCCCCGCCTCTTGCTCGCGAGCACGCCGGCGCTCCTGCCCTGGCGGCGGTAGCGCCGAGGGCGCTGCTGCGGGGAGGTCGAGGTCTGCACTGCCCACTGTCTCCAGCGACGCTCTCGCTGGGGTCGATACTTTCGCCTGTGCCGGGTAAGCTGGCCTGATGCTTCTCCTCTTGATCTCCTGCGCTGAAGACCCGACCCAGACCGCCGAGCCGGTCGATCTGCTCTCGTATATCGACCCGTTCATCGGGACCGGCGGGATTGCATTTGGTGTCGGAGGCTCCTACCCGGGGGCTGCCCGCCCGTTCTCCCTCGTCAAGGTCAGCCCGGACACCGGCGACAGCTACGGGTCCGCACCTGGCTTCTCACACACCGGCGGCTACCACTACGACGACGACCACATCCAGGGGTTCTCGCACCTGCACATGCAAGGCGTGGGGATTGCCTCGTATGGCAACCTGTCCCTGATGCCGTCGGACGGCGTGGTGGCGACTGAGCAGGACGGCTATGCCGCGCAGTTCTCCCACGAGGACGAGGACGCGGGAGCGGGCTGGTACACCGTCTCGTTCGCAGCGCCGGCGGTCGACGTCACCCTCACCGCCACCGCGCACACCGCGCTGCACCGCTACGCCTTCGACGGCGCTGTCGAGACGCCCACGGTGCTCATCGATCTCGCCCACGTCCTGGGCTCCGGGGTCGTGCCCGGCGGCGAGATCAACCTCCTGCCAGAGGAGCGCGGCGCAGAGGGCTGGCTGCTGAGCGATCCGGAGATGGGTTCGCCCTTTCCGCTGTTCTTTGCGATCGTGTTTGACCAGGCTCCGACCGACTACGGCGTCTGGGTCGAGGGGGAGCGAGACGACGGCGGCCTGGTCGCTGAGCTCGCGCTGCCTGAGGGGTGGCAGGATGCCGAGGAGCCGATGTGGGCGGAGGGCACCAAGTACCAGCTCGGCGGCTGGATGAGCTTCGATGGTGCTGAAGAGGTCCACGTTCGGGTCGCCATCAGCAACGTCGACATCGCGGGTGCCTGGAGGAACCTCGAGGCAGAGCACCACGACTTCGACATCGAGGCTGGCATCGCCCTGGCGGAGTCTGACTGGGAAGACTTTCTCTCTCCAGTGACCGTCTGGGGGGGCAGCGAGTATGACCGCACGGTGTTTGCCTCCAGCCTCTACAAGGCGGCCCAGATGCCGACCCTGTTCTCGGATACAGATGGTCGGTACCGAGGCTTCGACGACGAAATCCACACGGCTGACTGGGGGGGGTACTACACCGACTTCTCCCTGTGGGACACCTACCGGACTGCGCATCCGCTGTACACCCTGCTGTGGCCTGACCGGCACGCGGACATGCTGGACTCTCTCGCAGCGATGGCTCGGGAGGGCGGCAGCATTCCCCGCTGGCCCCTTGCAAACTGGGACGGCGGGGCGATGCTGGGCACTCCGGGGAGCATCGTCTTTGCCGAGGCATACCTCAAGGGCATCACCGACTTCGACGTCGACACCCTCCGACAGGTCGGCTGGGAGATCGCCTCCGGTGCGCTCGATCCAGAGTACGGCTGGCGTCCAGACGTCGCGACCTATGACGCCTACGGCTACCACCCCGTCGAGGAGGTCACCAGCCGGTCGGTCGCCTGGACCCAGGAGGTCGCCATCTCGGACCATGCGCTCGGCACCCTGGAGGAGGCCCTCGGCGAGCCGGAGCGCGCCGCCTACCTCCTGGAGCGTGCCGGGTTCTGGATCAACCACTACAACAGCGAGACCGGCTACTTTCACGCCCGCACGATGGACGGTGCGTTCATCGAGATCGACAGCGAGGGGGCCTGGGATGATGCCTACACGGAGGGCAACGCCCGGCAGTATCGCTGGCTGGTGCCCCATGATCCTGAGGGACTCACGGCGGCGATGGGCGGCGAGGCGGTTGTGATTGATCGGCTCAATGAGCTGTTTGACGAGAACCTCATCGCGGTCGAGGAATCGGAGGGTGTGATCGGCGTGCCCAGCTCTTGGTACTGGCATGGCAACGAGCCGGGTCTGCACACGGCCTGGCTCTACTCTGCGGTCGGTCGTCCCGATCTCGCTCAGAAGTGGCTGCGGTGGATCATGGACAATGAGTACTCCGAGAACCCCGACGGCATCGATGGCAACGACGACGGCGGCACCCTCGCTGCGTGGTATGTCTTCGCCGCGATGGGCTTCTATCCGCTGGCCGGAACCGATCGCTACCTGCTCTCAGCGCCAGCATTCGATGCCATCTCACTGGACATCGGCGGCGAGCAGCCCCTGGAGATTACCCGAGGTGAAGCGGCCGAGACGGTCTACCTCGACGGCGTCGAGCTGGAGCGGTTTGCGCTCACCCACGATCAGCTCGCCGAGGGCGCACAGCTCAGCTTCTCTGCTGAGTAGCGGTCCGCCTCACGATGCTTGCAGGGTCACTGAGCGCTCTCGCTCAGCTCCCCCGGTAGGTCGAGTAGCCGTAGGGACTCAGCAGCAGCGGGACGTGGTAGTGCGCGGTGCCGTCTTCGACTCGGAAGGCGATCGCAGCGTAGGGGTAGAAGCCTTCCTGATAGTCGCTCAGGTCGAAGGTGATTCGCCAGGTCCCGGTCGGGATGTTGCCTGGGGCGAGCAGGTCGGCGACGCGGCCATCGGCGTTCGTGGTGCCCGATCCGGCCGCCTGCCAGTCGCCGTCGAGGCGCTCTAAGGTGACGGGAATTCCCGCAGCGGGGCAGCCGCGTGCGGTGTCGAGGACGTGGGTGGTGATGGCGCTCATTGGCTCAGCTTCTCCAGTCGGATTCGGGTGATCTTCGCCTGCTCACCAGCGGCACGCGCCAGCTCGATGTGCGGCTCGTTGTGCATCCGAGCGTTGAGGCGGTCGAGCATCTCTCCTGCGGTCAGCCCGCTGGCGCAGACGATGAAGATGTGACCGTATCGTGCCTCATAGGCAATGTTGGCGCCGGAGAGCTCCGCGATGGTCTGCTCTGAGGCGCCCTGGACCCCGGCCTGCTCGCCAGCAGACCAGTCCGCAGTGGCGGCGAACTTCTCGCGCAGCTTCGCCTGATCGGCCCCGATGCGGGGGTGGTGGGTGAACGCCTCTCGCCAGTCGGAGGGGGCCAGTCGCCACCAGGCAACCGCCGCGGTGCCGTGGAGGTGGGCCCTGCTGACGAACGGTCGGGCGGCGACCATCGCGTCGATCCAGCGACGCGCCCCGCAGCAGCGCCCCAGCAGGGCGCGGGCTTCTGCTGAGGAGGCGTCGTTGATCGATGCGAGCAGGGTGTCTTCGGGGAGATCCGCTGCAGGGACTCCCCAGGCCCGAAGCCGAGAGATGCCGCCGTCGGGAAAGATGCGCAGCCGCAGGTGGGTCCATGGCCCGCCGTCAGCGACCGGGAGGCGGTGGTTGTGGTGGGCCCGCAGCGGGGTCTGCGAGACGATCGGTGTCCAGTCTGGGCTCTCGATGAGGGCATGTGCCGGCGCACCGGGCCATCGGATGGCCTCGATGCTGCACCGGTCGGGGTAGTTGCCCTTGAAGTGGAGGGTGCCGACGGTCAGCGCGGCGAGCCGTCCAGTCTGTCCCAGCGCGAGGATCACCCAGTCATCGCCAGGCGGTCGGCTCCGGCGGGTCTCCCAGCCCGCGCCCATGTTCTCTGGCTCCTCGGCGCGGAGGAGGTTGTTCATCGGAGAGAAGAACATGTCCGAGCAGGCCAGCGCTCGGCCCCCCTGGGCGAGTCCGGCAAGATCGATCTCAGCGCCCGCAGCCGCCGTGACCGGCGTCCCGTAGACCCGCAGCCGTGCCACACCACCCGCAGGGTAGATCCGCAGCCGAAGGTGGGTGTAGCTCTCGGAAGAGCGGACCGCGGCGAGGTTGTGTGAGCCGCGCTGCAGTGCGGTCTCCGGAAGGATCTCGGTCCACACAGCGGCGTCGAGGAGGTGGGAGAGGGTGGCATCTGCCGGCGCGGTGCAGCCCTCGATGGAGGCAAATGGTGGGTGGTTTCCGAGGAAGTGTGCGGTGTTGATGTCCACGCCGCGCACCACACCGGGCAGGCCCAGCGCGATGATCGCCCAGTCGTGCCCGGGCACCCGACGGCGGCGACTCTCCCAGCCGTCCATCCACTTGCCGCGCTCGGTGTACTTGCCGGGAATGAAGACCGGCGCTTCGGGCAGAAGGAGGCGGCTGGCCTCAGCGAAGAAGTCATCGCTGCTGCCGAGGACGGTGCCGTCTCGGGCCAGGTCCACGAGGCCGCTGAAGGCCGAGATCTCGCTCATGGTGTTCTCCTCAAGATGTGTCCCGCCGGCTCCTGGAGCTGCCCCGCGGCCACCACTGCCGAGCCGCCGACCCAGGTGTCGGTGACCACACCCTGCTGGGTGTGGCCGAGGTAAGGAGTCAGCTTGTGGCGGTGCAGGATCTGCTCGGCGGTGATGGTGATCGGGGTCTGCGGCTGCCAGGCGACAAGATCGGCGCGCATCCCCGGTGAGATTGCCCCGCGGTCGGTCAGTCCGAGCAGCGCGGCGGGTGCGGTGGTCATCCACCGAGACACCTGCGCGATGGTCGCACCCCGGCGACTGGCCTCGGTCCAGATGCTGGACAGCCCGAGCTGCAGCGAGGCGATGCCGCCCCAGGCCGACAGGAAGTCTCCGGTGTCGAGGAGCTTGAGGCCAGGGATGCAGGGAGAGTGGTCAGAGACCACCAGATCGATGGTGCCATCCAGCAGCCCCCTCCACAGTGCCTCTCGGTTCTCCGATGGACGAATGGGCGGAGCGCACTTGAACTGGGTGGCCCCGTCTGGGATCTCCTCTGCAGTGAGGCAGAGGTAGTGGGGGCAGGTCTCTACCGTCAGCGGCAGCCCGCGAGCCTTTGCGGCAGCGATGAGGGGCAGGGCCGTGGCGGAGGAGAGGTGAACGATGTGCGCAGGACAGCCCGTCTCCTCGACCAGCGCGATGACCATCGCGACCGCAGCATCCTCGAACGCGCGGGGGCGAGAGTGCAGGTAGCTGAGGTAGGCGCGGGGGTCGGCGTCGGTGAGGGCCTCGGCGATGGGCTGCTCCAGCTCGGCATGGACCAGCAGCGGGACTCCCGCGTCTCTCAGGATTGGCATCGCAGCGGTGAGGTCACTGCGCGTGACGTTGGGGAAGTCATCGATGCCGGAGTGGCACAGGAAGCACTTAAAGCCCATGACACCGGCAGCAGCCATCGCCGCCAGCTCCGGAGCGTTGCCTGGCACGACTCCGCCCCAGAAGCCGCAGTCTACCCAGAGCTTGTCCGCTGCGACGGCGAGCTTCTGGTGCAGGGCATCGAGGGAGGTGGTCACCGGAGACGCGTTCAGCGGCATGTCGACCATGGTCGTCACCCCGCCGGCAGCGGCGGCCTGTGTGGCCGTCTCGAAGCCCTCCCACGCTGTGCGACCGGGCTCGTTGACATGGACATGAGAGTCGATGAGGCCCGGCATGAGGACGGCATCGCCGAGATCCTGTGCAGGACCGCTGGGGGCGTCGAGGACTGCGGCAATTCGCGAGCCGTCGAGGACGACGGCGGCGGGCCGAAGTCCCTCCGGTGTGAGGACGCGGCGGCTGTAGAGAGTGGCCATGGGCTCGGCTCGGGCGAGAGGTCGGGCGATACTATCGTCAGTCGCCAAGAGACTACCAGCCACGCCCTCCTTCTTCTGGGGCCGAAGCAGTTCCTGCCATGGTGAAGCCGAGGAGCATTGGAGGCTCCCGGCCTGACAGGATAGGTCAGTAGGTCTATTCCCCAGAGGCGACCAAGATGATCGATCCCTACCTGAGCGACTGGCTCAATCTACTGGCGCGCTGGTTCCACATCGTCGTCGGTGCGGGCTGGATCGGGACCTCGTTCTACTTCAATTGGCTCAACAACAACATCCGTCCCCCCAAGGTCGACACCGGAGAAGGGGTGAAGGGGGAGGTGTGGAGCGTCCACGGCGGAGGGTTCTACCAGGTCCGCAAGTTTCAGGTCTCGCCCGGGCAGCTCCCCGAGACCCTGCACTGGTTCAAGTATGAGGCGTACTTCACCTGGATCAGCGGCATCTGCCTGCTGACCATTGTCTACTACCTGGGTGCGGATCGCTTCCTGCTGGATCCGTCCGTCTCAGACATCTCTGCGGGTGCCGGCATCGGCCTGGGGGTCGGGACCCTGGTGGTCGGCTGGCTGGTCTACGACATGATGTGTCGCTCCCCGCTCCACAAGCAGCCAGTCGCCTTCACTGTCGTCGGCTTCTTGCTGACGACAGCGGTGGCCTATGGGCTCAGCCAGTTCCTCAGTCCCCGAGCGGCCTACATCCACGTCGGCGCGCTCCTGGGAACCTGCATGGCCCTGAACGTCTTCTTCGTCATCATCCCTGGACAGCGGGAGATGGTGGATGCCATGGAGGCGGGCAAGGAGCCGGATCCAGACGGCGGTCGTCGGGGCGCCCTGCGCAGCCTGCACAACAACTACATGACCCTTCCAGTGCTGTTCATCATGGTCAGCAACCACTACCCGATCACCTTCGGTCACGAGCATGCCTGGGCAGTGCTCGCCGCGATCGCCCTGCTGGGCGCTGGGGTGCGCCACTGGTTCAATCTCCGTGGCAAGGGCAAGAAGAACGTCTGGATCCTCCCGGTCGCGGCGGTCGGTATCGTCAGCCTGGCAGTTGTCAGCGCGCCGGAGCCGATCGAGCTTCCTGCCGAGGCGGTCGCGTTCGCGGAGGTGCACACCATCATCACGCAGCGCTGCACCCCCTGTCATGCACAGCAGCCGACCCACCCCTCTGTTGTCGCACCCCCCAAGGATGTCGTGCTGGAGACGCCGGAGGAGATCGCCCGACATGCCTCCGCCATCAAGACCCAGTCCGTAGACACCCGCATGATGCCGCTGGGCAACCTCACGAACATGAAGGATTCCGAGCGTGCCGTAATCGCTGCGTGGGTTGAGGCGGGAGCTAAGGTCGACCATTGACATGGCAATAGGTGAATTATCGGACATTTTGTGTCCTCTGTGGCTGTAGTAATTTCAGCCCTGGAGCGTAGATCAGGTGTACAGCGTCCAGGAGGTTCGCCGTGTCGCTCAAGCACCTGCATCTTGCCCCGGTCACCAACATTCACCGCATCCTCGAGGGGGCTCACCTGCCGACCGTCGGGTGGCTGACCATGCCCGGTCTCCCAGAGCGTCTGGTGCTCGATAGCACTGAGCAGACCGTCATCATTCGTCGCGATGATGGTGCAGTCCTGCAGACCATCGACACGAAGGGCAAGACCCTCATCGGTGTCGACGGTGAGGGGCTCCTCGCGATCTTCTCAGAGGATCTGTCCTGGAGCTACCAGGTCTGGGCGCTGGAGAAGGGCTGCTGGCTCGACAATCCCGATCCGGACTTTCCTCGATTCATCCTCGAAGAAGACGGCGTGACGGCCTGGATGGTCGACCTCGACACCGGAGATCGCTATCGGCTCGAGGAGCTGCCAGCAGAGGAGGTCCGGGTCAGCGCGTGAGCCGAACCTGGAGGGCCTCGTCCTCCAGCCGCCGTGCGATCCCGACTGCCCGTCGCCTCGCGTCACTGGCAGCCTCGCCCTCCAGCACCACCGCCAGGAGGTTGAGCGCCATCGCCCGCAGCCGCATCGAGCCGCTGTCTCCGGCATGCGCAACGCTTGCTCTCGCATGCACCACCGCCGCCGCCTGGTCCCCCAGCCTCAGCCGCGACCAGCCCAGCCCGTTCTCGCGTCGACACAGCGCAAACGGCGGTGCATTCTGAGTCGGGATGGCGCTGTAGAGGGCGTGGGCCATGCGGTGATCCGGCGGCGAGCCGTCGCGAGGCTTGTTGAGCCGATAGGCCTGCTGGTCGATGAGTCGTGCGGTGAGGCAGGCGCGGTCAGCAGCGGAAAGGGGACCGCCCTCCAGCAGCGCCTCCGCTTCTTCCAGGAGCCGAAGCCCAGCAGCATCGTCTCTCAGGCTGACCAGGAAGGAGCGCACCAGCGCCAGCTCAATGCGCGCAGCGAGGGGAGCCTGGAGGCCGACCGCTGCAGCCTGAGCGATGTGCTCAGCGGCGGTGTCTCGATCCCGCTGACGCAGCGCGATGCTGCCGAGCCCGAGGTGGAGCCATATTCGTGAGGTCGACGCGCTGATCGGCGGACGGCACCATGGGCGAATCAGCTCCAGGCACAGCGAAGTCGGAAGGTCGCTGAACCGGGAGTGGTACTGACCCATCCAGCGGATCCGATCGTGGACGCTGCTCGGCAGCCCGAACACCCGCAGCACCCGCCGTCCCCAGACTCCCCCGTCGTGAGAGGTCCGGGCGCGGAGACGCCGCAGCCCTCGCTCGATGCTCTCGGTGCTCTCCGTGAACCCGCGCTGCGCGGCGAGGTGTGCAGCGACTGCAGCCAGAGAGCCGCGCTCCGAGATGAGGAGATCGAGGTAGCTGCCCCAGTCTAAAGCCGGCTGTCCGAGATTCTGTCCGGGCTGGTTCATTACTTCTGCCCTACGCTTCACACATCTCAGCTGGGATGCACCCCAGAGAAGGAGGACACCATGGAGCAGTCACGAGACTACCTCGTCGTTGACTTAGAGGCGACCTGCGACCGGGTCGGCTTTCCCCGGGCGTTGATGGAGACGATCGAGATCGGGGCTGTCTATGTCGATGGCCGAACCCTCCAGCCGTTGGATGAATTTCAGACCTTCATCAAGCCGATCCGTCGGACCCAGCTCACCGCGTTCTGCATCGGCCTGACCAGCATCACCCAGGCCGACGTGGATGCTGCTCCGCGCTTCCCCGAGGCCATCGCAGCCCTCGGGAAGTTCCTCGACCACCGCACTCCTCGGTTCTGCTCCTGGGGAGACTATGACTGGCACCAGCTGTCGCGTGATGCACAGATGCACGGAGTTCGCCTCCCGCTTCGCTCCGATCACCTCAACCTCAAGCGAGCGTTCTCAGCGACCCGCTCCAGCCAGAAGCGGTTCGGGATGAAGGCCGCGCTTCAAGAGGTCGGGATCCCCCTCGTGGGCAACCACCATCGCGGGATTGATGACGCGCGAAACATCACCAGGCTGCTGCCGTGGTGTCTGGGAAGAGGGGAGGGAGGCCTCGGATCGCATGCGACCAGCAAGGGTCTGCGACGTCGCGAGTAGGAGGGGCAGCCCAATAGCCGGATCTGGGGATGCAGATAATATTCCATTTATTAACATAATGCTGATTTCATTGTTCCCCAAACCCAACGCCTTCGCAGGCTCCATTCCTCTGAGTCCACCCCGCGCTCGCGCCCTGCGGGCGCTGGCTTGGTACCACATCGGCTTAAGGTGACTTCGCGCCTGTGCTACGACTGTCTGCCGGAGGAGGCATCATCCAGGCGATACCCCAGCAGTCACAGAACCTCAGCCGGATCGGAGTGTTCCTCCTCTGCCTCCTGCCGCTCGCCGTTGGTGCCCTGGCGCTCGCCGATGTGACCCTCGATGACGCCTACATTTCCTATCGATACGCCGAAAACCTCGCGGCTGGTGTCGGACTTGTGTTCAACCCTGGAGAGCGTGTTGAGGGATTCTCAAACCCCCTCTGGGTCCTGCTGCTGGCTGTGCTCACGCTGCTGGGGATCTCCGCACCCGTCGGCGGTAAGCTTCTCGGCACCCTCGCGGCTGTCGGAGCACTCCTGGGTGTCCTCGACTCCTGCCGACGACTTGGCCTCAGCCGACTGGCCTCGATGCTCGCCGGGCTCTGGCTGACCACCAGTGCTGGTGTGGTGTTCTACGCCAGCGCCGGAATGACGCCGCTCCTGCTCTGTGAGCTGGCCTGGATGGCGGCCTTTCTCCTCGCGGGTAGCCCGCTCGGTGCTGGACTCTGCGCTGCTGCTGCGGCGGTCACTCGTCCCGAGGGAATCCTCTACATTCTCCCGGTCGTCGTCTGGGTTCTTGCCCACAGGCGGTGGCGAAGTCTGCCGGTCCTGCTGCTCCCCGTCTTCACGCTCGGCAGCCTCGCCCTGCTTCGCCTTGAGTACTTCGGCAGTCTTCTCCCCAACACCTTCCACGCCAAGATCGGTGATCAGGCGTCTCCTTGGTCGGTGATGGCCGACAACATACCGTTCACCTTTCGCTATGCCGGCCTCTTTGTTCGCCAGCAGCTCGCTGTCGGTCTGCCGCTGCTCTTGGTGATTCCAGCCGTCCGCCGGTCTCCCGTGGCGGTCCTCCCGCTGCTCACGATGGTCTTCTGTGCCGGGGTGTTCTGCTTGTATGCTGGTGATGACTGGATGGCGTTCGGTCGCTTCTGTCTACCGGCGCTTCCTGCGGTCGTGGTCTTGATGGCTGCTGGTGCGGATGCATCAGGTCGGTGGCGCTCGCTTGCACTCTTGACTCTCGGGCTCAGCCTGCTTCCGGGACTCTGGACGACGACCGTCGGTGCGGGAACGCTCCGGAGCGGTGCGGGCCTCAATCCCGCCAACCACAGCCGCAGCCACGCCGTGATCGGGGAGTGGCTCGCTGAGAATGGGCGCGATGGAGATCGGGTGGTCGTCAATGAGATCGGTGCCATCGGCTACTACTCCAAGCTCCCCATCACCGATCTGCTCGGCCTCATCGATCCGGTGATCTCAGGACTGTCTGGTCGTGATGACCTGTCGTACCCCGAGTATGTCCTCGCGGAGCTCCCTCGGTTCGTCCTGCTCAACGATCTCAGTGCCTGGAAGAACCCGCAGATGCTGGCCCTCCAGCAGCCGCTCCGTGACAAGATGCGAGACAGCGGGCTGTACGCCCGGCGGATGCGCTTCCCGCTGGACGCTGACCGCGCCCTGGTCTTGTTCGAGGCCCTCCCAGACGCCCCCCCCGGTCCGGGTGATGGTCTGCTGGCGACCTACACTGCACCTGGCGTTGCGGTGGAGCGCATCGATGCGATGGTCAACTTTCACTGGCAGGAGAGCGCGCCGGCTGCTGGGCTTCCGGTTGATGGCTTCTCGGCGCGCTGGCAGGGGTGCCTGACCCTGAACACGCCGCGGACTGTGATCGCTGGTGCTGACGACGGCATGACCATCTGGCTCGACGGGGTTCCTGTCGTGGAGAATCCGACCGTCGGTGCTCGGGCGATTGCCGCCTCAGCGGAGCCGGTCGCGCCGGGAACGTATCGGATCGAGGTTCGCTACCAGGACCGGGCCAATGCAGCCTGGGCGATGCTGGCCTGGAGCACGGACGGGGCACGACCGGTCGCGATCCCCTGGACCGCGCTCTCTCCGCCCGGCTCTACGGACTGTCCCTGAGCTACTCGGGCTAGCCCGAGGGTGAGCTGGAGGCCGGCCTCGACTGCGGCGATGTCCTTGATGATGTATCGGGCGGCCCTCTGCTGGACGTCGTCGCTGAGGGTGTAGACCACCCTGTCGAGGGTCGCTGTCAGCGGCGGCTCGATGAGGTCTCGGGCCAGCGCGTTCTTCTCGTCATCGACCGCTGCGAGCATCAGCTGGGTGATGGTGGTCTCGTTGAGGTAGAAGGCGCCACCGTCATAGTGCAGACGGCCCTCGATACCGGCTTGACCTTCGGCGCTGTGGGTGGAGGCTGCTCGGGTGCTTGCAGCGGCCCGAGCGAGGACGGTGAGCGTCTGCTCGATGGCATCCTCTGTACTCTCTGCATCGGACACGCCGCTCAGCTCTGCGATGGTCACGCTGACCGGGTTCGCTCGCCAGGAGAGGCTGGTGCTGACGCTGAGGTAGACCCGCTCGGCTCCGGGCAGGCTGACCCCAGGCTCGGTCAGCGAGACGGTCGCGACCCCCAGAGCGTCACTGGTGAACGGGACTTTCTTCGCGACCGTCTCTTGGATGGCTGCCATTCGCAATGGTCAGCGCCAGATCGGCACTGCAGGCGAGCAGGAGGAGCAGCATCAGGTGCTCTCCGACCTGCGGGCTGCGGTGACCGCACGGAGGATCGCCTCTGGCGTCGCTGGGATCATGAGGCTCACCTCCTGTCTGGGCTCGCCGAAGGATGCGATGGCATGCCTCAGCGCGGTGAGGGCCGAGATCCCGTGCATAAACGGTGGCTCACCCACCGCCTTGCTTCCTCCGATGACCTTGTCCTCGCAGGCATCGTCGAGCAGCGACACCGTGAAGTCGAGCGGGGCATCTCCAGCAGCTGGAATCTTGTAGGTCGAGGGACCGTGGGTGAGAAGGCGACCAGAGTCCGAGAACAGCACCTCCTCGCTCGTCAGCCAACCGACGCCCTGGACATACGCTCCCTCGATCTGGCCGCGATCGATGTTGGGAACCAGAGAGTCGCCGACATCGTGGAGAATGTCTGCCGCGAGGATGCGGTGCTCACCGGTCAGTCCGTTGACCTCGACCTCGGTGATGCTGCCGCCGTAGGCGAAGTAGAAGAACGGGGTCCCGGAGCCAGAGGCGTGGTCATAGGTGACACCGGGTGTGGCGTAGAAGCCCGTCGCAGCAAGCGAGACCCGCCGGATCCAAGCCTGGAGGGTGACCTTCGAGAACGCCACGTGCTGCTCGCCCGAGGAGATCATGCCGTCTGCAAAGACCAGCGTCTCTGGCTCGACCCCGAGCATCGTCGCGGCCACCGTGGACAGCCGCTGGCGCAGCGTTGTGCAGGCGTCTGCGACCGCAGCGCCGTTGAGATCGGTACCCGATGAAGCCGCTGTAGCTGAGGTGTTGGGAACCTTCTCGGTGTTGGTCGGCATCTGACGGACCGATTCGACCGGGACGCCGAGGATGTCTGCAGCCACCGCGATCATCTTGGTGTACAGCCCCTGGCCCATCTCGGTGCCGCCGTGGTTGAGCTGCACGGAGCCATCGGCGTAGATGAGGACCAGCGCGCCGGCCTGGTTGAGCATGGCGTTGGTGAACGAGATGCCGAACTTCACCGGCTGATAGCCGACCCCGCGCTTGATGTACCGGGATGTTTTGTTGAAGGTCTCGACTGCACTCCGTCTCGCCGTGTAGGCCTCAGACTGGGCCTCCCAGATGCGCTGCGAGCGACTCTCGGGGACGAGCTGGCCGTAGGGCGCGCGGTCTCGAGGGGCGGCACCGTAGTAGCTCCGCGACCGCACCTCCGCAGGATCCGCTCCGATGCGCTCGGCGTAGCGGTTGATGGCCTCCTCGAGGACCAGCATGCCCTGCGGCCCTCCGAAGCCTCGGAAGGCCGTATTCGATGGGAGGTTGGTCTTGCAGACCCGACCCACGATCCGGACTGCAGGGAGGAAGTAGGCGTTGTCGACGTGGAACAGTGCCCGATCGAGCACCGGCAGGGACAGATCGGTGCTCCAGCCGCCGTCGCTGAACAGCTCTGCCT
Organism: Myxococcota bacterium; assembly: GCA_029251165.1. Classification (GTDB taxonomy): domain Bacteria; phylum Myxococcota_A; class UBA796; order UBA796; family UBA796; genus JAQXDW01. The sequence continues at coordinate 115,812 of JAQXDW010000103.1, forward strand.
CGACACCCACGATGCGTCCGTCCGCTCCGAAGCCGACCCGATAGCGGGACCAGAACGGATGCCGCTTGCCGGTCTGGGTCATGTCCTGGTCACGATCCAGGCGAATCTTGACCGGTCGGCCGGTGTGAAAGGCTCCCAGCGCGGCGAACGCAGCGGTCGCGGATGCCTGGCTCTCCTTGCCGCCAAATCCACCTCCGAGTCGGGGAACCTGGCAGGTCACCCGGTGGGCGCTGATCCCCAAGATCTCCGCCGAGATGTTCTGGATCTCCGTGGGATGCTGGGTGGAGGAGTAGACGGTGAAGGTTCCAGACTCGCCGGGCAGGGCAAAGGCAGCCTGGGTCTCTAAGTAGAAGTGATCCTGGCCGCCGCTGGCGATGGTGCCGGAGACGATCTCAGCCGCGCCGGCCATCCCGGCGTCGAGATCGCCCCGGGCGATGGTGTGGGGCTCACCGTGGAACTGATCCGCCGCGATCGCCTCGGCGATGGTCACGACGGGCTCAAGCGGGGCGTAGTCGATCTCGACAGCATCAATCGCAGCGCGGGCGATGGCCTCGGTCTTCGCGAGCACGAGCGCGACCGCCTGACCCCGGAAGGACACCTCATCCTCTGCCAGCAGGGGCTCGTCGTGGACGATGGGACCGATCCGGTTCTTGCCCGGGATGTCGGTGTGGAAGTACACCGCGACCACCCCAGGCAGGGCGAGTGCGGCCTGAGCTGAGCGGGCTGTGATCCGGGCCCGGGCATGGGGGGCAGGCACCGGCGCGGCGTACAAGGTGCCGGCAGGAGGGAGCATGTCGTCGACGTATGTGGCGGCTCCGGTGACGTGGAGACGCGCAGACTCGTGCGCAGCAGGGCGTCCAACGGCGCTCATCGGGCACCTCCAAGCACGGTGCCCGATGGATGGAGCGGCAGGTCGGGAAGCGCGGTGTCCTTTGTCTCTTCGAAGAAGCCGCGCAGCAGGTTGGCGGCCACGGTCTCTCGATACCAGGCGCTGCCCCGGTGGTCGGACATCGGGGTGAAGTCTGCGGCGAGCCGCTCAGCAGCAGCCTCGACGGCCTCCTCGGTCCATGGGTGTCCCATCAAGGCAGCCTCCGCATGGGCGGCGCGCTTCGTGGTCGCTGCCATGCCGCCGTAGGCCAGCCGGATGTCGGTGACGACGCCAGCCTCATCGAGGGTGACGGACATGCCCGCAGCCACGCTGCTGATGTCCATCTCGCGTCTCTTGCTGACCTTGTAGGCAGATATTCGCTGGCCGGGACGGATGGCAGGGATCTCGATGCGTCCGAGGATCTCTCCGGGCTCAAGCGCGGTCTTGCGGTAGTCGAGGAAGAAGTCCTCCAGCGACAGCCGCCGCTCACAGTCCGCAGACAGCAGGACCACCGAGGCGTCCAGCGCGAGCAGGATCGGCGCGATGTCGCCGATCGGCGAGGCGTTGCAGAGGTTTCCGCCGAGGGTTCCCCGGTGCTTGATCTGACGGGAGGCGAAGTAGCGCAGCATTCGCGCCAGAGGCGGCAGATCGACCTCGCTGCGGGCCTCCAGATCGGCCAGGGTGAGGGTCGCGCCGATGCTGATGGTCTTCCCATCTGTGGTGTAGGTCGCCAGCGGGAGCGCGGAGAGCGAGATGAGGCAAGGCCAGGTCCGTCCCTGCTTGGTGATCTCCAGACCGAGGTCGGTCGCGCCGCTGATGATGCGGTGCTCGGGGTGCTCCGCGAAGGCCTGCCACAGCGCGGGGAGCGTGGTCGGCTGGAGGAAGGTGTGCTCGCCGTGGGTGTATGCGACCGACCGACTGCCGTCGGGGGTGCCGAGCTGAGCGGTGAACTGGTCGGCGGGGCGGCAGCCTGCGACCAAGTCGAGGGCCTCACGGATCGGTCGGTAGCCGGTGCACCGGCAGAGGTTTCCGCAGATCTGATCGTCCCTGCGCCACTGCTCGTCGAGGTCCTCGCGGTAGCACGCCTCGAACAGCGACATCACGAAGCCTGGGGTACAGTAGCCGCACTGAGAGCCGCCGTCTGCAGCCATCGCGGACTGAGCGGGGTGCAGGACATCGCCCGCTGCCAGGCCCTCGACGGTGACAAGGGTCAGCCCCTGGAGGGCGGGCAGCGGGATGAGGCAGGCGTTGACTGAGCGCCAGCGATCCCCGTCTCGGAGGGCGACCGTGCAGGCTCCGCAGTCTCCCTCCGCGCAGCCTTCCTTGGTGCCGGTCAGCCCGGGAGCGAGCCGGAGGTACTGGAGGAGGGTGGTGGTCGGCGGGAGGGTATCGACGGTGTGTGGCTGGCCGTTGATGGTGAAGCAAATCGGGGGCATGGCTCTACTCGATCGTTACTCGCCGCGAAGCGTGAGGTGGTGGAAGGCGGCAATGACGAGGGCGTGGTCGATCTCACCGGATCGGATGCGGTCGGGAACGTCCGCGCGGGGAATCGTGAGAATGTCCAGCTCCTCGTGGGTGTCGGGGCTCTGGCCGGCGACGAGCCGGGCGTTGTCGATGAGGACGGTGCCGAGCCTGTTCTTCTGAATCGCCGGATTGGGCGCGATGCACCCGATGAGCACGCCGGGATCACCAGCATAGCCGGTCTCCTCGATGAGCTCACGGGCGGCCGCGGCGGTGTACGCCTCGCCTTCATCGACCATGCCACCGGGGATCTCCAGCGTCAGCTCTCTGGTTCCGTGTCGGTACTGCCGGACGAACACGAGGTCGCCGGCCGGGGTCCGGGCGATGACGTTGACCCAGTTGGCGGTCTGCAGGGCCACGAACGATCCAGAGATCTCCGGGCGCGTTGCGGACCGTGCGACCATCTGCTCGATGGTGAAGAGTCTTGCATCGAAGATGGTCTCTTCAGACTCAATGACCCAGGGCTTTACAGGCATATCAGTAATCCGTGGTTCGGGTTCGGTGAAAGGGCGGCAGCTGGTCAGAGACCTTGACGGCCATGCGCCATAAGAAGTGATCGACCTGCATCATCGTGATGTCCGGGATTCGGATCGCGATGCGATCGCGAAGCATCGCAGCGGCGGCGACTGTGACCGCGCGCAGCTCCACCTCGACGGGGCTGTGCTCTGCGACGGGCTTCCCGGCATCGATGTGGTCTGCGAGGGTCTCTGAGAGCGTCATGACGCCCGAACCCCGTAGGATCTGGGGCAGCCGGTAGTCAGCAAAGGCGGGGACTACCTCTGGATCCTGAAACCGCCGGATGGGGTCGCGCTGGAAGCGACCGTGGATCATCGCCGCACACAGCCAGGCGCGCTTGTGGAACGGCAGGGTCAGCTCATCGTACTGGCGGACATCGCGCCACATCGGAGCGGCGTCGGTGAGGAGGGCGACGAACCGGGCTGCGCTGCCTTCTGCGGCGCTGAACACGCTGGCGGGGGAGCCAAAGAACTTCCGAGCACCCGCGAGATCGAGCATGCTCTCCAGCCGCTGCGCCATCATCGGCAGCCGACCGGCACCGCTGGCTGGTGCGAGGTACGGACTGAGATCGTGCTCGTCCATCTGCTGCATCCAGGACCAGTCGCCAAACGGAACCCCGTTCTTGATCGCTGTGCCGATGGCCGCGAGCACCCCAAATGCCTCGTCGTCGACCCCGACCTCTTTCCCGCTGACCCGGGTGAACCATCGGGGCTGCCCGGGCTCGGGGAAGTAGCAGAAGTTCAGCGCCCCGACCGTCATCAGCCAGGTGATCACGTCCTCGGCGTGTCCCTCGAACATCCCCGGACCGTCCCAGGAGGGCAGGGCGAGGAGGTGTGCCGGCGCGCCCTCTGCCATTGCCTCCAGCCGCTCGGTGTTGATGGAGACATGCTGTGCCCTGCGGGCGACCTCTTCACACAGTCCGATGAGCATCGTTGACCTCCGGTGTGGGTGTGCCGATCATACGCCGACTGGCGACCGCCATGGCGATGCCGAAGGGGAACATCACCGTCGAGAAGAGCAGCACGATGAGCAGGGTCAGGGGGTCTGGGAAGCGGGTCGAGGCAAGCAGGACGGAGAGCGACTGGCTTCGAATGGTGTTGCTCAGCCCGACGCTTGCCCGCTCCGAGCGGGTTCCACCGGCCAGCAACCACCCCCCAACAAACGCCGCGATCAGCACCGCGAGAACCGCGAAGAACGCCTCGATGCCGAGCACGCTGAGGTCTGCGTTTCCGCTTACAGAGACCATCACGACCACGCTGACGAGCATCAAGGTCGCGAACCGGCGCGCCCAGGGTGCAGCACGCTCCGCCAGCGTCCGGCGACGCTCGGAGAGGAGGAGCCCCACCGTGAGCGGTATCACCTGAAACGCGATGATGGTGGCAGCCATCGCGAGCAGCTCTTCGAGGAGACCGGCGCCGGGGCTTGCGCCGAGAATGCCGAGGGTCGCGGGGGTGGCGAGCACGTTGATGACGTTCACACACATCAGCAGCGACACCGACAGCGCGAGGCTGGCTCCGGCTCCCTTCACCAGCAGCGGTCCCATCGGACCACCCGGTGCCGCCGCGCAGAGCAGCAGCCCCGCCGCGACGGGTGTGGGGAGGTCGAGGAGGACGATCATTGCTGCGGCGGTCAGCGGCACGACGACGTAGCCGGCGACGAGGCCCCCCAGGAGGTGTCGGGGAGTGCGAAACACGGACCGGATGCTGGCGACGGTAAGGTCGAGCCCGACGGACCACATCAGCGAGATGACAAACAGCCCGACGAGTACATCCTGCGCCAGCTTCACACACCCTCCTGCCGCGAGTACCGGCCATATCCGTCCACAGCATTCTGCGCAGGAGGGTTACGGTCTCCGCCACTTGGGAGGCCTCATGCGCGGCCTGCTGACTGGAGGAGAGGGACTCGTCAGTGGGCGCACGGGCTGCGCAGGGCTGTGCCGAGATTGGCTGGCTGTAAGCCTACGTGCACCGCATCGGATAAGGTGCCGCCGAGAGGAGCTGCTGTGTCCAGGTTCATTGTCATCGAAGGTCTGATCGGGGTCGGGAAGACCTCCCTCTGCAAGATTCTCCGGGAAGAATGGGGTGCGGATCTGGTCCTGGAGCCCTCTGATGTGAACCCGTTCCTCGCCAGCTTCTACGCTGATCCAGATCGGTTCGCTTTCCCGGCGCAGATGTTCTACCTCGCCAGCCGCTATGCCCAGCAGCTTCGGCTCAAGCAGACGGGACTGTTCACCAAGTTCTACGTGGCCGACTACCTGTTTCGGAAGGACCAGCTGTTCGCCGAGCAGACCCTCAAGGGCCACGAGCTGGATCTGTACTACCAGTTCGCCAGCCTCCTCAGCAGCTCGGGCTCGATCCCACGTCCAGACTTTGTCCTCTTTCTCGATGCACCGACCTCGGTCATCATGGATCGGATCAAGGGCCGAGCGATCAACTCCGAGCAGACCATCCAGCCGGAGTACCTCAACGATCTCCGGCGCCGCTACTACGCGCTGTGGGAGCGCTACGAGCAGGCTCCCGTCTACGTCGTCGAGACGACGGACTGGGACTATGTCGGAGACCCTGAGGCTCGCGCACGGATGCTGCGGCTCATCCAAGGTTTCCTGGATGGCGAGCCGGTTGAGGAGGCTCCGAATCGCTTCCAGAAGCTGGTGACCGGTCAGCTGAGCCTGTTCGAGGA